>JAQGPA010000132.1 GCA_028293325.1 Pedosphaera sp. | reverse complement strand
TTACCAGTTTCCATTGCTTCTTCTGCTGATGGCTCAACGTTGATCGCAGGATCGGCTTATGGGCCTGTTTACACCTCAGACGATTTCGGCACAACGTGGATTTCAAATAGCGCGCCGGTGGATTATTGGCAGTCTGTGGCCTGCTCGGCAGATGAAACCAAACTCGCTTCGGCATCCAGTTCCGGCGACGGATTGATCTATATTTCCACCAACTCAGGAGCCAGTTGGGCATCGGCTAATGCACCATTCGCAATTTGGCAGAGCATTGTCTTTTCAGGGGATGGGAGCAAGTTGGTCGGGGTGGCGGGCGGCACCATCTATAGCACCACGAATTTTGGAACGACTTGGAGTGCAAGTAGCGTTCAGACCAGCTATTTGCAATCCGTTGCATCATCAGCGGATGGGAGCAAATTGGTGGCCGTGGACTCCACCGGTCCAATTTATACATGGCAATCCATACCGCAGTTGAGCATAGCATGTTTGGGCGGGGAGATTGTCATTTCATGGCCGAATGCCTCTTCCTCCATTGGTTACCACCTTCAACAAAATTCAGATTTCAACGCGACAAACTGGATGAATGTTGCTGGAACACCCGGTGTGACGAATGGACAGTGTCAAACGGCAATTTCACCGACTGGCGGCGGCCAATTCTACCGGCTGACAAGTCCATAGGACGCTCATCCTCATTTTGCTTCTGGTGCGGCTTGTTGGACGCTTGCTCGCCTCCGGATGCAGCAGCGTGTGCGGCGGCAACTGCAAGCCTTGAAAACCCAGATCCGTGCTAGGGGTCACTGCCTTGCTCGAAAAACCATTCACTCACGAAGAGTTGGTGGCGATGCTCAAAAAACTTTTCCAGCAGTAAAATCGCGCAAGATGCTGGCAAACGCCACTTTTTGGTTCGGGGCATGGTCCGGCCGGGCGTTTGGGATTCTCAAAATCAGTCCACAACTGCCGCGTGGGTTTCAACCGCAACAGGAGAGCCGATGCGGCTGCCCAGCCAATAGGCGGGCGGATCGCTTTGCCGTCCGGTGCCCGCGTCTTGCCGCTCGTCAAACTCATATATTTCCCTCAATCGTTGATAAGCTGAACCGGAGATTTGAATCCTGCCCACTTTGGCGGTTGCTTCCATGCGGCAGGCTAGATTGACAGTTTCACCCCAGACATCATAGGCGAATTTTTGACGCCCGATTACACCCGAAACCACTGGTCCGGTGCTGATGCCGATCCGAAGACGAATGGAGGTGTCGTTCTGCCGGTTGAATCGCTCCATCTCATGCCGCAGATCGATTGCCAGGTCGGCGCACGCCTCGACATGATCGGTTCGCTGGTTGAAGATTCCACCAGCGACCATATAAGCTTCTCCCATCGTCTTGATTTTTTCCAGCCCGTAATTTCCAACCAAGACGTCGAAGGCGGAAAAGATTTCATTCAATAACAGAACGACCTGCGCCGGCTCAATATGGGCGGTGAGCGAAGTGAATCCAACAAGGTCAGCGACGAGCACGGTTACATCAGGATGGCTGTCAGCGATATTGGTTTCGCCTTTTTTCATCCGTTCAGCAATGGGCTTGGGCAGGATATTCAGCAGCAGGCGTTCCGACTTTTCCTGCTCGGCCTGGAGTTGGTCGCGCAGATGTTTGGCATACATGGCATTGCCCACCCGCAATATCACGTCTTGCAAATCAATGGGCTTGTTCAAAAAGTCATTCGCGCCGGCTTGAATGCCCAGCAGCCGGTCTCCGCGCTCGGAAAGGGCGGTTATCATCAGGATCGGAATGTGCGCCGTCTGCGCATTTGCTCTGATACGCCGGCAAACTTCAAAGCCATCCATTCTCGGCATCATGAGGTCGAGGAGAATGACGTCCGGCAGACGCACGGCGATTTTATGAAATGCCTCCATTCCGTTAGCGGCTTCCTCAACTTCATGACCGAGAGCCTCCAATGGGTCGCGCAGCAGGGTTCGATTGTATTCTTCGTCATCCACGATCAGCACGTAGCCGAGAGAACGGATTATCACACTGGATTTGGAAACTGTGGTTTTAGCGGGCATAATGTTTTATCTCTGAGGGGTTTTGTGATGTTTGAAGCAAAGGTGTTAGCGCAATGAAGCGCGTTATGGTTTCGATTAAAGTTCTGGTGTCCACGGGTTTGGTCAAATAACCATCGCAACCAGCGATCAAGGCATTTTCATCGTCGCCCTTCATGGCGTGGGCGGTGAGGCCGACCACCGTGAGATGGCACGTTACCGGATTGGCTCTGAGCTGCTTCGTGGCAGTAAGGCCGTCCATGCCTGGCAGACCCCAATCCATCAGCACAAGGTCCGGCAAGATCTCCGCCGCCAGCCGCAGCCCTTCTTCCGCCGTCTGGGCTGAAGCAACCGTAAAACCATGCGCCAGCAACAAATCGCTGGTCAGCTCAAGATTCAAGACGTTGTCCTCGATGATGAGTATTTTTTTTCCGGTCATAAGTTACCTCCGGCTCCAAGCGTGCCCTCAACCAACAGGCAAGCGGTGTCGTGGCCAGCGGAAGGCTTTTCGTTCGGTTGCGCAGAACTGGTTTCCGCGCTGAGAATCGGCAGCGTGAAGGTGAAGGTGCTCCCTTTGCCATCCACGCCTTCACTTGCCACGCTGATACGCCCGCCGTGCATTTCCACCAGATTCTTGGCCAATGCCAGTCCCAGGCCGGTGCCCTGCTGCTGCCGGCCATGAGAGGAGTCCACTTGTTCGAACTCTCTAAAAATCCGCTCCTGGTCATCTGCCTCGATGCCGATGCCCGTGTCAGTAACGGCTACTTGCAAGAACTTTCCGAAATGGCTCGCTCCGGCGGCTGTTTCACTTTGGATGGAGGAGGCCACAAAGATTTTTCCCTGGTCGGGTGTGAACTTAATCGCATTGCCGAGGAGATTAAACATGATCTGCTTGAAATTGGCTTCGCTGGCGAAGAGGGAAGATACGTCCGAGGACGTCCAGAATTCGAGATTGATATGTTTTTTATAGGCCATCGTTTTGACAACGGTTTGCACTTCCGACAACGCTTTGGCGACATTGAAAGTATCGCGCCTCAGTTCCATGTGCCCCGACTCCACCTTGGCCAGATCAAGAATATCGTTAATGAGCTGGAGGAGATGGCGGCCGCTGCTGAGAATGTTGTTGGTGTACTTAAGCTGCCGGTCGTTCAAGTCGCCAAAGGTCCTGTCGGCGAGAACCTCCGAAAAACCGATGATGGCGTTAAGCGGCGTGCGCAACTCGTGGCTCATGTTGGCCAGGAACTGGCTCTTGGCAAGATTCGCCGATTCGGATTGCTCACTCCGCGCCTCGGCCTGTTCCTTCCGCATCTCCGCTTGCTGCTGCAGCAGGCGGACTTCAATAAGATTGTGAACGCGCAGCAACACCTCCACGAGATCGAAAGGTTTGCTGACGAAATCCTTTGCCCCGGCTTTCAGCGCGCGCACCTTATGATTTGGCTGGGAGGTTTGCACCAGCACGGAAAGATAGCCTTCGGTTTCAATTTCCTTCAGGCCCTCCATCACTTGAAACCCATCCAGGCCGGGCATTTGCATGTCGAGCAGGATGAGGGAATAATTGTTCTGACGATGCAGTTCGCAGACCTCTTGTGGATTACGTGTAGAGGCAATGGAAATGTAACCAGCCCCGCGCAACATTTCTTCCAGCAAAGAGACGTTGGCATCGTTATCGTCAACGATCAGGATGCTGGCATTCAGAATGTCCGAGGGAGTAATCATGGGGTAGTTGGCAGTTCAAGTGTGAAAGTCGCGCCATGGCCCGCCCCATCGCTGTGGACGCTGAGCGAGCCGCCGATTGCTTTTGCCGCCATGGCGCTGCTGTTCAGGCCGAAGCCATGCCCGTCTTTTTTGGTCGTAAACCCATGCTTGAAAATTTGCGCCAAATTTTCCGGTGGAATTCCGATGCCATTGTCCGTGATGGCTATCTTGATGCGGCCCTCGCCGTTGCTCACGCGCACCGTCAGGCGTTTGTCATCCCGCCCGGAATCATTGCAGGACTGTTTGGCGTTGCGCACGAGGTTCAGGAGGATTTGCAGCACTTTATGCCTCAGGATGGCGATGGGCTTCGTGGACGCAAATTCATGGATGACTTCGACGTTATGCCGGGTGAGCGCGCCGGAATCCATCCGCAAAGCCTCGTCCACCACATCGCCGATCTGGACGGTTTCGGCGGAGTCAGCGGCCTTCGCCAGACTTTGCTGGGCAGACACAACGTGCTTGATATGCTCAATGTTGCTTTGGAGGTCGGCCAAATCTTTGAGCGCGGCGGTCTGTTCGCGAATAAGTTCGCCGGCCAGTCCCGCGAGAAAGCCAGGCAATAGTTTGCCTCTGGGATCGATGGTAAGAAAAGCGCCCAAGTCTGCCTCATGCTCGCGCAGCAGCTTGACCACTTTCGACAGGCTGGCGGCCTTGGAATTCCGAATGCTGTCTTCCAGACAGGAAGAGGTGATGTTGATGCTGCAAAGCACGTTGTTGACGTCATGCAGCATATTCGTGGCAATTTCCGCCATGCCCGCCTGGTGGGATAAAACTAAAAGCTGTTTATGCGTCTCTTTCAAATGATCCTCGGTCTGCTTCCGCTCGGTAATATCAATGAACATGGAGATCAACACGGGATCGGTTTCAGCGGCCAGCTCTATCAATTCCAGGGAGGCCAGGACATCGCGCATTTCGCCGGACTTAAGTCGCTGCTTGCATTCAAAACCCCGCACCACCCCTTCTTTGAGTAGCCGCTGCATCACGGGCGCCCGGTCTTCGGGATTGGCCCAGAGATTGAGATCAGTGATGTTCCCGCCGACCATCTCTTCCCGCGTATAGCCGAAGAACCTGCAGTGCTCTTGGTTTGCGTCAATAATCCGTCCGTGGGCGATAGTATTAATGCTCACCGCGATCGGGCCGGAGCGAAAGACGAGGAGCAGTTGTTCTGACACTTTCTGTTCCTGATCGTAAAGTCTTTTGGTTTCCAAGTGCAGCAGGCGAACCTCGAGCAAGTTGTGAACCCGCAGCAATACTTCCGCGAGATCAAATGGTTTGCTCACGAAATCCTTCGCCCCGGCTTTCAGAGCGCGCAGTTTGTGATCCGGTTGTGCGGTTTGCACCAGTACCGGAAGATAGCCATCAGTTTCAATGGCCTTCAGGCCCTCCATCACCTGGAATCCATCCAAACCGGGCATCAGCAGGTCGAGCACAATCAGGGAATAGCGGTTTTTGCGGTGCAGTTCGCAGACCTCGTGCGGGTTCCGGGTAGAGGTGACGGACACGTAACCGGCACCCAGCAGCATTTCCTCCAGCAGAATGATATTGGCTGACTGATCATCCACGATCAGGATGCCGGCCTTAAAAATGTCTGATGAACTGATCATGATATTTGTCCGGCGTTATACATTTTGAACCACGGACTCTTCCGCAAATTCCAAGGCCGCACCCAGCGTATCCATGAACTCTTTGATCTTGATGGGTTTGGTCAGATAGCGGAAAAATCCCGCCGCCAGGCCCTTCTCGATGTCGCGGGGCATGGCATTGGCGCTCAATGCGATGATGGGGATATGGGCTGTGGCGGGGTCGTCCCGCAGGATTTTCAAGACCTTGAAACCACTGATGCCGGGCAGGTTGATGTCCATCAGGATCACTTGTGGCAGGATGGCGCGGGCCAGCTCGATGCCGAGAGTTCCATTTACTGCCGTTGCCAGCCCCATGTCGGGAAATCGTCCAATTAGTTCCTCGACCAATTCCATATTCGCCGGATTGTCCTCGACGTAGAGCAGGGTGTGCCGTGGCGCACCGACGGACATTTCCAATTTGGTCAAGGCCTCGGCTTCGCCAATTCTGACCGTGATCTGGGGAGCAGCCGCAGCACTCAATTCGCACCAGAATACGCTTCCCACTCCCGCTGTGCTTTCCACACCAATGACGCCTCCCATCAATTCCGCCAATCGTTTTGACATAACCAAACCGATGCCCGTGCCGGCGACACTACCCGCCTCCTGGCCCAGACGATTAAACGGTTGGAATAGCTGCGCCAGCTTTTCAGAGGGCAATCCCATGCCGGTGTCCCTGACGCTGAAGCGAACGTGTTCTGGGGCGATGGACGTGCAGTCCACGACCACAGTTCCGTGCTCTTTGTTATATTTTATCGCGTTGGAAACCAGATTGATGATTATCTGCTTCAAGCGGGTTCGATCAGCACACACGAAAACGGGGGTGTCGAAGCGGGGAAAGGTCATGCGAATATCACGCCGCTGTGCCTCGGGCTCCATCATGGCATGACATTCAGCCATAAGCTCGGACAACGATACGGATTCCTTGGACAAGGATAGCTTTCCAGATTCAATCGCCGCGAGATCAAGCACTTCGTTGATCAACTTCAGCAAATACCATCCCGCCTGGAGAATCTGGGCTATGCTTTTTGTCTGGGAGACAGTCGGCGGCGGGGCGGCTGACTCCATCAATTGTGCGAAGCCCAGGATGGCGTTGAGTGGCGTGCGCAATTCATGGCTCATGCTGGAAAGAAACTCCGATTTGGCGAGGTTGGCTTTGTCCGCCGTAAACCGGGCGCTCTCAAGCTCGACATTCGTTTGCTGGAGCGCCTGTTCAAAGCGTTTGCGTTCCGTGATGTCAGTCCTGATTGAGATATATTGGAGGGATTTGCCTTCTTCGCCGAAATAGGGCACGATGGTGTTGTCCACCCAGTAAAACGTGCCATCCTTGGCCTTATTCATGATTTCGCCTTGCCACACCCGGCCATCACTGATCGTCTGCCACATGTTTCGCATGAACTCCTTGGAATGAAATCCCGAGTTAACGATACGGTGGTCCTGGCCCAGCAACTCTTCGCGTGAAAATTTTGAAATGGCGCAGAATTTGTCGTTTACGTAGGTGATCTTTCCCTTCGAGTCGGTAATCGCAACAATGGCGTGCTGGTCAATCGCGGCTCTTACGTCGCTTAGTTCGCGCTGTGCCGCCATCCGCTCCTCTTCGATCCGCTGGCGCGCGGTATTGTCGGTCCCGATCAGCAGGTATCCAATGATTGTTTGCTGCGCATCGCGCAACGCTGTGACCGACACGATGGCGGGGAAGCGGCTTCCGTCCTTGCGGATATAGGTCAGCTCGTAGATGTCTTCGATCCCGCGGGAAGCCTTGAACACGAGTGCCTCGAAGCCGGGCGTGATGGGAGTCCCGAGTTCAAGGGTTAGCGCCTCGGCACGCGCGATGACTTCCTGCGGATCGGAAATGTCAGCCGGCGTGATTTGGTTCATCACCTCGGCGGCAGTATAACCCAGCATGCGCTCGGCGCCGACGTTGAAAATCTGGATGACACCTTTCGCATCCGTGGCGATGCTGGAGAAATTGGCGCTGTTGAAAATCGCGCGCTGCAAGGCTCCCGCTTTGAGGAGCGCCTCTTCCGCCTGCTTCCGCGCGGTGTTGTCGGTGCCGATCAACAGATAACCGATAATTCCTCCGGCACCATCGCGGAGGGCGGTCACCGACACGACCGCCGGAAAGCGGCTGCCGTCCTTGCGGATTTTGGTCAATTCATAAACATCCTCGATGCCGCGCGAGGCTTTGAATACCAAGGCCTCGAAGCCCGGTGCAATCTTGGTTCCCAGTTCCTGGCTCAACGAGGTGGCCCGGGCGATTACTTCCTGCGCATCGTGAAGGTCCGCCGGCGTGATCTTATTCAATAGTTCATCAGCCGCGTAACCCAGCATGCGCTCGGCGCCGACGTTGAATAGTTGAATGACACCCTTCGCGTCTGTGGCGATGCAAGAGAAGTTGGCACTGCTGAAAATGGCGTTTTGCAAAGCCCCCGCCTTGAGCAGCGCCTCTTCCGCCCGCTTGCGCGCGGTATTATCGGTGCCGATCAACAGGTAGCCGATGATGCTGCCCGGCGCATCGCGCAGTGCCGTAACGGACACAACCGCTGGGAATCGACTTCCATCTTTGCGAATATAAGTAAGTTCGTAGATGTCTTCGATCCCGCGCGAGGCCTTGAAAACCAGAGCTTCAAAGCCGGGCGTAATCGGTGTTCCAAGTTCCACACTCAGCGCCGTGGCGCGGGCGATTACTTCTTGCGGATCGGAAATGTCGGCCGGCGTGATCTTGTTCATCACCTCGGCGGCGGTGTAGCCCAGCATCCGCTCGGCGCCGACGTTGAAGATCTGAATGACGCCCTTCGCGTCGGTGGCGATGCTCGAGAAATTGGCACTGCTGAAAATGGCGTTCTGCAAAGCCCCTGCTTTCAGAAGCGCCTGTTCCGCTTGATCGTGCTCAGTACGCAGGCGCTTCTGTTTCAGCGCGCGCTCAACCGCAATTCCCAGGCGCCCAAGCCGGTCTTTAAGCAAAAAATCGGTAGCTCCGTGCAGCATGGCCTCGACGGCGACATCTTCACCTACCGTTCCAGAAATAAGAATGAACGGGATGTTCAGGCCGCTCTTGAGTAAAAGGTCCGCGGCACGCAATCCGCTGAATTGTGGCATCGCATAGTCGGAGAGAATGATGTCCGGCAGGTTTTTTATTTCAGCCAGAAATTCCTGTTCCGTCTGCACGCGCTTCCACTCCGGGTTGTAGCCGGCGCGGCGCAGTTCACGAATCAGCATCTCGGCATCCGTCGCCCGGTCTTCGAGCAAGAGAACGCGAATCGGTTTGGTCATAGGTTGTATTTCGTTTGGCCGCGTCACTTCGGCTCCTGGTTGACGAGGGGCCAGTAATGGCCCAACTCGGCCACGGCGGCGGAGAAGGCGTCGAAATCCACCGGTTTGATCAGGTAGCCTAGCAACCGCTCGGCACCCACATTAAAAGTTTGAATCAAACCTTTCTCGTCCGTGACAATACTGGAGAAACTGGCGTTGTTAAATATCGCGCTTTGCAGGGTTTCCGCTTTGGCTAATGCGACTCGCGCTTGCTCCTTGCGGGTGGCAATGTCCGCTAAACGGCCCGCGCGATGGAGGGACTCGTTGAGCGTACTGATAACCAGTCCCGCCAGCATGACAAAAAATATGTTCCAACGGTCGGTTACGGATGCGACCCGAAAACTATTGAACGGGGGCAACAAATAGTAGCTGGCGCCCAAATAAGAGAGCACAGTGGCCAGCAACCCCGGGCGCAGCCCGCCCACATAGGCGCTGAGCATGATTGGCAACATGAAGACAACCAATATCGGCCGCCCTGTCAACTCGCCGGCCAGCGCCAGGCGCAAACCGAGCGTCGCGACCGTCACCAGAGTCGCAAACATATAAGCCTGCCATGGCTTCAGCGGCCGCAGTCGGAACGCCCAGCCTGAAAGTGGCATTAATCGCATAAACACTCGAATCTTTTCATGTATGACCAAGGCTGAAACGCACGCCGGGCCGATTTCCATCGCAAGCCTTCTTGGATAACCCATGCGCAGCATTTCCAAGCCCCTTCTTGGATACTCCTCGCATTTAAATTTAAAATGATTGGGAAGCAGCCGTTGGATTTTACACGGCTATTCAGGTGAACAGGGACCACGGTGGGGTCCATTCGCCTAAAGCGGGGGTGGCGAATCACGGGAAAAGTTTTTTCTGGAACTCAACCGGACTCGGACTGAAACTTGGGCAGCCTGGGTTGAATGAATGACACAACTCAATGCGTTGCAAGTCTTTCGAAGAACCATGGATGCACCAAGTGAATTTGATCAATCACCCGATTGCCCCTCGTTTAGCGTGACAAGCACCAAGCCACAAAAACTTGGGAGGCGGAGCCTGTCCGATGAATGAGGGGGTCGGAATCATGTCCGGTTGGTCTGAGGCTGGCTCGTTCATTAGCACTCCTAAAACAAAATATAAATCTTCTGCAGTTTGAATGGGAATGCGCGTGCCGCGTCGTGTTGACCCAAAACAGCCAAACGCGTGTCCCACTATCGAGGAACTTTTTGCCGCCACAAACCAGATGTGAAGGCTGAAACCGGTTATTCCCTTACAGGAAAAGTCATCAGAAGTCTTGTTGCACCGGCGCAAAATCCATTCAAAAGCGGGCACCTTGTTGGTTTTCAACAATTCGTTTTTGTCCTCCACAGAGTCGTCCCAAAGACTACGGCGGCTCCTGCGAATCGGCATGCCCACTGACCGGTGGCTCTTGCTCGTGGCAAAATCGAGCACGTAGACGAGTTCGCCGCGGAGTTTGGTTGCGGTTTTGGTTGGCATAATGGTGTCGCCGTTTGTCGCTGCCCGTCGTCTTGTCGATTTCCATTCTCCTCTCTCCTTAAATCTTGCTTTCCCCAACATTGAGGCAAAAAGAAAACTGCGTATTTACCTTATTTTACGAGGCAAATACGCAGTTTCGCTGACAAAACGGATGGTGGAGCCGACAGGGATCGAACCTGCGACCCCCACAATGCCATTGTGGTGCTCTACCAACTGAGCTACGACCCCATCCAGAGCGGCGAGAACTTATGAAGCACGCGTGGTTTTGTCAAAACAAATTGTCCAGACTGTCGCGACTCTTTAATAATGTCCCCATCTGAACTC
>JAQGPA010000089.1 GCA_028293325.1 Pedosphaera sp. | reverse complement strand
TGGAAAAGACGTGGCAGCGGAAGAATTTTGATTTTCTCATCAACAACGCGGGGATCGAGAGCTCCGCGCCGTTTGACAAGATGACGGAGGAGAATTTTGATCGTTTGTATCTGGTGCATTTCAAGGGAGTTTATTTTCTCACGCAAAAGTTGCTGCCGCTGATTGCGAACGGCGGCGGGATTGTTTGCACGTCCTCGGGACTTACGCGGTTCGCGATTCCGGGATTCTCGGCCTATGCGTCGATGAAGGGGGCGGTTGAGGTGTTCACGCATTATCTGGCGAAGGAGCTGGGGCCGCGTCGCATCCGCGCGAACGCGGTGGCACCGGGAGCGATTGAGACGGATTTCAACAAAGACAGGTTTGACCAGCATCCGGAGATGAGAGGATTCGTTGCAGCGCAGACCGCGTTGGGGCGTGTGGGGGTGCCGGATGATATTGGCGGCGTGGTGGCGTTCCTGTGTTCGGAGGAGGGGCGGTGGGTTAATGCTCAGCGGTTGGAGGCTTCGGGTGGGATGTTTTTGTAAGAGGTGGTTTGATATACGGACCGGTATTTTATTTTCAACGGTCAGTCGCGAAGTTCAAGGTTTGGACTCTGTGTGATTCTGGCGCTCTGCACAACTATTCCGTTGAAGCGGAATAAACTCCGCACTCCTTAAAGAGGTATCAATTTTCAAGCGGCGGGCTCGAATTCGCACATTTTGATTTTTTTTTAACGGGTTCCATACCCATTTTGATTACTTAAGAGACGGGGTAAGGGCCATGCTGCCTGCGTGAGAATAGAGAACACAACGTGGGTGCCCGGGTTCGCCAATTCGCTGGCGAGGTTGGGTTGGACATTGTTGGGGCGGGAGAGTGAGGGCGTTGAATCCGGAATTCATTCGCGGGCGCGTCAGGGGTGGGGTCGCGGAATTGACAGTGGCGAGTTAAGTTTTAACGACGAAGCGGAGGGTCCGCGTTCACGGCGGCGGCCGGTTATCCTTGTGCCGATGGATCTTTCGCCCGGGGCGGAGGCGGCGGCGAAGTTTGGCATGAACGTGGCGCAACAAGCACAAGGGCAACTGCTTTTGCTGCATGCAGTGCAGCTTAATCTGAACCCGTATGGGCCGGCGCAGTTGGCGCGGCTTAAAATGGCACTCGGCCAGGAAGCTTTGGCCAAAACCGAACCCATTCTAATATGCGCGCAGGAAAAGGGTGTGCCGGCGATTTGCGCGGTGGAAGAAGGGACGCCGGCGGCGGTAATCACGCGGGTGGCCCGGCGGTGGGAGGCGGAGCTGATTGTCATGACCGCCCGCAATCGTCAGGGGTGGATTGCCTGCTTGTTTGGGGGTCGGATTGTGGAAAAGGTAATTCGAGGGGCGAAATGCCCCGTGATGGTCTTGCACATGGACAACTAGGAAACAAAATTATGATCGATCTTGCCTATATCTT
This sequence comes from Pedosphaera sp., assembly GCA_028293325.1. Taxonomy (GTDB): domain Bacteria; phylum Verrucomicrobiota; class Verrucomicrobiia; order Limisphaerales; family Pedosphaeraceae; genus JAQGOT01. The sequence continues at coordinate 42,445 of JAQGPA010000089.1, read as the reverse complement.
AACCACGGTTGGCTTCTTTGCGGTGGCCGGCTGCTACGTGTTGTTTTGCGAGAGGCTATAGGAGGAAAAATTATGGAAAATCTGATTGTGGGATTAATCGCCGTGGCGCTCTGCGTGTATTTGTTTTTTGCGATGATTCGGCCGGAGAAATTTTAAACAACCTTCCTTATGCGAAATCTTGATTGGCTGCAATTGGCGCTATTCATCGCCATTATTGTTTTGATCACCAAACCGCTCGGTTTGTATCTGGTGCAGGTGCTCGATGCGAAAGGAAAGACCTGGCTGGATTGGCTGGTGAAACCGGTGGAACGGGTAACTTATCGGTTGCTGGGGGTGAATCCGGAAGAGGAACACGATTGGAAACATTTCACCCTGGCGATGTTGCTGTTCAGCGCGGTGAGCGCGCTGTTTACTTATGCCATGTTGCGGTGGCAGGCGTGGCTGCCGTTGAATCCCCAAAAGTTTGACGCGCTGAGTCCGCATCTGTCCTTCAACACTGCGGTCAGCTTCACCACGAACACCAATTGGCAGAGTTACGGGGGCGAATCCACCATGTCCTATCTCTCGCAGATGGTGGCCTTGACCATCCACAACTTCGCCTCGGCGGCGGTGGGGATTGCGCTGGCGGCAGCGTTGGTGCGGGGCATAGCGCGGCACACGGCAAAGACCATTGGCAATTTCTGGGTGGATTTGGTTCGCATCACGTACTATTTGCTGCTGCCGATATGTTTTGTGTTCGCCATTTTTTTGGTCTCTCAAGGCATGATCCAGAACTTCAAGCCGTACACCACGGCCAAACTGATGGAGCCATTTACCGTCCAGGTTCCCAAGGTGGATGACAAGGGGCAGGCGGTGAACGGAGCGGATGGCAAGCCGGTGATGGTGGATCAGGTTATCACGGAGCAAAGCATAGTGCAGGGGCCGATGGCATCGCAGGTGGCGATTAAAATGCTGGGGACCAATGGCGGTGGCTACACGAATGCAAATGCGGCGCATCCGTTTGAGAATCCGACGCCGCTGTCGAATTTCATCCAGATGATCTCCATCTTCGCCATCGCGAGTGCGCTCACTTATTACCTCGGGCGAATGACGCAAAATCAGGGGCATGGCTGGGCCGTTTGGTCGGCGATGTTTGCCCTATTCCTGGCGGGGGTGCTCGTATGCTGGTGGGCGGAGGCGAAGGGAAACCCGATACATCACAACCTGGGCGTGGCGGTGGCGGATGGTAACATGGAAGGCAAAGAGGTGCGATTTGGCATTTTTAATTCCGCCTTGTTTGCCACGGTGACGACGGATGCCTCCTGCGGAGCGGTCAACGCCATGCACGATTCCTTCACCGGCTTGGGCGGGATGGTGCCAATGTTAAATATTGAACTGGGCGAGGTGGTGTTCGGCGGCGTGGGGGCAGGGCTTTACGGGATGCTGGTTTTTGTGGTACTGGCGGTTTTTATTGCCGGGCTGATGGTGGGACGCACGCCGGAATATCTCGGCAAAAAGATTGGCGCGTATGAAGTGAAAGTTGCCCTGCTGACGCTGCTGGTTTTGGCGGCTTCGATACTGGGCTTCACGGCCTGGGCCTCGGTCAGCAAATGGGGGGTGGCCGGCTTGAATAACGCGGGTCCGCATGGGTTGAGCGAAATGCTTTATGCGTTCAGTTCCTGCACCGGCAACAACGGCAGCGCGTTTGCGGGATTGACGGCGAATGAACCGTGGTATGACACCACGCTCGGCCTGGCCACGTTGATTGGGCGGTTCCTAATGATCGTGCCGATCATGGCGCTGGCGGGGGCACTGGCCCAGAAGAAGGTGGTCCCGCAGAGCGCGGGAACTTTCCCGGTGTCCGGCTTCACCTTTACCGCCTTGCTGATCGGCACTGTTCTGCTGGTCGGCGCTCTTACCTTCCTGCCCGCCCTGGCGTTGGGGCCGGTGGTGGAACATTTTCTGACGCTGCAAGGGAAACTCTTTTAACCACGCGAAATTATCATGACCCATAAAGCACCCTCCCTGTTTGATTGGAATATTGCCGGGCCGGCCATTGTGGATGCCTTCAAGAAGCTCCATCCCCGGGCGATGATCAAGAACCCGGTCATGTTCGTGACGCTGGTCGGGGCGATCCTGACAACCGCGGATATTTTTCTGCCCACGCACGAACGCGGAGTGATTGCGCAAATTGCCTTGTGGCTTTGGTTCACGGTTTTGTTCGCCAATTTCGCGGAAGCTGTCGCCGAAGGCCGGGGCAAGGCCCAGGCAAAAGCGTTGCGGAAAACCCGCACGCACAGCACGGCGCATAAAATCCGCGGCGACGGCAAAACCGAAGAAGTGGGAGCGGATACCTTGCGCAAAGCTGATGTGGTCGTCGTACGCACCGGAGAAATTATTCCAGGCGATGGGGAAGTCATTGAGGGGGCGGCGACGGTGGATGAATCCGCCATCACCGGGGAATCGGCCCCGGTGGTGCGCGAAAGCGGCGGCGACCGGAGCGCGGTCACGGGCGGGACGCGGGTGTTATCCGATGAAATCAAGGTGCGCATCACGGCGGATCCCGGGCATGGCTTTTTGGATCGCATGATTTCGCTGGTGGAAGGGGCCAAGCGCCAGAAGACGCCGAATGAGATTGCGCTGACCATTCTGCTGGCGGCGCTGACGCTCATCTTCATGTTCGTGATCATGGCGTTGAAGCCGATGGGCATTTATTCGGCGACGGTGTTTTCCGTGCCGGTATTGATTGCGCTGCTGGTTTGTTTGATTCCGACGACGATTGGCGGATTGTTGAGCGCAATTGGAATTGCGGGCATGGACCGGTTATTGCAGCGCAATGTGCTGGCGATGAGCGGGCGCGCGGTGGAAGCCGCCGGGGACGTGGACGTGCTGCTGTTGGACAAAACGGGAACGATTACGCTGGGCAACCGGCAGGCGACAGAGTTTATGCCCGCGCCGGGTGTGACCGAACAGGAATTGGCGGATGCGGCGCAATTGTCTTCGCTGGCGGATGAAACGCCGGAGGGGCGCAGCGTGGTGGTGCTGGCGAAGAAGTTTGGCATTCGCGCGCGGGAGATTCATGAGTTGCCCCATGCGCAGTTCATCAAGTTCAGCGCGCAGACCCGCATGAGCGGGGTGGACCTGGACGGAGTGCAATACCGCAAAGGCGCGGCGGATTCGATTTACAAATTTGTCGGCAGCCAGCCGGCGGCGGAGATTATTCAGGCCGTGGAAAAAGTGGCGCGCGCGGGCGGCACGCCATTGCTGGTGGCCACCAAGGCGAAGGTGCTGGGGGTCATTTATCTGAAGGACATTGTGAAGGGCGGGTTGCCGGAGCGTTTCAAACGGCTGCGTGCCATGGGCATCAAGACCGTCATGATCACGGGCGACAATAAATTGACCGCCGCGGCGATTGCGCTGGAAGCGGGCGTGGACGATTTTCTGGCGGAAGCCAAACCGGAAGACAAGCTGGCGTTGATTCGCAAGGAGCAACAGGGCGGGCGGATGATTGCCATGATTGGCGACGGCACCAATGATGCGCCGGCGCTGGCCCAGGCGGATGTGGGAGTGGCCATGAACACCGGCACGCAGGCGGCGAAGGAGGCGGGCAACATGGTGGACCTGGACTCCAATCCGACGAAGCTGCTGGAGATCATTGAAATCGGGAAGCAACTGTTGATCACCCGCGGGGCGTTGACGACGTTCAGCATCGCGAATGACGTGGCCAAATATTTCGCGATCATCCCGGCGATGTTGATGGCCACGTTTCCGGCGATCGCGCCGCTCAACGTCATGCATCTGCACAGTCCCGGCAGCGCGATTCTCAGCGCGGTGATTTTCAACGCCCTCATCATCATTATTTTGATTCCGCTGGCCTTGCGCGGGGTGAAGTTTCAGCCGATTGGCGCGCTGGCAATTCTGCAACGCAATCTGCTGATTTACGGCGTGGGCGGCGTCATCATTCCGTTCCTGGGCATTAAGGCAATCGATGTGATTGTCACCGCCCTCAACCTGGCTTAAGCATATGAAATCACTTATTCGCAACTTGCGCAGCTCCGTGATGGCCGTATTGGTTTTGGCGATTGTGTGCTGCGGAATTTATCCCCTGGTGGTCTTCGCCGCCGCGCAAATCCTGTTTCACGACAAGGCCAATGGCAGCCTGATCACGGATGCGTCCGGCACCGTGCGGGGTTCGGCGTTGCTGGGCCAGCCCTTTACGGGTGACAAATATTTTAATTCGCGTCCCTCTGCGGCGGGCAATGGCTATGATGCGACGAGTTCGGCTGGCAGCAACCTGGGGCCGACATCGCAAAAGTTGAATGATGCCATCAAGGATCGGGTGGCAGATTACCGGAAGAAAAACGGGCTTAATGATGCCGACCCGGTGCCGGCGGATGCAGTGACGGCCTCCGGGAGCGGGCTGGACCCGCATATCAGTGTGCGCAATGCCGAACTGCAAGCACCTCGGGTGGCGAAAGCGCGCGGGGTGCCTCCGGAGAAGGTGGCAGAGTTGATTCGCCAGAACACAGACAGCCCGGATTTGGGCGTGTTGGGCGATGCGGGTGTTAATGTGTTGAAACTGAACCTGGCACTGGATGCCTTGAAATAATGCTGCTGTTTGGGAACGGATGAGCTAACATAACCCTGTGAATGACGACATTCGCGCTGATCCCGACAGTTTGTTGGAGGCGATCCAACGACAGGAACGGACCGGCAAGCTGGGGCAGTTAAAAATCTTTCTCGGCATGGCGGCGGGCGTGGGCAAGACCTATGCCATGCTGGAGGCAGCCCGTAAACAGCAGGCAGCGGGCGTGGATGTGGTCATCGGCTATGTGGAAACCCACGGGCGGAAGGAGACGGACGCGTTACTCCAAGGCTTGCCGGTCATTCCACGCCAGCAGAAGGAACATCGCGGCCTCACACTTTCGGAGATGGACGTGGAGGCGGTGCTGGCGCGGAAGCCGAAACTGGCGCTGGTAGATGAACTGGCCCACACCAACGCGCCGGGTTCGCGCCATCCCAAACGGTTTCAGGATATTCTCGAACTGCTGGATGCCGGGATTGATGTTTACACGACGCTCAACGTGCAGCACGTGGAGAGCCGGGCGCATACGGTGGCGGAGATTACCGGTTCCATTGTCCACGAAACGGTTCCGGATCGCGTGCTGGATCTGGCGGAAATCGAACTGATTGATATTTCGCCAGACGACCTGATGCGACGGCTGGATGAGGGAAAGGTTTATTTGCCGGATCGCGCGGAGGTGGCGATGGTTAATTTTTTCCGCGAGGGAAATTTGACGGCCTTGCGCGAAATGGCGCTGCGGCTGGCGGCAGAACGGGTGGGCCAGGACGTGCGGGATTATCTGCAAGTGATGCAGATCCAGGAGCCGTGGAAGACGGGGCATCGCCTGCTGGTGGCGGTGAGTGCGAGTCCGCTCTCGGCGCAAATGGTGCGTTGGACGCGGCGGTTGGCGGACAGTTTGGACGGGCACTGGCTGGCGGTGCATGTGGAATCCGCCAAGGCGTTGTCGGAAGCCGACCAGGCAAGGCTGACCAAAAATCTCGCACTGGCGCGGGAATTGGGTGGCGAAGTCATCACCACGGCCGATGAGGATTTGGTGCGCGGAGTGCTGCGCATCGCCCGGCAGCATAATGTGACGCAAATCGTGGTCGGCAAGCCGGCCGGCGGCGGGCTGGGGCAATTTTTGAGGGGCGGTCGTTTTTTGCATCGGTTGGTGGAGGAGAGCGGGGACATTGATATTAACATTGTCCGTGCCGGCAAATCAGACACGCCGCAGCCAAAGCCAATTCTCCATTTCCCACGGCCAACCGGCGCGAAACAATATCTGCTGAGCCTGGGGGTGGTGGCTGGGGTCACGCTCCTCAATGTTTTTCTCAATCCTTATATTCGCTACCGCGCCATTGGCCTGGACTATCTGCTAACAATCGTGGTGCTGGCATTATTTGTGGAGCGCGGGCCGGTGTTGGCCAGCGCCACCTTGAGCGCGTTGCTCTGGAATTTCTTCTTCCTGCCGCCGCCCTACACCTTTCGCATCAACTCGTTTGAAGACGCGATGATGTTTGTTACCTTTTTCGTCGTTGCCATCGTCATGGGAGAATTGATCGCGCGGTTTCGCACCCAGGAAAAAGCCGAACGCCGGCGGGAGGAACGGACCACGGCGTTGTACCTGCTGACGCGGGAATTGGCCGATGCCCTGACGCTGGATCAGGTTGTAAAAGTGGTGGTGAAGCATATCGGAAAAATGTTCAACGCAGAGGTGGCGGTTGTGTTAAAGGGGCCGAATGGCCGCCTGCCCAGGCAGCCGATGAGCGGAAGTACGCTGGCCATGACGGAGAAGGAACACAGTGTGGCGACGTGGGTTTTTGACCACAACCGGGCGGCGGGTCAATTCACGGATAATCTGCCGCTTTCCGAGGCGTTGTATCTTCCACTGGCCACGCCAGCCGGGAATTTGGGAGTCATCGGGGTGAAGTTATCTCAAAAGAATGCGCCAAATCTGGAGCAGAATAATTTGCTGGAAGCATTTGTGCGTCAGGCGGGGTTGGTGATTGACCGCCAGCGGTTGCATGAGGCGGCGCAACAATCGCATCTGGCGGCGGAGTCGGAGCGGTTGAGCAAGAGCCTGCTGGATTCCATCTCGCACGAAATGCGGACGCCCATTGCGGCGATTGCCAGCGCCGCGAGCGCGTTGAGTGAGCGCGGCACCGTGGCGTCAGCCAGTCGCACGGAGGCGATGCTGGATGAAATCAAGGAAGCGGTGGCGCGGCTGAACCGGTTGGTGGGCAATATCCTGGACATCACCCGCGTGGAGTCCGGGCAGATGAAGCCGAAGCTCGATTGGTGTGATGTGGGTGATTTGGTCCATGTAACGGTGAAACATTTGCGGAAGGAGTTGGCGGAGCATCCGGTGAGCATTGTGCTCTGCCCGGAATTGCCGCTGGTGCAAATGGATTTTGTGCTGATGGAACAGGCGCTGACGAACCTGTTGTTAAATGTGGCATTTCACACACCGCCGGGGACGGCGGTACAGGTCAGCGCCAAAATCCAGAATGATGAACTGGCTGTGACCGTGGCGGACAAAGGGCCGGGCATTCCGCCGGAGGCGTTGGAGCGGGTGTTTGATAAGTTTTATCGCGCCCCCGGTGCGGCGGCCGGCGGGACGGGGTTGGGGCTTTCCATTGTCAAAGGCTTTGTCGAGGCGCAGAATGGCCGGGTGCAAGTCAGCAACCAACCGGGCGGCGGGGCGGCATTTACCTTGTGGCTGCCGCTGGGAGAAGTGCCGGTGATTTTGCCGGAAAAAATATGAGTGAGGAAACGCTTACCCCAGTGGCACTGGTGATTGATGACGAGGTGCAAATACGCCGTCTGTTGCGGATCAACCTGGAGGCGAACGGCTATCAGGTTTTTGAGGCGGCGAATGGGCAATTGGGGCTGGCCGAGGCTGCGCACCGTCGGCCCGACGTGGTGATCCTGGATTTGGGCTTGCCGGACATGGATGGGGTGAGCGTGCTCAAGAAGCTGCGCGAATGGACCGGAGTGCCGGTGATTGTGTTATCCGTGCGCGACCGGGAAGCGGATAAAATCGCGGCGCTGGACAATGGCGCGGATGATTATTTGACCAAGCCGTTTGGCACGGGGGAATTGCTGGCGCGGTTGCGGGTGGCGCAGCGGCATGCGCAACCGACGGCGGATGTGGCGGTTTATAAATCCGGGCGGCTGGAGGTGGATTTGACTTCGCGCAGCGTCAAGGTGAACGGCATAACGGTCAAAATGACGGCGACGGAATATGCGTTGTTGCAGTTGTTTGTGCGGCACGCCGGCAAGGTGCTGACGCATCGCCAGATTCTCAAGGAAGTTTGGGGTCCCAATTACGCCGAGCAAACGCATTACCTGCGCGTTTACATGGCCCACCTGCGGGAAAAGGTGGAGGAAAACCCCTCGGAGCCGGAAATGTTTATCACGGAGTCGGGCGTTGGGTACCGTTTGGCGGTGAAGTAAGGGTGCTTGCGCACGGCCAATATGGGGGGCGAGGGAAAGGAATCAGGTAAAGATAGGATTTCCGAATGATTATTTCCGTGATTAATTTTTGACTTATCTTCACTGGATACCTCCGGCAAAAGTGCCGCCGCTCTCGGCGAAACCGCAGAATGAGAAGGAAAGCGGCAAGATACTGGCCCAGCTCTCGCTGGCAGGCGCGATGTTACTTGATCAATGTGTTACCAGGGAACTACATCATTTCTGTCAATGCTCTAGCGCCTCGCGAGCAGCCCGGGCTATCCGCCGATCAACCAAGACAATTAGAAGATTAAGTCATACTGCCAGGAAGAAACCTTGCAGCGGATACCGGTGGTGATCCTGACCTCATCGCCCGAGCAGCGCGACCGGGAGATGGCCGAGGCGCTGTGGGCAAAAGCGTTTCGCGTGAAACCGCCGACGGGAGAGATGGTGAAGGAAGTGTTGCAAGAACTGGCGGAGTGAATCAACCGAGGCGAAAAGTGATGCGCGCCTTGGAGAGATCGTAGGGGGACATTTCCATTCTAACGCGGTCGCCGACGGTGAGGCGGATGAAGCGTTTGCGCATTTTGCCGGAGATGTGCGCGAGCACCTGGTGGCGATTGTTGAGTTCAACGCGAAACAATGTCCCGGCCAAAACGGCGAGGACCCGGCCTTCGGTTTCAATGTGGTCTTCCATGTGTGGTCTATGTTTGATTGAGGTTGGGGTATGCGGTGGCGAGCCCGGTTTGGTCGCCTGTTTTTTTAAACTTTTGGCTGCGGTATCAACATAGGGTGTTCACCCCATTTCGATTTGAGGAGGGGAGATATATGAAAGACTCATGCAGTCACTCCTTCACGAGCGACAGACTTAGCCGGACACAGGCTGAGGGCCTCCCCACCTCCCCCACCGGCGCCTCCCCACGCCGGATGGTCTTCAGCCTGCTGTCCGTGTCGCCGGAGAGATGCGGGTGGAAAAGCGTGGCGCAATTTGGTGTTGCGTTGCGCCAGGCTGAAACAACTGCTTACTCAATCGTCATCATCCTTGCGGGCGTTTTTATCCAGGGCCAGACCGAGCTTTTTCAAGCCTTTGCCATGAGCACCGACAAACTCGGAGGGGTAACGGGAATAGCCGCGGACGGAATGCCAGATGATGCGGTTGAAGGTGTCTTCGTTGATGAGGTCGGGCTTGCTGAAATCGAGCTTCACACTTTTACCGGCCCAATAGCGATCCTGCCAACTGAGCGCGGCGAGCGTGCCGGGGTTCATTTCATCCAGCGGAACGTTATTGGCCAGCGCGGTGTACGGGGTGAAGTCGGGAGTGTTGGTGAAGCAATCCGTCATCAGCGGGCCGGCGGCATCCTGCTGGTTCATGGGCGGCAGCCCGAGCATTTGTTCCATGGTGTGAACGACGCCGACCTGGTTGTAGAATTTGCTGATGGTCTGGCCGCGCTTGGTATAGGGACTGATGACCAAACAGAGTGAGCGGTGGCCGTCCACATGGTCGTAACCGCTTTGGGGATCGTCCTCGATGACGAAGATGCAGGTGTTGCTGCCGAACCGGCTTTTGGTGACGGCCTCCACGGCGCGGCCAAGCGCGAGGTCGTTATCAGCGAGTTGCGCGCGCGGCGTGGGATATCCAGGTGTGGAACCAGCCGTGTGGTCTTCCGGCAAATAGAGGATATGGAAAGCGGCCCAGACGCCATTGGATTCCGCCGTGTGCAATTCCTGGATGAAGCCGTCGGCCCGCACGACATCGGGGATGCCCAAGTTCCAGCCCGGCACGTTGGTGCAGGTGTAAGGCCAGAGCGGGGCAACACCGGTGTTGTGCCGGAAATTGATTTGGCCGGCATGGTTGGTGTAATCCGTATAAATCTGCAACCAGGTGCTGCCGCCCGGGGCCGGCGAACTGAAGATCAGTTCGCCGTAGTTGCGGAAGGAAAGTCCGTGACTCAAGACGTTGTTCCAGATGAAGCCGGAAGAGGAATAGGTGAGGGCATCCGTGCCGAGACTGTAACTGCGGGCGAAGGCGGCGAAGGATTTTTCGATGTGGTCCGAGGCGTTGGCTTCGACCGACCAGGAATGGCCATCGGAGGAGAGAACGCCGTTGCAGTAGTAATTATCCAGGAGCACATATTGAGTGGCCAGGGCGTGGTGGTTGGGCGTGACGAATTGGGGGAAGAGGCAGAGGTTGGAATTGCCATTGCCGCGTGGAATGTCGCCCAGGACGATGTCGTAGGTCTTGTTTTCCTTGATGACGTAAACGACATGTTGAAAGACGGAGGGTTCGCCGACACGACCCGGCACGGGCAGTGGGGGTTGACCGGCTTGCGCCGGCGCCTTGGTTTGCAGGATTTGCGGGATCAATCCATTTTCCTGCACACGGGCGGTCAATTTACTTAATGCATCGGTGGTTGGGACGGGAATTTTTCCGGCGGTGCCCTGATAAGCGAAAAGGTTGCTGGGGAGCGAGCCCAGGCCTTTGACATTGGCGACATAAACAAAGTTGCTGTCAACGACCACGGCGCCGGGATACCAATCGGTGGGGAAGAACCCCTGCAACAGACTGTTCGTATGCTGGAGGTTGGGCAGTTCAATAACAGCAACGGCGTTGTTGCCGGCGCTGGCCACGAAAAGGGTTTTCCCATCCTTGCTGACGGCCAAGCCATCCGACTCGCTGCCGAAAGGAAGCGTTGGATCCGGGCGCACGAGGATGGTTTCCCGGACCGCCTTGGTCTGGGTGTTGATCACGGTGACGGTGTCGGAATTGGCATTGGCCACAAACAAGGTGTTGCCATCCGGGCTTAATTCCAGATCAGAAGGATGCAGTCCGGTGGGCACTTGCGACACTTCGCGGTTTTGATTCAAGTCCACAAACGAGACTGCCCCGCTGGAGGCGATGCCGCGGTCATCCACCACCACGTAGCTGCCGGCGGAAAAAGCAGTCAGGTCACCCGCGACCCCGCGACGACCACCCCAGTCGGAAACAGCAGCGGTGGCGCCATCGGGTGAAAGCGCGACATCCCATGGCGCCATGCCGACATTGATTTCCCACAGCGTAATGCCCGACGGAAGGTCCACCACACCCAGGGTGTTGTTCTTGCCGAGGCAAACGTAGGCTTTGGTGCCATCGGCGGAAATTGCCAGGCCGCAAGGGTCTGAATTATCGGGCAGGATAACGGTGCGCGAGTAGGAGAGCAGGCCGTTGGTGGACACCGTATAATCGTAAATTTGATTCCGGGCTCCGGTCACATAGACATGTGCGCCATCCCGGCTGGTTGCGATTCCGTGCATGGAGGCGCCGTCGGCCGGGTAGGATATGGTTTGCCGCAACCGCCAGGTAGCCACATCCACGACCTGCACATTGTTCATGTTCTTCAGAAAAACCTTCGTGCCATCGGGTGATAGGGCGAGATCCACGGGCCGGCCTCCCACCACCAGGTTCTGGCCGGCTGAATTTAAAGTTTGGAAGGAGGGCAGGCAGTTTTGGCCCACCACCAATGGATCCACCGGCGGCGGTAGGAGCGAGCCGATGCCCCCGGAAGGCACACCGATTTGTTCCAGACGGTAAAAGAAGCTGTCGGCGCGTTCTTGAAACGCAATGCTGCGATTGGTGGTGGGATCCCCTAAGGGCTGCCAGTCAGGTTGGGAGGGGTCGGCGGTTGACTCGACCTGGACAGCGTCCGCGGCTCCGGTCCAGTTCAAGGTGATGGAAATGCCGGAGACGTTAAGGCTGGAGATTTGCAATGGCGCAACAGCCTGGGCAATGCCGTTGGCAGAGGGCCCGCCCAAAGCCGTGATGGCAGCGTCGGACATGGGGCCATTGGCAAAGCGGATACTGTTAACAAAACCCGGCTGGGTGGAGCCGCTGATGCCACTCGTAAAAAGTTGGGCGGTGGGACCGAGAGCATAACGGCCATCCAAGCCTCCCGCCAGAGATTGAGTCGCCACTTTTGCGCCGTTGATATACTTGGTGAGTTGCTGGCCGTTGGTGGCGGTCAGATCCACGACAAGGGCGATGCGATACCAGGTATTCGGGGCGAGCGAGCCGTCAAACTGGCCATCGGTTCCGATGCCGTCGGGCGCCGGAAGCGAGCCATTGTTGCCGACGAAGAAATCCGCCTCATTGCCGGTGTGATTGAAGGGATCGGTTTGGAACAACGCCCGCCATTGATCACTGCTGGAGGCGGGATACATCACGTCCATGATCAAAGTGTATTGGTTGACGAATTGTCCGCCGCCGTTGGGTTTGGCTCCGTGACGGAGGTAAAAGCCCTGACTGGTGGAATTGCCGGGGAAGGCCATGACCGAGGCGGGTTGGCCGTTGATGTTCAGGACGGGAAAAGTGGTGTTGCCGGCGGTGTCGCCCACAAATTGCAAGTCGGCACCCACGGTGGCCCGCAGGTCGCCTGCATCGAAATCCCATTGACCAGTCACCACCGGGACGGCTGCGAGCGCGGGCGTGCTCCAGACCGCGATCATAAAAGCGCAGGCGCCACCGAGAATTGCGCGCGCTACAAAGGACTTTGTCACAGAAAATTATTCAGGAATGCCAATTTATGACGACGACACTTCCCTGTCATTTTCTGTTCTGGAGTTGGCTCTGCTCAATACCGATGTGAAAATGAGAGTATGATTTACCGCCACGGCTCACCAGGAAGTGATGTTAAAAAGATCAGTTGGGTCACTTCCTGATAAAGCCAGTCTGCGAGCGCTTGCGAATCCAGCAGGTTGGTAGCTCAACAGTAGCACCATAAAACGAGGGAGTAAAGTAGGTATATGTCCTATATGAGCGCGCTTCCACTTCAGATAGGCGAACCAGTTGGACGGATGAGAATCTAACGGATGGAAGGTCTCAAATCAGGCAACCAGGGAACTGGCTGGCTTTTGTTCCCGAGCGACCTGCCGCCGCAGGAAATTCATCACATCAAGCATACGCAGATCCGATGGCAATGAAGAGGGCGTCGTTTCCACTGCGGGCCATGATTCCGGAGCCCTACGGACATGGACGAGGCAGGGGACATATTCAACGTCTCCTTCACGGGCCGGTTTAAAAGTATCGTATTCCACGCCGGAAGTGTGGTCGCCATAAAGAATTACGGTGGTGCCCGTCGGGAGGGACTCGACGTAATCGCGCAGGTTCCGGTCGAGCGCATGCATGCTGTTAAAATAATTTTCCTGCCAAATGGGACTGCCGGGAAAAATTTCCTTCTCGTCTTCGTGGATGAGGTTGAACGGTCCGTGGGTATCCAAGGTGATGATAAAATGGAATTCCGGACCACGGGCATTGCGCATTTTTTCACTGGAGATGCGGAAAAGTTCCTCATCCCGCACGCCCCAATAACTATGTTTAACGGGACGCCCGCGAAAATCCTCCCGGAACTGGATTTCATCAAAGCCCATGCGCACGAAGTTATTGCGCCGGGAATAAAACTCGCCGGTGGCGCCGTGGAGGGCCACGGTGCGGAAGCCGTGCTGTTGCATGAAGCGGGGGAGGGCGTTCGTGTAGTCGATGTCCGGCACGAAGTAACTGATGAGGTGCGGGCTGGGAGTGCCGCCGGAAAGCACGGCATAATCCATGTCTGCGGTGCCGATGGCATGATAGGCCTGGATTTTGAAAAGGCGGCTGGAGTGGACCAGGCTGTTGAAGTAAGGCGTCACTTCCCGGCCGTTAATGTGATGATTCACCACGTTCCAACCAAAGCTTTCCAATTGGAGCACTACCACCTTGTCACCCACAGGCCAGGCGGGTTCGGTGGCCGTTAGCCGGTCCGGGGAGACCTTTTGGAGTTCCGCCAATTCGTTGACCACCTGGCGGGTATCTGGTGCGACGAAGAATTCAGCAATCCAACTGTTTACGTAGCCGTAAGCAAAAACGGCACGAGTGATGGAGGTGATGCCCATGCTTTTGAAGCGGAAACTGGTATATTGCAAAAACATGATGAGGGCAAACAGCAGCAGAAGCAGGAAACCAAGCGCGAGCCCATTGCCATGGAAAGACACAGGTTGCGGCTGGATCTGAAAAATCAAAAATATTTTAAAGACCAGGGAGCTCAGTAGTCCGGCCCAGGCGATAGGCGGAATGATATGAAAAGCAAAGGAGGAGACTTTGAGACCTTCCCGGATATTTTTCACAGCATAGTAGAGAGAACAGGCGCGGTGAAAATACTGGCCATAAGCGATAACGATAAGGGAGAGCCCGAAATTGAGCGCCGCAATCAAGGTCAGCCATGGCCGGTTGAAGGCGAGGACGATGATGCCCGCAGCCACGAGGTTTATGCTCAACCGCATGAACTGGTAAATGCGGGGATGCCGGGTGATGGGGGGCAGATCAAAGAGAGCGGCCTGGACAAGGAAATTTTCGAGGGCCCAGAACGCAGCCAAGCCGGCCGAAGCGAGAAAATAGCCTGTCGGCCAGTTCTCGAGTTGAAATATGTCAGCCAGAAACATGGGAACAACTTAGATGGCTTGGTGCTCCAATCCAGGGTTCTCATTGCCTGGCCGCGGCCATGGCGGAAAAAAAACGACAGGTGCGCTTTGGGAAATAAAAGAAGAGGCGGACAGGATTGGTTGGGAAAGCTCCCCGATAAGCAGCGCACGGGTTTCTTGAAATCCCCGCTCCCGCTTTGTGAGCGGGTACGCCCGATCGGTCTGCACTGCCATGTAACTTATTTGCACATCCAAGCCTTCCATTATTATATGGCTGCTGCTCCAGCGCCCGGGCAGATGACAAACGAACGTCATTCACCTGGGCTTGCTCCGGAAGCAAAAGCCGTTGGCAGAGGAGCGATCACGCAAAATTGGGACTCAACCGATTTCGCCATGACCGGCCTACCGCCGACCATCAGTTCAAAACAACATGAATCGCCACCAGCCTATTTTTTGCCGCCATTACGTCAAGAATTTTTAATCTTACATTCGTAGGCGTCAGGGTTTTTGGCCAAACCGTCAATCCGACCCTTGTTTGATGGTTTCAGGGCCGATTCGGGCTGGAATCGTTGGTTAGACCACCGGGAAGATTGGTCCGGAACCCGTTGGTAAAGCCCGGGGAAAAGTTGGTTTCGAATTGATTGCTCGAATAATTGGTAAGACCGCCGGGCAGATTTGTGCCGAGCCAGTTAGTGAACTCGCGGAATAGATTCGTGCTGGTTGCCGCAACATTTGTCCCCGACAGATTGGTCGGATTGGCGGCGCCATTGGTGGCGTTCCCGAAGCGGTTGGCGAGCCAATTGGAGAATTGCTGCGACAGGTTGGTGGTCGAGGAAGTGGCATTGGTCCCGGGGAGATTTGCCAGGGGATTGGTTTGGCCGGCGGGGAAGTTGCTGCGGACCCAATTCGAGACTTGGGGGATGGCATTGATGATTTCGGGCAGAGTATTCAATAAATTCGTGCCACCCGACTTTGCTGAATTGTCCGGCACGGGAGCGGAAAGCCGGCTGGCAGTAATGCCCAGCAAAATGAAAGCGAGCAGGCAAATCGGGACGACCGCAAGCATTTGTTTTGCCCGCAGCGGGTGTGGTTTCGGGGTAACGCTTCCTTCTTTTTTCTTTTCGCACATAGGCTTGGCCTCCTTTGGAACTGTCTTGGCTGACAGTGCACAGTAACGCCGTTAAGATAATCCCGCTTTTGATGTCTGTAAAGCTGCCGACAACTTCGTGAGCTGTTGAACATTTGCAACTCGCCATGGGGAACAACCATTTGTATCGTAGTATAAGATGTCTGCGTCGCCATCCAATGAACCGCTCCCGCCGTTGGCCCGGCCGCTGAAGCATTTGCGCGGGGTGGGTTCCGAACGCCAGGCGCAGCTCGCGCGGTTGGGACTCTTCACGGTGGAAGACTTGTTGTTGCACCGGCCGAATCGCTATGAAGACCGGCGTCATTTTCGTTCCATCAGCGAATTGCAACTCGATGAGGCATCGACCACCCGCGGCCGAATCGTGGCGCTCGGCTTGAAGCGTTTTCGCGGCGGACAGCGGTCCGTGTTTGAAATCATACTCGATGACGGCACGGCCCGGTTGCATTGCCGGTGGTGGAATTTGCCCTTCATGCAGAACTATTTCGCGATGGGCGACGAAGTATTTGTTTTTGGCAAACCCAATTCACTCAAGCCGCGCACCATCGACCATCCGGAAACGGAAGCCATCGAGGGCGGGGAGGAAAGCTTCATTCATGTCAACCGGATTGCACCGATTTACCCGCTCACGGAGGGCTTGCCCCAACGCTGGTTGCGCTCGCTGATCTGGCGCACGCTAGAGGAATATGAAGCGCAAATACCGGAGCCGTGGCCGAAAGGCTTCAGCGGCGATTCAGCCCGGGCGGCGACCGCCGGTGCGAGCCTGAGTTTTCCACCACGCGCCAGCGCCATCCGGATGATTCATTTTCCCGAGGTGATGGAGGATATTGAGCTGGCCCGCCGCCGGCTGGCGCTGGATGAGTTCATGGCGTTGCAACGTGAAATCCAACTGCGCCGCAAAAAATTTGAAGCCAAGGCGCGGGCGCTGCCTTGCGGGGGAGATAATCGCTGGATGAAGCCGTTTCTGGCGCGCCTCAATTTCCAACTCACGCCCGCGCAAACGCGCGTGTTGCGGGAATTGCGCCATGACCTGGGCGGTGTTCATCCGATGCGACGGCTGTTGCAAGGCGATGTGGGTTCCGGCAAGACCATCGTGGCCGCCTGTTCCGCGCTGATGGCGTTGGAGAGCGGCTATAATGTCGCGCTGATGGCGCCAACGGAAATTCTGGCCGAGCAACATTTTCGGACTTTTAAAGGCTGGTTTGAGCCGCTGGGGATTGAAGTGCGGTTGCAGACCGGCAGCCACAAACCTGCCATGGGCAATCCGAAAGCCGCAGTCTTCACCATTGGCACGCATGCGTTGATCAAAGCAGGATTTACGCCGGATCGGCTGGGGTTGGTCATCATTGATGAGCAGCACAAGTTTGGCGTCACGCAGCGCGAGCAGTTGGTGCGCAAGGGGGCGTATCCGCACCTGCTGGTGATGACTGCGACGCCCATTCCGCGCACGCTGGGATTGACGCTGTATGGGGAACTGGATGTGTCGGTGATTGACGAAATGCCGGCAGGGCGGGGACGGATCAAAACATTCGTGCGCCTGGCGGACAAGTTGCCGAAGGTTTGGGAGTTTATCCGCGAGCAACTGGCAAAAGGACGGCAGGCGTATGTGGTGTATCCGCGCGTGGAGGAAACGAGCGGCGGACTCAAGGCGGTGACCAAGGAATTTGCGAATTTGAAAACCGTGCTCGCGCCGAACCGGGTCGGTTTGCTGCACGGGCGGCTGAAAAGCAGCGAGAAGGAGCAGGTCATGGCGGGGTTTCGCACGAACACCACACAGGTGCTGCTGGCCACGCCGCTCATTGAAGTGGGGTTGGATGTGCCGAACGCCACGCTCATGCTGATTGAGAACGCGGAGCAATTTGGCCTGGCGCAACTGCATCAACTGCGCGGTCGGATTGGCCGTGGGACGCATGATTCGTATTGCATCCTGGTGGCGGCCGCCAAAAGCCGCGAGGCGCAGCAGCGATTAAAGGTATTGGAGGAAACGACGGATGGATTTCGCATTGCCGAAGCGGATTTGAAACTGCGCGGTCCGGGCGAATTGCTGGGCCAGCAACAGAGCGGGCTCCCGCGATTCCGATTCGGCAATCTCGCGGAAGATTGGGAGCTGATCAAGCTGGCCCGCGACCTGGTGGCCCGGTCCCTGGCGGCGGCCGGGTCCGGGCCGTAGAAATTTGTCTTTTTTCTTTTTTGGCGGTGTGTTACACTTTCAGCATGAAACGGAAATTATCCCTAGTTGTACTGTTGGCGGCGCTCAGTGGCATGGTGTTAGTGGGTTGCAGTGGAGATACATCAACGAGTACTCCTCCCAGCACCAACGCGGTGCCGCCGGCTTCGACCAATAAGTAATCCTACCTCCCAGACGTACTGGGAAAGTATGGTGTGCGCACAAGCCGGGCAGGAGTTTTTGCCCGGTCTGTTTGCGTACTTTTTTCACCCGGTGCCAGGCGCCGGTCCGCCAAGGTTCCGCTTGGATTTTTCCGAAGATCGATTAAGCTTTTCCCATGAAAATGCCTTTGAGTTTCGTGTTGGTGTCCGCTTTATTTCTGGCGGGTTGCAGCGACAAGAATAGCCCGTCGGCTCCCCAGTCCACGAATACTTCCTCAGGTGGCGGCAGTTTGGCGACCGCGCCCGTTGATTATGTCAGTGCGTTGGGCAAAGCCGAGAACCGGGCGATAAAAGCGGTGGATGTCGCCGCGCTTAATCAGGCGATTCAATTGTTCAACGTGCAGGAAGGTCGTTTTCCGAAAGACCTCAATGAGTTGGTGGCCAGCAAGTTGATCAACAATATTCCGCAGGTGCCCAATGGCATGAAGCTCGATTACGACGCCACCGCCGGGACGATCAAGGTGGTTCCGCAGTAATTGCCGCGGCCAAGAACGGGTGGCAGCCGTTCACCGCCGTTTTTTAATCTTTTGTCTCGCCAAACCTTCAATTCGAAGGCAAACACTTTCCCTTTATTTGGCATGAATGAGCAAATAGTCATCCTTGATTTTGGTTCGCAATACACACAGGTCATCGCGCGGCGCATTCGCGAGTGCAATGTCTATTCGGTGATCCTGCGTTACGACACGCCCGCGGCGGAGATTGCGGCGCTGCAACCCAAGGGGATTATTCTGTCCGGCGGTCCCTCAAGCGTTTATGCGAAGGACGCGCCGCTCCCGGACAAGGCGATTTTTAAGCTCGGCTTGCCGATACTGGGCATTTGTTTTGGCATTCAACTACTCGCGGAATATCTTGGCGGCAAGGTCGAGAAGGGGCAGAAGCGCGAATATGGCAAGGGAACGTTGCGGGTGAAGGACAGCTTCTGTCCGCTGTTCGCCAATTTGCCCGAGACGCTGCAAGTCTGGAATTCCCATGCGGACAAGCTCACCAAAATTCCCAAGGGCTTCAAGTCGGTGGCAGTGACGGAAAATTCCGACTATGCGGCCATCGAGAACCGCGCCCGGAAAATGTTCGGGCTCCAGTTTCATCCCGAGGTGGCGCATACGCCGCAGGGGCGGGAGATCATCGCCAATTTCGTGCATAATATATGCGGCTGCGGCAAGAACTGGACGATGCACAGTTACATTGACCAGGCCGTGGAGGCGATTCGCGCGCAAGTTGGCACAGAGAAGGTGATTCTGGGTTTGAGCGGCGGGGTGGATTCCAGCGTGGCGGCGGCCTTGTTGCACAAGGCGATTGGCGATCAGCTCACCTGCATTTTCGTGAACAACGGACTGCTGCGCGGGCGCGAGGCGGGCGTGGTCCAGGAAGTTTTTGTTCGCCATTTTAAAATCAAATTGCAGTACGAGGATGCGTCGAAGCTGTTTCTGCGCCGGCTCAAGGGCGTGACCGACCCGGAACGCAAACGCAAGATCATTGGCCGGTCGTTTATTGAAGTGTTTCAGGCGGCGACCAAGCGCGCAGGCAAGGCGAAGTTTCTCGCGCAGGGGACGCTTTATCCCGATGTGATTGAGTCGGTGCCCATCGCGGGCAATCCGGCGGCGATGATCAAGAGTCATCATAATGTCGGCGGCCTGCCCAAGAACATGAAGTTTCAACTGGTCGAGCCGTTGAAATGTTTGTTCAAGGATGAAGTGCGCGAGTTAGGTCTGGAACTGGGATTGCCGCGCGAGATCGTGTTGCGCCAGCCGTTTCCCGGGCCGGGATTGGCCGTGCGCATTCTGGGCGAAGTGACGCCGCGCCGGTGCGAAATTTTGCGCGAGGCCGACAGCATCGTGGTGGAGGAGATGAAGGCGAGCGGTTGGTATTACAAGATCTGGCAGAGCTTTGCCGTGCTGCTGCCGGTGAAGAGCGTGGGCGTGATGGGCGACGAGCGGACCTATGATTACACCATCGCGTTGCGCGCGGTGGAATCGCAGGACGGGATGACCGCCGACTGGGTGAAGCTGCCGTATGATTTGCTCGAAAAACTTTCCAGCCGGATCATCAATGAGGTCAAAGGGGTGAACCGCGTTTGCTTTGACATCACGAGCAAGCCGCCGGGGACGATTGAGTGGGAGTAATCAAATGAGCATCGCGGAGCAAATCAGAGGCTACGTCGATCGCGTTGAAGACATCCCCCATTTGGAGAATATCCTCAGTGAAATCCCTCTGCCTGATTTGTTTCAGGCGCTTATTCAATTGATTCAAAGCTCCTCCTTCGACGACGTTGGGAGGGCTGATTTATTCATTAGGGATGTCATTTACCGGGCAAAAATCAATAACAGTGAGTTCAAAGAACAGTTGGTCGTGGCCGGCGTGCCGGCAGCCTATGGGCAAAATGTGTTCGCTAAGGACCACGGCATCCGCGGCATCGCTGTCTCAACATTGAAGATATTCAATGACTGGTGGTCTGCGAAACAAATTGAGGAGGCCGTGGTATTTTCAGAGTTGAACGATCCCATCTTGTTGCCTCAATTAGTGAGCATCACCATGTTTCGCGCTCGTTGGGAAGACTGGTCGCTGCCGAAACACTTGATTAGTAACCCGGATTTTCTCGTAAGATGGTCGATGTTGGAGGTTTTGGATCGCATTTTAGTATTTCCACTGCCAGATGAGAAAATCCTTTCAGAGGTCAAAGCCTGTTTATCAAAACTTCGGGAGGATGTTAATCAGTCGATAAGAGCCGAAGCTGATTTTCTTTGCAACAGAGTTGATTTTTATGAGGTTATGCCGAGCTTGCTGAAGCTCGACAAACGCAAGCGATCCAAAGCCATTAATCAAGCAACTCTGAAAATTCGGTTTGAATCGTTTAGGATGTATGTGGGGAGCGCGTTGGGTGCTCGCCGGAAGACGGACTTCACAATGGCAGAACTTCATGAAATAGCGGAAAACTTTCAAAAGGCCAAGTGACGGAAGTTCGATTATTCGTCGGCTTGACGTTATTCCTTTCCCCTGCAACCTTTTCTTGGCTTGGCGCAAGAATCATCAGTAGCGGCGACAAGCAATTTGTTCGCTGAGGTCTCGCAAACTCCCGCTGTGCAGTCCCTGCTGCGGCGACTGGAGAATGGCGGCGTGTTGTCTGGTGCCGGCGTCAGTCCAGCGGCGCAACCGTTCCTCGCGGCGTTGTTGCACCATGCTTTTCCGCAACGGCCCATTGTGGTGGTGGCGGATGGTTTGAAGGCGCAGGAAACTTTTCAGCAGGATGTGGAAACCTGGCTGGGATTTGCGAAGTCGCCTGGAGACGGGGCTGATGCTCAAGCGGGCAAGCCGGCCAATCCGCAATCATTTTTCTATCCCGCGTGGGAAATTCTGCCGCATGAAGCCAAGCTGCCGCATGCGGATGTGATCAGTGAGCGGTTGGAGACGTTGGTGGCGCTTTCCGGGCGTGGCGAGGGGCGGATTCCCAATGCGAAACTGATCGTGGCCAATATCACGGCGTTGTTGCAACGGACTTTTCCGGCGGGGATACTCAAGGAGCGCACGCGCACTTTGAAGCGGAGTGACCGCATCGAGCCGCTGGATTTGGTGGAGTGGCTTGAGGCGCAGGGGTATGAGCCCGAAGCGGAGGTGACGCAAAAAGGGGAAATGGCCTTGCGCGGGGGCATTTTGGATGTTTACCCGATGACGAGTCCATGGCCGGTGCGGCTGGAGTTTTTTGGCGACGAGTTGGAATCACTGCGGCATTTCGATCCGTTCACGCAGATTTCCCGCGAACAAATCACGTCAATCACGCTGCCGCCGGGTGGGGAGTTAGGGATTTTAAAACAACTGGCCGGGACGGGGGAGGCTGCGGATGGCCTGGCGACGCTGGTGGATTATC
The DNA here is from genome assembly GCA_028293325.1 of Pedosphaera sp. Classification (GTDB taxonomy): domain Bacteria; phylum Verrucomicrobiota; class Verrucomicrobiia; order Limisphaerales; family Pedosphaeraceae; genus JAQGOT01. The sequence continues at coordinate 20,632 of JAQGPA010000089.1, read as the reverse complement.
TGCCGCGCGAAACCATTTTTTTACTCTGCGAACCGGACAAACTGAGCGCGCATGCTGACCAATATGCGGGACAAATTCCGGAGAACGATTCGTTTTTTGTTTCGTGGGAGGAGTTTCAGGAGCAGTTGCAGGAAAAGGGGATGACGGCGCTGGAAGTGTTTGAAGCGACGGAAGCATTCGAAATCCTGGCAACGGAAGATGGCATGGATGCGGATTCGGGGGCCATTCTGGCTCGTCCGGACTCGGTGCTTAATTTCCAATCGCTGGATGCGTTCCGTCCGCTGGGGCCGCAGGCACCGGAGCCGCAGATTGCCGAGGTGCAGCGGCGCGAATTTTTCGCCCAAATTCATCGCTGGGCGCGGCAGGGATATGCGGTGCATCTCTTTTGCAATAACGAGGGGGAGCGCCAGCGGTTCGAGGAGATTTGGAAGGATTATGGATTTGATGCGGATGTCCGGCTCATTCTGCAAATCGGGGCGTTGAGTCGCGGGTTTGTCCAGCCGGAGGCGAAATTGGTGGTGGTCACCGATGCGGAAATTTTTGGGCGTTACAAAGTGCAACGGCCGCGTCGGCTGAAGTCGCCACACGCGCAGGCGACGCGTTCGGCGTTGGACATTGATTTCACGGCATTGGAGGAGGGGGATTATGTGGTTCATTTGCAGCATGGGATTGGGCGCTATCAGGGGTTGAAAGTTTTGCCGGTGGCGGCGGGGCGGAAGAACGTGGATCCCGACGCGGTGGCAGCGGATGCGGGGCAGGAATGTCTGGTGATTGAATATGCGGCGAGCGGAGATGAGCAGGCGCCGCCGAAGCTTTATGTGCCGGTGACCGAGGCGCACTTGGTCAGTAAATATGTGGGCGCGGGAAAGGCGCGTCCGCAGTTGAGCACGCTCGGCGGGACGCGCTGGGCGAAGGCGAAAGCACAAGCGGAACGGGCGGTGCGCGACGTGGCGAGCGAGTTGCTGGCCATTCAAGCCGCGCGCGAATCGCAGGCCGGCCATCCCTTTGCGCCGGACAATACGTGGCAGCGTGAATTTGAAAGCGCGTTTCTGTATGAGGAAACGCGGGACCAGATGAAGGCCATTGTCGAAACCAAGGGCGACATGGAGCGGCCCAAGCCGATGGACCGGTTGATTTGCGGTGACGTCGGTTTCGGCAAGACGGAAGTGGCGATTCGCGCGGCGTTCAAGGCGGTGATGGATGGGCGGCAGGTGGCGGTGTTGGTGCCGACGACCGTGCTGGCCCAGCAACATTACAACACGTTTCGCGAACGCATGGCGGAATATCCGGTGCGGGTGGAATTGCTTTCGCGGTTTCGCACGCCGCGCGAACGGGCGCGGGTGGTGGAGGATTTGCCGGCGGGTGCGGTGGATATTGTGATCGGGACGCATCGCCTGTTGCAGAAGGACATTGGGTTTAAGGATTTGGGGCTGGTGATTATCGATGAAGAGCAGCGGTTTGGCGTGTTGCACAAGGAAAAGTTCAAGCAACTGCGCCGGTTGGTGGATGTGCTCACGCTAAGCGCGACACCCATTCCGCGCACGCTGTACCTGGCGCTGACGGGGGCGCGGGACATGAGCACCATTGAAACGCCACCGCAGGACCGCTTGCCGGTGGAGACCATCGTGGCGCAGTACGACGAGCGGTTGATTCGCGATGCGATTCAGCGGGAGTTGAACCGGGGCGGCCAGGTGTTTTTTCTGCACAACCGCGTGGGGACGATTGAGACGGTGGCGCAGAAGCTGCGCACGCTGGTGCCGCAGGCGCGCATCGTGGTGGGGCACGGTCAAATGCCGGGGGATGAACTGGAGGAAATCATGACCACGTTCATCAACGGGGAGGCGGATGTGCTGCTTTCCACGACGATTATTGAAAGCGGGTTGGATATTCCCAATGCGAACACCATTTTGATTGATCGCGCGGATCGGTTTGGGTTGAGCGACCTTTATCAGTTGCGCGGCCGGGTGGGACGTTACAAGCATCAGGCGTATGCGTATCTGCTGTTGCCGCGCCATGCGGGATTGCTGGCGGATGCGCGGAAGCGGATCACCGCGTTGAAACAATATTCGACGCTGGGCAGCGGCTTTAAAATTGCGATGCGTGATCTGGAGATTCGCGGCGCGGGCAACATGCTGGGGCCGGAGCAGAGCGGGCAGATCACGGCGGTGGGCTTTGATTTGTATTGCCAATTGCTCAAGCAGAGCGTGGCGGCGTTGAAGGGGGAGAAGGTCAAGCCGCGCGTGGAGGTTCAGGTGCGGTTCGATTTTCTGGCGTTGAGCCCGGGAGAGGAAGCAACGCGACCGAGCCCGAGAGCCAAGGCGCAAAGTCCCAAACCGGAGCTGGAAATCGTGGTGCCGCGCGAAGTTTCCATCTATACGGAGGAGGAGTCCGAGCCGGAAACGCGCGCGCCGCGAGTGGCGTCGTCCAAGGCTTCAGCGTTCATTCCGCTGGCGTATGTTTCCGAGGCACAGCAACGGATTGAAATTTATCGCAAACTGGCCCAGGCCACGGACAAGGCGGCGTTGGAGCGGTTGGAGGTGGAAATGCGGGACCGGTTTGGGCCGCTGCCGGCGGCCATGGAAATGCTGTTGCTGGTGGGTGAACTTAAAATACTCGCGAGCGAGCGGGGCATCACGATTATTGAAGTGAAGGAGGACAGGCTGATGCTGACGCGCAACAATGATTTTATCACGTTGAGCGGAAAATTTCCGCGCCTCACGAAAAAGGAAGCAAAGGCGCGCCTGAAGGAAATCAAAAGGCTTTTGCTGGCGCTGTAGGAGGGTTCATTCTTGACAAAATGCTGAATAGTGGGCATTAGTCATACTTACACAAAGTTTTGCCGTTAAGGGCGAATCAAACCAGCGTCGGAGAGGATATTTATGAAAGCCGTTTGCGCGTCCCGTTTTGCAGGAAACGTCATTACACTGTCAGTTCTCCTATTCACCGCGGCCAGCAGTTCCGCACAAACCCCGCCGATAACCAATACGCCGCCGTTGGTGGCAATAGTGTCGCCACAGAGCGGGGCGACGTTTACGGCACCGGCGGACATTTCAATTATTGCCGATACGCATGATGCGGAAGGGGCGGTGAGCTCGGTGGAGTTCTTTGCCGGAACCACCAGTCTGGGTGTGTCGAGCAACTATGCGGTGGTGGATCCGCTTCCATTTCAGCCGCCGCCGCCCATGCCTTATCCCATCCTTGCCTTTTTCTTCGACTGGACCAACGTGCCGGCGGGCGACTACATTTTGACGGCCGTGGCCACCGATAGCGGGGGGCTCATGGCCACCTCGGCTCCGGTGCATATCGTGGTGGGCGGAATCATAACACCCCTACCGCCCATCGTGAGCATCTTTGCTCCGGACCCGATAGCGGTTGAGGGAACAAACTTTATTCGTTTTACCCCGCCCACGGCCGTTACCAATTACCTCAAGGGCACCAACACGGCCACGTTCCTCGTGCGCCGCGCGGGTGATACCAAGTCCGATCTGAGGGTGTTTTATTCGATTGGGGGCACGGCGTCGAACGGAGTGGATTACGTGAAGATTCCGAACCAGGTTACAATTCCAGCGGGTAAGAGTTTTGCGTTGATTGTCATCAACCCGATCGACGATACGGACCTGGTGCCACATCGATTTGACACGGTGGTGCTGGCCTTGACCCTGCCGCCGACGGCGGGTCCCGGTCCGTATCCATATAGCATCGGCTGGCCGCGCAAGGCGGCGGCAATTATTTTGGAAGATCACGATTTGCCGGTGCCGTTTGCGGGCGTGTTGCCGGACGGGTGTTTCCGCTTTTCCCGTCCCGGGCTGAATGGCGTCAACTTTTGCCTGCAAGTTTCGACGAACCTGACGGATTGGGTGCCGGTGTGCACGAATACGGTGGTGAAAGGGGAGATTGGGTTTGTGGATCCCGAGGCGGCTGAATTGGGGACGCGATATTATCGGACCGTGCCGGTGACGGGCACGCCGCTGTATTGAGCCATAAACGGGTCACCCATTATGCACCCGTAGTCGCATGGACTTTAAACTTGTGAACGGCCCGCGAACATGCGTTTTTTGTGTATGAGCATAGAACTGGTGCTGGCGCGGTTCGATTCGGATGACTTACAGCGCGACAATGCAGCGTTGATTATGCATCTTGCCGATGTTGCCCGGGCGGTCCTTCGGGGATTTGAATATGAGGAAGGAGCGGTGACGGTTTCATCAGGCGGAAACGGCCTTCAGATTAATTTGCCGGGTGGCACAGCCCAAGTGTACGGCGACCACGCACAGTTCCCGATAGATGAATTGGACGCTCTGACAATTCGGGTGATTTTTGAAATCGCTAAAGCCGGCAATTTGGTGGCCATCACCGAAGGCGGCAAGTATTTTGCGATCTTGACCGACGTAACGCAGCGGTCACGACTGCCGGTGGAGTGGCGGCACACGGAACGAACGCCCGTTTCCCAATCAGTGGAGGAATTCAATTTCTTGCTCCAAGACTGGTACGTGGCCCATAAGCAATATGCCGAACGGGCCTTCGATAAGATTCAGGACGTTGGGGCCGGGTTCGCAACTCGTTCCATTGTCTCCGACCAGCAGAAAGTATCCGGCATAGTCTATCTCCATCGACTTGAACAGCCGAACCATCAAAAAGTGGAACTCGCTGAAATTTTCGAGAAACTTGTGCAAATTGCGGGCGAGCAAAAGGGGACGAAAGCGGGCGGTTTTACTGTGGAGAAGAACCATGAGGCGATCGAAGTTAGATTGCCTGCCGGATCTGCCACCATTTATGCAAACGAAGCCGTTTTCTATATTGTTGATGTGGATTTGATTACGGCTAAAGTGATTTTTGAAATTGCTCGGATAGGAAACATGGCAATCGTTACCTGCAAACCGGGGGGCTGCCAAGCAATCTTGACGGATCCAGACCAAGTAAAGCAAATACCGGCAGGTTGGAACGGACAGAAGGATGCGGTGGTCGTTTGTCGGTCATCGGAAGAACTGGCGCCGTTGTTAAAACATCGGCTTGAGCTGGATCTCCCGCCGAATGTGCGAACGCCCTGGCCTGCCGAAGCTACATGGGTGCCTGGCACGCGACCCACTACACCGCGAGAAGTCATTTACGTAGAGGCCAAACCGAAGGAAACCACAGCTGCCAGACATCAGAGTAAACTTTACAGCTTCAACCGTGAACACGCGCGCAAAAATCCTAACCGGTGTTCCGAACCGGAACCCCGACGTGGAATCTTGATGTCGGAGTTCTGGCGATTGGAAACCCCCGAAGGAAAATCGTTCTATGCTTATGCCTATGGGGGTGAAAAGAAAATGTGGCGGACGATGATCCGAGAGTTCGCAACTGCCGACGGCCGGATGATTGGCCGAATTGAAAATTTTGAGATTTTCTTGCAAGACGATGGCAGAAGTTTTCCAGTGAGCGTTTGTAGATGCAACAAGGTAAAAGAATAACTGCCGGGAATTGAATATATAAACGTAAACGGGTCCCACCTTTTGACACTGGACTCCTTTGGCGAGCTTGTGCAGGCTTTCCCCATGGCCCGCAAACTACGCATCCAATATCCCGGTGCGGTGTCTCACGTCCTCAATCGTGGCGACCGCCGCGAACCCAACTTCCAGGCCGACGCGGATCGCGCGCTTTTTCTCGCCACCCTGGCCCAAGCCTGCGCCAAGACCCGCTGGCAGGTGCAGGCCGATTGCCTGATGCCCAATCATTTTCACCTCGTGCTGGAGACGCCCCAAGCCAACCTGGTTGCCGGCATGAAACGGCTCGCGGAACGGCTGGCGATGGGCGGTGGGACCCATGTTGCCAACCTGCTGGCCGTCCGCCGCCGCGCAAAACGATGAAAAACCCCGGCAAACTTGAAACAGTGGGGACTTTACGCAAAGGCAAAAATGAGTGGACACAAAAAAGGATTATTATGAAATGGCTTCTCAAAGCGGTTTTACTTTGCTCGCTTGCTGTGAACTTATGTTTGGGGCTCGTGCTTTACAGCCACGCGCCTAGACAGAGCGAGCGATCGGCTGACGCGATGAAGCAGTTTGCGATCACGAATCTCGACGGTTCTGTGAGCGGCGATGGTTATGTGGTTGTTTTCCAAAATGGAAAATACTGGTGGACTATAGACGGGAACATTCTTTCGATGAACGCTGGCGTCAACCAGGAGATGACGCTTCGGCTCGATGAGACCTCAGGCCGCGTGAAAAGCACAACCATAGAATTGACTGATGCGAAAGGGCAGCATTGCTATTTCACAGATATGAATGCGGACGGCATTCCTGACAAAAAGCGCATTGGCGGTGAAGAGAATTGGCTGGTTTTTCTTGGTGGAGACTTTGTTCCCTCGTTTGCCAAAGGCGAGAGCCGTTATGTAATGAGGACTGGGACGAATCTGCTTGTTACTTTTGACGGCACACAGTGGAAAGCGGCCGAATAGCAAGTCCAACCGGTGTCCCGCCAAAAGGTGTAAGGAATTAAGCGCGCCTTAGAACGTTTTGGGTAAGCGACACCCGGAGCACCGCTTGACAGAGGAACCGAGAGGTTAACAGAAGCGTGAGATAATTATGCTCTGACGTTTATGATGCCGCTGGTCGTGGCAGCTGCAGCCGCGCTTTGGCCCAGGCCGCCGGGGTGACTGCAGGGATTTGATGGTTGGTCATTTCGCCTCTTTGTAATACCCAACACTGCTACTCGCTCGTGGGATGTGGGCAGGGTTTCCTTTTTGGAAAGGTTCTTATTGGCCTCCGGCAGAGAGTGGAACCTTACCGTTGACCAGCAGCGGTTGCCATCCCCCGCCCAGCGCCTTGACCAGTGTCACGGCGGTTACCAGTTGCTGGCCGCGGAGTTCCACGACGGTCCGCTCAAGGCTGAGGACGAGGTTTTGCGCGGTATGAACCGGATTGTTTGTTACCCATCACTCCGGTTCATACCATGCCAGTATCGCTCAACGATGGATCGTTGCTCTCAGCAAAACCGAAGCTCGACGCAAGGCGGGCATACTCGCGGAGAAGTTCTGGTTGCGGGCATTCTTGCCAATATTTTCCTAAACTCACTTAGTCTTTGCGAAGCATTTTGGCCAGCCATCGACAAAAACTACCTATCCGGAAGGCGTGTCGCCATTTCATGTGACTATCGGATACACATTGTTTCTAGTATTTCTACATTATTGCCGGTCCATGCTAATTGGCTGCAAACTCGTTTTGCAATACGCTAAAAAAATCTAACATGGTCCAATTGGAGAATATTGTATCTTTGATCTCATATGTTTGTAAATTGCCGCACCCGCCTTTTTGTTTTTGTCGTTCTTTCCATTGTCTCGATTCATTCTGCGCAAGCATTCAACGGGGCGTCTGTTCCATGGACCACTTATGAGGCGGAGGCCATGACCATCAGTGGCGGCCAGATACTGGGGCCGCCTCAAAAAGTGGTGGATAATAACGCCACGGCTACAAACACGGTGGATATGGAGGCGTCCGGAAGGCAGTGTGTTCGGCTTACTGCCGCAGGGCAGTACATACAGTTCGCGGCCCAGGCGGCGGCCAACGCCATCGTGGTGAGGTATTCGGTGCCGGACACGGCGAATGGAGCCGGCGCCAACTACACCCTCAGCCTCTACACGAACGGAATTTTTTCTCAAAAGCTGCCAATGACCTCGGTGTATTCATGGGTGTATGGGGGTTATTCATTTGAGAATACTCCTGGCGCGGGTACGCCAAGAAATTTCTATGATGAGGTCCGTCTGCTGGGGTTGACCATCAACCCGGGCGACCTCGTGCGCCTTCAGGTGGATGCAGGCGACACGGCCACCAACTATGACATTGATCTGGTTGACCTTGAAAACGTCGCCGCCCCGTTGACCGTGCCGGCAAATTCGCGATCCGTGACAAGCTATGGCGCCACCGGCAATGGCACCACGGACGATACCATCGCCATCAGCAACTGTGTTGCCGCCGGGGCGGGCATCGTGTGGGTGCCGCCCGGCAATTACCTGGTCAGCGGGGATATTGACGTTCCCGCCGGCACGACGATTCAAGGTGCCGGGATGTGGCACACCACTTTCGTGGGCGACCCGGCCAAATACTCTAATCAGTATCAGCGGGTCAGGTTCAATGGCGAGAGCAACAACATACACCTGGCTGATTTCGCGATTATAGGAAAACTGAACCACCGGAATGACAGCGAGGAGAACGACGGCCTGGTAAACAGGTATGGCACCGGTTCGACCATCACAAGGATTTGGGTGGAGCATACCAAAGTCGGCGCGTGGCTTTACAATTCCAGCGGACTGGTTGTGGATAGTTGCCGATTCCGCGACACCATGGCCGACGGCATAAATCTCAATGTGGGGATGCAAGGCACCATCGTGACCAATTGCACCACCCGGGGCACCGGTGATGATTGCTTTGCCATGTGGCCGCAGGCCGCCTTCTTTGGTGTCCCGCAACTATATGCCCCGGGCTTCAACGTTTTCACCCATTGCACGGCGCAGACGCCATTTTTTGCGAACGGCGGGGGAATTTATGGCGGCATAAGCAATCGAATTGAGAATTGCCTGTTTCAGGACATGCCTTATGGCGCTGGAGTACTGATTAACGGAACTTACCCGGTAGGCTCCAACGGGTTTGCGGGACAGACGGTTGTCCAGAACTCGGATCTAAACCGGTGCGGCGGCTTCGATCCGGGCTGGCAGTGGCGCGGCGCGCTCGCCCTTGACGCGGAGAGTTTGGTGCTTACCAACCTCTTGGTGAACAATTTGAATATTTCAAACAGCCTGTCCTATGCGGTGAAGATTATTTCTCGAAACGGCGGTGCCATGTCCGATTGTCTCATGAGCAACGTGACCGTCTCCACTTATGGTTTGGCCGACCCGCTGTTCCAACCCCAGCCGAATTATGTTGATGGAGTATTTGGCGTGTGGGCGGGGAACGGAGCCCATGGCAGCCTGACCATCAGCGGCCTGACGGTCAATGGTGATGCCATCACATCCTATCCGGGTGGCCACGGAGACGATATAACAAACCAGGCAAGCGGGTTTGCCTTCATTGTCGTCACGAATTCAAGCGCAACGACAGTCGGCACCAGTCCCGACGGCCTTGCTTTCTTGGTGGATGGAACCAACTACACGACGCAACAGACGTTCAACTGGGTTCCCGGGTCTAATCACACAATCGCGACCACCGCGACTCAAAGCGGTGGCACCGGCATTCAATATGTGTGGAATTCTTGGAGTGATGGCGGGATGATCTCGCACACCGTCTCGCCCACCAACGGCACCACCTACACCGCCAACTTCACGACGCAATATTTTCTCACGATGAACGCCGGCGCCAACGGCAGCGTCAGCCCGGGGAGCTTGTGGACGAGCAGCGGGACGGTGGTGAACATCAGTGCCACAGCGTCCAACGGTTTTAGTTTGGCCGGTTGGACGGGCACCGGGAGCGGATCCTATTCCGGCAACAACAATCCGGCTTCCATCACGATGAATGGACCCGTTACCGAGTCGGCCAGCTTCGCCGCCATTTCAAAAATTATCTCCCTCGGTGGCAATCTGGCCTTCGGCAATGTTCCGACCAGCAGTTCAAGCAATCTGACATTGACCATCAGCAACACCGGCAACACCACGCTGACCGTCAGCAGCATCAATTATCCGGCTGCATTCAGTGGCAGTTTCTCCGGCTCAGTTTCCGCCGGAGGTTCGACCAATGTGACGGTGACATTCATGCCTGCTTCGGCGACCAATTACAGCGGCGATTTGACCGTCAACTCGGACGCCACCAGCGGGGGCAATACTCTGGCCGTTTCCGGCAACGGCACCCCCTTGGCTGCGGTGGCGCTCGCCTTTACCACCCAGCCCGGTTCCGCCGTGGCACCCGCTGCCTTCGGCCGACAACCGGTTCTTAAAACCGTTGACAAATATGGCAATCCCACCACCGTCGGTTTGCCGGCGAGCTTGCCGGGCCAGGTCACCTTAACCAATGGCAGCGGCACACTGCTGGGCACGACTGCCTTCGACCTCGGCACCAACGCCAGCAATGGCGTGGTGATCTTCACCGATTTGGCGATTAGCACCAACGGGACTGGCAATCAACTCGTCGCTTCGACATCCGCCGCTGCCATCGGCAGCCCGGTGGCGGGCGCCGTGCTCTGGCTGGATGCCGCTGATTCGACCACCTTAACCACCAACTCTACAAGAGTTCAAGCGTGGAAGAACAGGGGCGCCGGCGGTGCGGGAACATCGGGCACCAATCTTTGGTTCACCCAAAATACGACCACACTCCAGCCGTGGTTTACCAACCAACTCAATGGCAAACCGGTTTTGACTTTCAGCAAGAATGGAAGCGGCAACGGTGCCGGCTGCACGTATCTAGGCAATATTGGCAAGAACTCCTACACCAACAGCGGCAGCCAGATGACCTATTTTGTAGTCGCGCGCCAGGGGGAAAACTCGATTGGCTGGCAAGGGCCGGTCAGTTTCAGCGCCTCCGGCCAGATGGACGGCAAAGGCACGGCGGGTGTGGTGGTGTTGACCGACGGCAGCCAGGGTGCGCCTTATCCGCTGGGGATTCAGCGCAACCGCTCGGCCACGCCGATGCAGGCCGATGTGGCCAGCGCGTCCGTGAATACGGCATTCCTGCTCAGCTATGTTGACAACGCCGGAACCGCCAGCCTGTATCTGACTCCGGCGACCGGCCTGACCCGCAGCAACGGGGCGAATATTGTCAATGGCATCAGCCCCTACAAATACGGGATCACGGACGTGACCGTTGGCGCGCGTTTGGAGCCTTCGCCCTCAACAGTGGACAACGGCTGGGACGGTGACGTGGCTGAAGTGTTGGTTTATAACACCGCACTGGGCACCGCTGACCGGACCTCAGTGGAGAGCTATCTTGTGAACAAATGGCTGACGGCCGGCGCACTGTCTTTGAGCAATGCCCTGAGCGAGCCGCTGACGGTCCTGTCCTCGCAGCAAAACTTTCATATCGGCGTAACCATCGGCCTTGGTTCCGCGACGCTCACCTACGCCACGGTGCCGGGGCAGCCTTATCACGTGGAGACCACGACCAATCTTTCTCCCGCTTCATGGATTACGTTGGATGGAAGTGCGACCAACGCCAGTGGAACCACGGTGACCTTCACCGATCCCAACCCGGTCGGCGGCGGCAAACGCTTTTATCGCGCCGTTTCGCCGTAGCAGCGTAAGCGTCACACCGAGCGCCTCTTGACAGAGTAACGGAAGGATTAACAGAAGCGTGGGATAATTATGCTCTGACGTTTATGATGCCGCTGGTCGTGGCAGCTGCAGCGCATTGGCCCAGGCCGCCGGGGTGACTTCGGGGATTTGATGGTTGGTCATTTTGGCTCTGTAAAAGCCCCTTTTCAACTCGCGCGTGTTGGATGTTGTCGCCAAGTGTTTTCAGGACTGTCGGAAAGGCTTTTCTCGGCTTACGATTTATAGGAATAGGGCTGCGCGATACCTGTATTCGCCTCTGTGTAATACCCAACACTGCTACTCGCTCGTGGCATGTGAGCAGGGTTTCCTTTTTGGAAAGGTTCTTATTGGCCTCCGGCAGAGAGTGGAACCTTACCGTTGACCAGCAGCGGTTGCCATCCCCCGCCCAGCACCTGGACCAGTGTCACGGCAGTTACCAATTGCTGGCCGCGCAGTTCCACGACGGTCCGCTCAAGGCTGAGGACGAGGTTCTGCGCGGTGGCGACTTCCAGATAGGTGACCAGACCATCACGATAGCGATCATTGGCGATCTCCAGTTGCCGGTTGGCGGCTCGCAGTGCGGCGGCTTGCTCTTCGTATTCGCTGGCGAGCAGGGTCTGCGCCGACAGATTATCTTCCACCTCCTGAAATGCGGTGAGCACGGTCTGGCGATAATTGGCGACGGTTTCTTCGTAAACTGCCTTTGTGAACCGCAGTCCGGCGCGCAGTGCTCCACCTTGGAAGAGCGGCGTCGTCAACGAGGGGCCAATGGCCCAAAACCGGCTCGGCCAATCAAACAAAGTGCCGGCACTTACACTTTCATAACCTCCCGAGACGTTCAAACGCAGGGTGGGGAAGAAGGCGGCCTTGGCCACACCGATATTGGCGTTCGCGGCCGCCATGCGGCGCTCGGCAGCGGCGATGTCAGGACGCCGTTCAAGCAATTCGGAAGGCAAGCCCGGCGGAACGGCGGGTGGTGTGGTCGTGAGCACACGTTCCGGGATTTCGAAACTGGAAGCGGGCTTGCCAGTCAACACCGCCAGCGCGTGCTGGAATTGTGCTCGCTGCAAAGCAATCGCAGGCAGTTGGGCCCGGGCGGTCCGAAACACCGTTTCCGCCTGCGCGACGTCCAGATCGCTGACGACGCCCCCGGCGCGACGGTCACGGGTTAGTTCAAGTGATTTGCGGAAAACCTCAATCGTGGAACGTACGATGGCCTGTTCAGTATCCAGCGAGCGCAACGTGACATAGTCTGCCGCCACTTCGGCCTGAATGATCAGAATGATGGTTCCGAGGTCATCCGCACTAGCCGTTTCCTGAGCTCTGGCCGACTCCAAGCTGCGCCGCACTCGTCCCCACAGGTCAACCTCGTAATTCAGGTTCAGTGGAACGACGAAATCATTGAATGTGCTCCCACGGCCAATGGGTAGGCCGGTTAGCACCGATGGCCTGTTGGCTGAATCGCGTTCACGCGCAACCGATGCCGAAAGTGCGATGTTGGGAAACAGTCCGGCTCTCGTCACATCGGCAAGCGCACGGGCCTCCTCGAATCGGGCAAAAGCGGCCTTGAGTTGTTGATTTGCCGCCGCCGCTTCCACTTCCAATTGGTTCAACTCCGGATCTCCAAATAGCTCCCACCAATTGTCTTTGGGCAGGTGGGCCTGGGGCTCAGCCACTTTCCATCCATTGGTGGCCCCGGCGTAAGCGGCGGGGATGCGCGTTGCCTCAGGGCGTTTGTAGTCCGGCCCGACCAGGCAACCGCCAAGAGAGGCCGCCAAGAACAGGCCAAAGAGCCAGTTCCGACCTCGCCGCGCCCGCTTGGTGAATCCCCGTTTCATTTCGCGGCAGCGGTGGGGGGTGGTTGCACCACACGGACAACCATGCCATTTGCGAGGGAGTCGGGAGGATTGAGGATGACACGGTCGGCGGGGGTCAGGCCTGAGATAATTTCGAGCGTCTGCCCAAAGTCACGTCCAACCTGCACCTGGCGCAACTCAACCGTGTTGTTGGTTCCCACGACCCCAACCTGCAGACCCTGGGCGCGGAACAACAGGGAGTTCGAAGGGATTACCAGCCGCGGAATGGGTTCCGCACCGGTCAAACGGACCTGCGCGTAACTGCCGGGAAAGATCAGGCCATCAGGGTTGTCAGCCTCAAGTTCAACCTGCAGCGTGCGCGAAACGGGCGACACCGCCTCCGCGGTGGTAAGGACCTTAATTGGAAAAACCCGTCCGGGCGCCTCGGAAATCGTCAATTCTGCTGATTGGCCGGGCTTGACGCCAGGGGCATCGGGTTCCGGCACACGCACGTAGACACGGAGCTTCCCGGTTTGAGCCAGGTGAAATAGTTCCTTGCCGCCGGCACCGGCGATAATCAGATCGCCGATATCCACATTGCGCAGCGTGATCGTCCCGGCAAAGGGCGCGGTCACTCGTTGGAAGGCTTGCAACTCTTCCAACCGCCGGACATTGGCTTGCATGGCTTGGACATTGGCGGCGGCGACCTCCCGTCCGGCCGTTTTTTCCACAGCTTCCTGTTCCGAGACAGCGGCGCGCTTGAGCAGGGCCTGCCAGCGGGCGTCCGTTGTCTCGGCCAGTTTGAGGTTCGCCTTGGCCAGAATGAGCTGGGCGCGCGCCTGTTCGAGCTGTTGATTTACCTCGGGTGTGTCAATTTCGGCCAACACCTGGTCGGGTTTGACATGCGCACCGATATCCACGAACCAGTTTTTCAGGTAGCCGCTGACTTGGGCGAAAATGGAGGCTGTGAGCCACGGTCTGATTTCCGCCGGCAGCATGAGTCCGACATCGGGCTTGCCTGGGGTGGGCGAAACGACGGCGACGGTGGTGATGGCCAACTCTTGCATGTAGGTCTGGGCCGCTCTGCTCTGGCGCCAGTGGGGAATCATGCCAACAAAAAATCCAATAACGAACAACACCGCCACGATGCCCGCAATGAAGCTGAGGCGGAAACGCGGCTGCGCAGTCGTTGCTGCATGGGGAGCGGCTTGACCCGGCCGTTCCGGTCCGGGCTGTCCTCCGTCGCCTTTCGGTTTGCCATCTTCAGGTGAGTTCATTTTCGACGGTGTAAAACGCTGAATACCACGGGCACAAAAAACAACGTGGTAAAGGTGGCAATCACCAGGCCGCCGATGACCGCGCGACCCAAGGGAGCATTCTGCTCGCCGCCCGCACCCGCCCCCAGCGCCATGGGGACCATGCCAATGATCATCGCCAAGGCGGTCATGAGCACCGGGCGCAACCGTTCAACACCGGATTCCCAGGCCGCGTTCAACGGGGCCATTCCTTGCTGGAGATTGGTCCGGGCAAAGGTAACCACGAGCACGGAATTTGCGGTGGCCACACCCAGGCTCATGATGGCGCCCATCATGGCCGGGACACTCAGCGTGGTGTTCGTGACATGCAACCCCCAGATGACACCCGCCAGCGTCCCGGTGAGTGCGGTAAGAATAATGAAAGGATCGAGCCAGCTTTGAAAGTTGACCACGAGCAACAGGTAGATGAGCGCGATGGCCGCCACCAGTCCGAGACTCAAGCCCGTGAAACTGGAGCGCATGGTTTCAACCTGGCCACGCACTTGAATGGAGCTGCCGGCAGGGAGTTCCTTTTCCGCCTGGTTTATGAGTGGTTGCATGTCATGCAGCACCCCGCCCAGATCCCGGCCGGCTACCCCACCGTAGACATCGATAACCGGCAAAACATTGAAGTGGGAGAAAATCGGCGGGCTGCTGGTGCGCGAGTAGGAAGCCAGATTTTCGAGCAATTGGACGTTGCCGCTGCCCGGCATGCTGGCGTTCACCGGCATGGATTTGAGTGCAGTCAATGAATCCATCCGGTACTGCGGAGTCATAATGTTCACAAGATATTGTATCCCCGCGCGAGGATCGAGCCAGTAAGTGGGCTGGACCTGGCTGCTGCCGGTCAGACTTAGGAGCACCGCACTGGCGACATCGCGCTCAGTGAGACCCAACTCAGACGCCTTGATCCGGTCGATGGCAAACTCTAAATACGGTTCATTGTTCGGCTGCTGAACACGCAGATCCACCGCACCGGGAATGCGCGAAATTCTCTCTGCGAGTCGCGCGCCGACCTGCCGATTACCGGCCTGATCACGACCGAAGATCTGGATGTCGAACGGGGCGGGCAGGCCGAAGTTGATCGTCTGGGTGACGATATCCGCAGGCAGAAAATAAAAGGTGGTGCCGGGAAACTGCTGATTGAGCAGGAGGCGCAAGCGCCGCACGTAATCGGCGGTGGGCTGGTGGCCCGGGTTCAGCGACACCAGGAGGTCCGCATCCGCCGTCCCGATCACTCCGCTGGCATTGTAACTGATGTTGATACCCGAAACAGGCAACCCGATGTTGTCGAGCACGCCCTGGAAGTCTTTGGCCGGAATCTCACGCCGGATCGCCGCTTCCACCTGATCAACGAGCTCGGCAGTCGATTCAATGCGCGTCCCGGTGCGGGCCCGCACGTGCAGTGCGAACACTCCGGCATCGACAGTCGGAAAGAAATCCTGTCCCAGCAGCGGAACCAACAACCAGGAGCCGACGCAAAAGGCCAGAAACACCACCGCAAAGATAATCCGGTGGTCCAACACCGTCCGGAGCAGATCGCGATAACCCAGCCGAAAACGCTCGAAACCATGTTCGAAATGTTGCTGCAAGAGAATGAGCGGGCGGAATACTCGAAAAAGGATTGAGCGGCGAGGCCGGGAGCCTGGCGGAGGGTTGGTGGGGGCCTGGGACGGGTCGTTCTGACCGCCGCGTTTCACGTTCCGTTCGAAATACATCACCAACGTCGGCACCAGCGTGCGGGACAAGAAATAGGAAGCCAGCACCGCAAATACCACTGCCTCAGCTAATGGCACAAAGAGATAACGCGCCACGCCACCGAGCAGGAACATCGGCACAAAGACAATGCAGATGCAGCTGGTGGACACAATGGCGGGCACGGCGATTTCGCCCGCCCCCTTGATGATGCCGTCTTCCAGCTTTGCCCCCGATTCCAAATGGCGCTCAATGTTCTCGATGGTTACGGTCGCATCATCCACCAGGATACCCACCGCCAGTGCCAAACCGCCGAGTGTCATCAGGTTGAGGGTTTCGCCCAACGCGCTCAGCATGGCCAGCGATGTCAGAATCGAAAGGGGAATCGAGATGGCAATGATGAGGGTGCTCCGCCACGAACCGAGGAACAGCAGGATCATGGTCGCCGTCAGGGCCGCCGCGATCACCATCTCCCGCACGACACCGGAAATTGCGGCGCTGACAAAGAGCGACTGGTCGGCGAATTGTTTCACCTGCAGAGCGCTCGTGACTGTCTTTTGAACGCGCGGCATCGCTGCCTTGACTCCGCTCGCGACCTGAAGCGTTGAGGCGGAACCCGACTTGAACACACTTATCAGCGCGCTGGGCACTCCATTCAGCCGAACCAGATTCTCCTGGGGCAAATAACCATCACGGACCTGCGCTACATCGCGGAGGCGAATCACCGTCCCCTCGACATACTTGATCGGCAGATCATTCAGCCGATTAAGCAACCGGGGGCTGGTATTCAAGCTGACGTCATATTCCGTCGCCCCGATCTTCGCCGAGCCGCTGGGAAAGACCACATTTTGTGCATTGATCGCAGTAACAACATCGGAAGGCGCAATATTATTCGCTTGCAGGGCTTTCAGGTCAAGGTCCACCGAAACCACCTTCACCTTGCCCCCGTATGGCAGCGGGACGCCGACTCCCGGAACGTTGATAAGCCCGACTCGTATCCGGTTGAGGGTCAGGTCATAGATTTCCTGCTCGGACAGGGTTGTGCTGCTGATGGCGTATTGCAGAATCGGGACGGTGGAAGCGCTGTACTGAAGAATCAGGGGCGGGGTGGTACTGGGCGGAAGTTGTTTCAGGATGGTTTGCGACAGGGCCGTGATCTGCGCCACGCCTTGCACCGGGTCAGCGCCCTGCTGAAAAAAAACCTTGATGACCCCCACGCCATCATAAGAGTTAGACTCGATATGCTCGATGTTGTTGACCGTGGTGGTCAGTGCCCGCTCGTGAGTATAAACCATGCGCTGCTCGATCTGGTCGGCGCTGAGACCGCTGAATTGCCAGATAATGCTCACCACCGGGATGTTGATCACGGGAAAGATATCCGTCGGGGTGCGCAGCAACACGAGCGGGCCCAACAAAACCAACAGGATCGCCAGTACAATAAACGTATATGGGCGACGCAGGGCTAGGAGGACAATCCACATAATTCACGGGCTGGGCGGAATGGCCGCGCGCAGTTGGCCGACGGGCGCGCCGACCGGTTGCAGAGACCTGTTTGATTTTGCATATTTTGGCTTCGACACTTGAAGTCACTGACTCTTACGCGGCTCCCGAAAAACGCTCGCCGCGGTTGCGACCACCGCGATGGAGATCACGAGTGGCAGGACGGGGGCATAGATGTGCGCGTGAACGAGGAGCAGTCCTCCGGCAGTGGCGCCGATGAACAAAGAGATGAGCACGCCTGCAAGCCGCCGCCTGTCTGCGACTGTCGTGGGCCATTTGGCCATGTCGCCTGCAAGATATATGATGGTCGCGGTAGCAGCGGTCGTAAATATACCCTCCACATGGAGTGTTCTGACCGCAGCGCTCTGCATCCCCATCGCGAATCCCCACAAACCAAGGAGAACGTGGACGGCGTCACTCGATGGCTGGCCGTTACTCGCCAACCAGACAGCCAGGAAAACAACATGCGGGATGAGTGATACTCCCAGTGCGACCGTCACCCGTTTGGGCCACATGCCAGAACCTTCGGTAGGCAAGACGATTATAGTCGAGAGGTAAACCCCCACCGCGAAGGCAGCTATGGCGGTGAGGATCGCCACCTTGCCGGGCGCATTGGCACCGGCAACCCGGAGTCCGAGGAACGCGATGTTCCCGGTCATGAAGGCCGTGAAGACCTTACCCAGGGCGATGAAACTGATCGCATCGACCGCTCCCGACGAAACTGTCAACGCATGGAGCAGCATGTCGCGAGCCCAGACGGTTCCGGTATTCATATTTTGTGGAGAGATACCGTTCATACCCGACCAATAAGAACTGATATGGAATTGCTTTAATGTTAATGCTGCGCCTCCAATTTTGTTTATGGTGCGCTAAAAACCGGCTTTATAACAATAGGGTGAACACCCGCTCTGGCGGAAATGTTCGCATTCGCATGAACATACCAGCTTTCATTCCATAGCCCTCGTTTTTGTCTGGCCGCGGAGCGCAGGGCCGAAGTGCTGCCCCGTGAATTTGAGAAATTCTTCCGCCCAACCCCTGCTTCAGCGAAAACCTCCACCAACAAGTCCGCTGCTTTTTTCCTGGCTATAAAGCATCATTCCTTGCGTGGATTTCCTACCAAAGAAAGTATCCTTCCGATCTCTTCTCGTCCATGGCCACCGCACCCTAAAACTCCACCTTGGTTCTGAATCCGCAAACGACTGCCTGGTGGCTGCCCCCGCCCACGTTCGCGTAGTACTGGATCACGGGCTGGAAAAGGATTGGTCCAATCTGCAGCAGAACGTTGAACTCCGCGCCGTGCTCAGTCCTCCAGGCAGGCATGCCGGGCGGGAGGAACTGCGGGCTCAAACTGTTTCGCACATAGCCCAGTGACATGGTGTTGTGAAAGCGCAGAGGCAGCGGCTCGTTGAAGCGCAGCCCTGCCGTGAGCAGCGTATAGTTGCGGTTGATACTCGGAGGGCTCCAGTCGTACGCAAGCGTCACATCCAAACCCTTTGCTTCCTGCGGGTCCACGCGCCAGAGAGCCTGGCTGGCCATCCAGTAAAGGAGGTAGTTGCCTGACCGGGTTGTTGCACTTCCCGGCACCGTGAACGTTCCGGGATTGTAGGAGACGCCGAACTGATAGAGGCCGGAGTATCCCTTCCGGCCCTCCACGTCGTCAAAGGCGCGGACGGACGACGCCACCTTGCCCGGCGTGAACCCAATCTCTGAAACGCTCACCGGATTGTCACGAAACTGCGGAACCAGACCGGTTGGGTTGTGTGCAAAAGGCGACCGGTCCCCGTCCAGCACCATTGATTTCACATAGAGATTGCGGAGCGGTGCGACACGGATTTCCATCGCCGACGTCGAGAAAGGATCGAAGGACTCGAAGGTCGTAAATAAATTGCCCAACGCATAGCCCATCGGCTCGAAGATGTAGGACGCCGCGTAGTGCTGGGCCCCGTAGAAATCTTGACACGCGAACTGACCGACTCTGGCAGTGATACGTTCATCCAGCCATCGCTTCTCGATCCACCATGAATCGAGGCGGCAAGTGTTCTCGCTGGCCATCCCGCTGGGACCGGTCACGAGCCCAAGATAGGTTCCGAGATTGCCGCCGCCCTGCCAGAGCCCTGTCGCGTGGAAATACAACCCTTGCTGCCCGATCAGCGAACCAAAATCGATGTCCACCGTACCCCTGACGCGGTTCCACATTGCACGTCGCTCTGCCTGCTCGCTCTGGATGTTCCAGAGGGTATCGCTGACGTACTGAAAATCGAATTTCACACCGCGATTTTCCAGGTTCGTCCGCACTCCGCCCCACTCCCCGAAGAGGTGGCTGCGCGGTCCCGGACCCGTCTCGTGACTGTCCGGGCCGGGAAGCGGTTCTACTTGCGCAGTCTGGGAAAAAGCGGGGGCCGCGAAGACACACTGGGCGGTCCACGCTAGAAAAACAAATTTGCCAGCCAGTTCTTGTATTGCTCGCATCCGGGTGACCTTTTCAGGCCACTATGCTCCCAGTGCGGCCTGACTTCAAACTGATCCACGCGCCAACGACTCCAACAATTGTGTCCACCACGCGTAGGATGGGCTTTTTCCAGGCGTGATCCGGGCTGATGGCGGCCATAACCATCACGACCGTAGTCGTGATTCCTGTGGTGATTATGTCGTTCGTCCGACCGAGCAGGCGCATCGCGACAGCCCCGAGCCCGATCAGCGTGGCCATCCCCCAGACGTGGAACGGGAGAAAGAGCAGATCGTCGTCTCGGGAGACCGAGAACATGTGCGCAAGCAGGTGCGTGATCAGCCAGTAGCTGATCACGCATAATATGGACAGCGTGATACCATGAAGGAACTATTGGCGCGTCATTTTTGATTCCGCCCTCTGGCGAAAGAAAAGCGTGGTCGCTGCCGCAGAACAGGCCGATGGCTGAGCCTCGCAGGCAATTTGGCTCGGGAAACCTTGGCTTCAGTCACGTATTCCGGCTTGTAAACCTGCTTGCGGATAAACGCCTCCATATTGCCAGCCGGACGAGCCACCCCGGCCAGGCCGGAGTCGAAGACGAGCTTCGCCACTCGCGCGGCGGTCTGGATCTCGGACTCAAGAATATTCGATTGCAGCGGGTATAGCAGACCCTGCTTGAGCAATTCGGACGGGA
>JAQGPA010000081.1 GCA_028293325.1 Pedosphaera sp. | reverse complement strand
CGACCGGGTTTCAGGGTTCTAGAAAAAATGCCCTTGAAACTCTAGGCAAATTTACTGAACGAAACATGCAGATCGTAGATGAAGTAAAGAAGGTTGCCTCTGAGGTTCAAAAGTCTCCTGCGCAAGTAGCGCTTGCCTGGCTCCTTTCCAAGTCGACCGTGACATCCGTGCTCTTAGGCGCGAGTAAGCTTGAGCAACTGGAAAATAACTTGGGCGCTTTGAATACACATCTCAGCCCTGATCAAATCAAGCGGCTCGACGACATAAGCCGTGTCGAAATGGGCTTCCCGCATGCAATTCTCGCGAACCCAACGGCCAAACAGATGATCTCCGGCGGAGTTGAAGTCCATCGTAAATAGCTCTGCGGCTCAAAATATCAGATGGTTGCGGACGAACCAGCCAAGTTCCACCGCAGCACACGTTCAAAGCCTTCACACCCAAATGGACTAGCACCTGCACACCGGATTTCTTGGGGGTGAAACTCACGGTGCTGTTCGTCCAGGCCACGTCCTCGCCTTTCAGGTCCGCCCTGCGTAACTCCTTGATGCACGTGCATCAAAGCTTGGAGGCGAGCGTTGAAGTCAAAACCCGCGCCTTGCCGTGCTGTGAGCCGCGCTACAGCATTTATGGAACTGCTCTAAATCAGTTCTTTGATCAGGCATTGAGCCTGATCGTCGGTGATGCCGAGGTCGCGGAAGGCGAGGGGGCCGCCTTGTTCCAGGACCGGTTCTTGTTCTTCGAGCGAAGGGCCCTATCCGCCTAAAACAAGGCTTTTCTTTGGAGCGTTCTTGTTTTAGAATAATGCCGTTTTCTAAAATAAGGCTTGGTAACAGTGGGCGTTATTTTAGTTATCAAACCGGGAAAATTTTATGCGAGCAGGCAAATACGTGAAGCAATTGGATGGGTACCGGGCCTTTATCCCAGCTCCGCTTCCGCCAGAACCACCGCTGAATATGAGCGCGGAATTGGCGCGTCTGTTGTCCGAGGCGGATCATGCGCTTGGCAGACTTGATGGGGTTACTTCCATACTGCCAAACCCGGACCTGTTTGTATCCATGTATGTGCGCCATGAAGCGGTGCTGAGTTCACAAATCGAGGGAACGCAAAGCACGCTGGAAGACGTGCTTCAATTCGAGATTGACGCGAAAGGTCAGGATCATCCCAAGGACGTGGAGGAGGTGGTGAATTATGTCCGCTCCATGAATTACGGATTAAAACGGCTAAACGATCTGCCCTTGTCCCTGCGCTTGATTCGGGAAATTCACGCCAAACTCCTTGCCGGCGTGCGCGGCTCCAATCGGACGCCTGGAGAATTCCGCCGCAGCCAAAATTGGATTGGCCCGGCCAATTGCACCTTGGCAATGGCAACCTTTGTGCCGCCGCCCGTTCATGAAATGCACGATGCGCTCAACAACTTGGAAAAATTTCTGCACGACACAACCACCTATCCAGTGCTGATTCAGTGCGGACTCGCTCATGCCCAGTTTGAAACGATTCATCCTTTCCTGGATGGTAATGGGCGCGTTGGGCGGTTGCTGATCACGTTTCTCTTGTGTCAGCGTGGTATTTTGAAATTGCCTTTGCTGTATTTGAGCCATTATCTGAAATTTCATCGGGCGGAATATTATGATCGCCTCATGGCGATCCGAAACGATGGCAATTGGGAAAGCTGGCTTAAATTTTTCTTAAAGGGCGTCAGCGAGGTCAGCCGTTCCGCAACTGAAACGGCTCGGCGGATATTGGAACTTCGGCGAACGCATCAAGCCCTGATCCGAAGCAAGGCAACGAATCAGGCAAATTCGATTAGCCTGCTGGATTACTTATTCGAGCAACCCATTGTGAATGTTCGGTTGGTCGAGGAGCATGTGAGTTGTGCCTTTGTCACTGCGGATAAATTGCTAAAGCAATTCGCGGAACTGGGCATTATCAGAGAGACCACCGGAGGCCAACGCAACCGTCGGTATGAATACTCGCCTTATCTGGCGCTATTCGAGCCAGAGGGAATTGTTCGTTATCCCCGGAGGGCGCGGCAAGTCTCGGAACAATGATGTTGCCCGCGATCGCCAGCTTCCTTTTATGGTCTGCCAACGTCTGGGTTTTCCGTGCGCAGGCGTGAGCCGCGCTAGATCAGTTCTTTGATCAGGCATTGAGCCTGGTCGTCGGTGATGCCGAGGTCGCGGAAGGCGAGGGGGCCGAGAGTAACGCTCTTCATTGGCTTCAATTTTTCGCCGGTGAAGTCGCGGGCGGACTCTGTTTCAGGGATTCAGCAAGGCTGATCAGATTCTGCGGTTTAACGAGGATAATGCCGTGGCGCGGCGCATCAATGTCCGCGATGAACATGAACGCAATGGAAACCAGCAGCGGTAGAATCTGAAACAATCTGGAGCCGACTGTGACGCTTCGCGCGCCGTAGCCAAGCAGCAGGTTGCATGCGATGGCAATCGCTCCCATCAAAGCCCAGGCCGCCGTCGGAATTCGGTTCCAGAAGCCGGCCTGGGCATATCCCTGCGAGTTTAACACATCGTTCATGCCCGATACGGCCAGGGCAGTGATGGGTGTCGGCTCCGCTTTGGCAGGGACAAGGACAGTGGACCATAACTCGCCCTGCAACGCGGTCGTACGGGCGATGACCTGGTGGCGCTCCTGGCCATCACGGGTCAGGTAGAAGGCAATCCGCTGATCGAGGTAACTCCTGAGCAACGCACGCACCTTGGTCGCCTCGGCGGCTGGCAGCAGATCCGCCCGGGCGTATTCCGTACCGATCGCGTTGGCCTCTGCCTCCTCATAGTTCTTGCGCAGGTCATACCGGGTTGCGGCCATGGAAAAGCTGAACCCGATAATCAGACCGAGCAGGGTCAGGGTGGCCGGCAGAATAATATTAAAGTCTTCAAACAACTCCTTCTCGGGCACACGCTGCCGCGAGCGAAAATGCCGGCCGAGCCGCGCTGAAACCCGCAGCGTGATGAAGGAAACCGCGAAGACCAACAGCGGATAATGTGTGAAGTTCTCCATTTGTCACCCGATTCCAGCAAACCAAACGCGGCCCATGCGGCCGAATGGACCGAATGTTAAGAAACTTTTGCATACCCGCTTATTGAGACTCAGAAAAGTAATGAGCCAAACGCGCTCAGTTGCTTCTCCCTCTCCGCACGACGAAGGAGTGGGGACCACAATTCGCGCAGCGAACGTCTCTTCTCGGGCAACTGACTCGTGGCGGGCTTGGGAAGCCATTGGGCCGGGGAGAGGTGTGCCTTATCTTTGATCCTTCGGTTTTGTCGCATTACTTTTCTGAGCCTCAATGGGCCCTCGGCGATGCGTGTCTTTGGTACGTAAATAAGTCAGGTTCGCACCAACCGAGACTTAGGGGGTGCTGGAGGCGAGGGTCAGAATTGACCCCTGGCATTGCCGAATTGAGAGCCGCGCTAGATCAGTTCCTTGATCAGGCATTGGGCCTGGTCGTCGGAAATGCCCAGTTCGCGGAAGGCCAGGGGGCCGCCTTGTTCCAGGACCGGTTCCTGTTCTTCCAACGACGGGAGGTCGTCGCGTTTCCAGAAGACGCCGATGGGAATTTCTTCGTCCCACTGATAACCGCGTTCCATGGCCTTGGCCCAATTCGTAGGATCGTGGGCCTGTTCTTCGAGCGACTTCACCTTGGGATTGAAGAATTGATACGTGTTGTCCTTGTTATAGGTCACGCACGGGCTGAAGACATCGACGAAGGAAAAGCCCTTGTGCATAATGGCTCCCTTCATCAGTTCAATCAGATGCTTTTGTTTGCCGCTGAAACCGCGCGCCACATAAGTGGCTCCGCCCACGATGGCCAGCGGGATGGGGTTGATCGGGTTCTCCACGTTGCCGTGCGGTGTGCTCTTGGTCTTCATCCCCTTGCGGCTCGTCGGCGAAGTCTGGCCGGTGGTCAACCCGTAAATCTGGTTGTCCATCACGATATAGGTCAGGTCCACGTTACGGCGCATCGTATGCATGAAATGATTGCCGCCAATGCCAAAGCCGTCGCCGTCGCCGCCGGTGGCGATGACTTTCAACTCATGATTGCCGAGCTTTACGCCCGTGGCCACCGCGAGCGAACGGCCGTGCAAGGTGTGCATGCCGTAGGTGTTGACGTAACCGGGCAGGTTGGAGGAACAACCAATGCCGCTGATCACCACCACCTGGTGCGGCTTGAGTCCCAGTTCAAACAACGCGGCTTGCAGCGCGGCCAGCACGGAAAAGTCGCCGCAACCGGGACACCAATCGGGGTGAACCTTGTTCTTGTAACTATCCTTGGTCAGCAGGGACGGCGGCAGGGCATCGGGAGCGAGTTCAACAGCAGTGCTCATAATATTTTGGGGATGAATTGATTAATCTGCAAATCAGGTTGTCGTTGGTTCAAACAGAGATTTCATGTTCCGGCACGGACAGCTCGGTCCTGCCGGCGAGTTGATCCTTCACGGCGTTGACGATGTGATGCGGCATGAACGGCTCGCCGTCATACTTGCGAATATGCCCGTGCGCCGCGATGCCCGTCTCCGAGCGGAGATAGCGCGCGAACTGGCCGCTGAAATTATTCTCGATGATGATGATGCGCTTGCTGCGCGTGAGCAGATGCGTGATTTCGTCGGCATGGAACGGCACGATCCATTTCACGGCGATTTGATTCGCCACGATGCCTTCCTCGGCCGCCAATTTTTCCACCGCCTCGCGAATCACGCCCTCGGTCGAACCCCAACCGACCAGCGTGACCGGCGCGTTTTCCGGGCCGACGAATGTGGGCGGGGCGATTTGCGCCAGCACCGTTTCCATTTTGCGCCCGCGCTTTTCCACCATGATGCGGCGCTTGGTGGGGTTGGTGAATTCATCGCTGATGAGGGTGCCATCCTCATCATGCTCATCCGTGGCGGCCACGTGGATGTGTCCCGGCACGCCCGGCACCGCGCGCGGCGAGATGCCGCTCTCGGTGTTCTTGTAGCGCAAATAGGTGTTGTCATTCGCGCCACCAAAGGGATTCGCCACTGGGCCGTTCGGGAAAATAACCTCACCCCTATCAATCTTGACTTTGAAATCCAGGTCCTTCGTCGGGATGCTCGCCGTTCCTTCCGAAATCAGCAGATCCGTCAGCACCAATCCGGGGCATTGATACTTGTCGCAGAGATTGAACAACTCGGGAATGGTGCGAAACGCATCCAGTTGATCGGTGGGCGCCACGATGATGCGCGGGAAATCGCCCTGGGCCGCGCCGAGCACCTGCCAGAGATCGCCCTGTTCGGTCTTGGTCGGCACGCCGGTCGCCGGACCCGCGCGTTGCACATCCACACAGACCACCGGCGTTTCAATCATCCCCGCCATGCCGATGGCTTCCGTCATCAACGCAAAACCGCCGCCGGACGTGGCGCACATCGAGCGGCAGCCGGTCTGCGCCGCGCCGATGACCATGTTCATCACCCCAATTTCGTCCTCCACCTGCCGGACCATAATGCCCAATTGTCGGGCATGGCTGGCCATATACATGAGCACGCCGGTCGAGGGGCTCATGGGATAGGCCGCATAAAATTTCACCCCCGCCGCAATGCCGCCGAGCGCCAGGGCCATATTGCCGGTCAGGACCGCGTGGCCCTTGCCCAGGTTGGGCGCCTTGAACGGGAACGCCTTGAAATTCGCCGCGGCATAATCATAACCGGATTGGGCAAAGCCCACATTCTCGGCCACCACCGCGTCACCTTTGCGTTTGAAAATGCGCGTCAACGCATCCTCGAGCGCCTTGAACTCCACGCCGAGCATCTGGAGCGTGGCGGCAATCGCGACCGTGTTGGCGGCGAGCTTGTTGCCGGCAGTGAGTTGTTTAATGGGGAGGGGACAAACCTGCACCCCGCTGGCCGGAATGCCCGGCTTGATTTTATCGCTGTCAAACAACACGCAGGCCCCGGCGGTCAGCAGCCGCAGATGGCGGTCCATCGTGTCCTGGTTAAGCGGGATTAATACATCGAGCTTATCACCCATGCTGCGGACCGGGCCGTCGCTCACGCGAATGGTCAAAAACGTATGACCGCCGCGAATGAGGGATTGATAAGCGTTGTACGCGTTAAGGTTGAGGCCGCGCCGGGCAAAAATGCGCGCAAGAATATCCCCTGGTGTAGCAATGCCCTGACCGGCTTCACCGCCGATACCAATTGCAAAGTCAACTTTAGCCATCTGTTGTTCTCCTGTTCTTTTCGCTTGCCTGATGGGTAGGTTCTGGTGGCAACGGAACGAGGCCTAGATTAACCAGAAGCATAAGGATTATGCAAGTAATTAATCCTTCGGCTGGCATTTTTACTGCTGGCAATGCATGCGCAGACGGGGCACGGTGATAAGTGATAGGTTAAAAAATATATACGCTGAACATCATGTTACGTCAGACACAAAAAGCGCCGCTCGAAGCGGTTGAGTTGCTCGGCGATCTCCATCCGCTCGTCGAGCAGTTGGGCTCCGTGGAAGGTCTGGTCACACTCGCCGGGGCCACCGATTCACTGCAAGTCCGCCAAATCAACAACGTTCCCGCGTTGCGCGAATTCCTGCAAAATTATCACGCGCGCATTTTGTGTCCGCTCGAACTGCCGGCCATTCAAAAAGCCTTTCACCACGCCAGCCGGAACGAAATCCGCGAACTTGTCGCCCTCGACCAGTCCCTGGCGGGTGAGCCGATTCTCCAAAACTTTTCCGCCGCCAGCCGGCGCGTCGGCCAGTCACAATTGCAACGCCTGCGTCCCTTGCGCGATGAACGCCCGGTGCAGCGTTACCTCGCCGCGGTTGATAAAGGCGAGGCCAATGGCTGGCACACGCTCGTCTATGGTTTGACGCTCGCGGTTTATTCGCTGCCGTTGCGCCAGGGCTTGTTCAGTTATGCGCACCAGGCCACGCGCGGATTCATTCACTCCGCCGGACGCTCCCTGAAATTTTCCGAAGCCGACTCGCAGATCATGTTCGAGGAAACCTGCGTCAATCTTCCTGCCGCCATCGAAGCGCTACTCACGCCCAAAGTCGTTTCCTGAAATTGCTGGTTCCGCGGCTCCGCGTATTGCGTTTTATTTTTTCCGAAAGGTGGAGAAGATTTCCTTAATTGCGGAATTGCTTTGCGGCTTCAATTTGCCTTGCAGGTCGAACCAATGGTTATACCCATGGCGATACAGGCGAAAGAAACCATGAACCGTCAACCCGATCACGGCGAGGAGCACCAGGGCCAGCCAGAGGCTGTCGGTGAAGAAAAGTGTGATGCCACATGGCACGATCACCGCGAGTCCCAGCAACAGCGAAAAAATGATGACAGGCTTGTGGGCATCGTTTGTGCCGGAACTCAAAAGCAAGATGCTCATGGCGGGATGGAAGGCGAGAATGATTCCCACCACTTTGAGGGAGATAACCAGGACGGGAATGGAATTGAAATTCATCCGGAAGGTTGTGAAGAGAAAAGCGACCCCCGCTAAAAGGGGAACCACCAGGAGCACCAGCCGGTTTGTTTTTTGGAATACGGCGGTCATTTCCTTGAACCCCAGAGGATAAGCTGAACATAACGAAACGCCGGCGCCTCCCATCGCGACCAGTTTTGCTCCGGGCCACTGCTGCATGTTCGAAAATAAAAAAGTAACAAGGTAAACTAAGATAAAGGGACTCACGGTCAGGATGGCAGGGAAAAGCCAAAGCAGCGCAAAAAACACAATGCTGCCCAGGCCGAGCGTGGTTAACTTGGACGTCCACCGGGGTTTGCCCGCACACAAGAATTCCGCCGTCAACCGTTCCTGCGGCGTCAGCCAGCGAAACGCCAACCGTTCCAGGAAACCGGCCCGCTGCCAATCATAGCCCTTAAGAAATTCCCGGCGGCGAATCGCTGCCTTGAGTGCGGCGTAGGGATCGGCGGTGGCTTCTGTTTCCGACAATTGACCGACCCGTGCCGGAGACGGCTTCACATTATCGGGCAGGTTGGTCAACGGGATGGGAGGCAATTTATATTTTTGTCCCAGGCGCTGATACGCGCGCGGCAGCAAAAACACCGCGATGCTCAGCGTCAGCACCGGCCACACCTCGCCCAACAGCCCCTCTCTGGGACTGATGCCAAACACATACAAGGTCCAGCCAGTCCCCGGAGCCCAGCGCGCAAATTCCGTCAACCACTCGGAGATAGCCGGCTGCGAGCCGCGGAAGATGAAGAGCCCAACGGCGCCTGCCAGCAGCAACAAGGCAATCGTCCAATAATTGCGACGTCCGGCATAAGCCACGAGAGCGGTCGCCAACGATACCATGACCAACCATTGCAGTGCCGCCATGCCCGCCCCGGCCCAGAGCAGCGACCAGCCACCGAATCCTACTTTGGATGCCAGGACGCCGTACACCGCCGAAAAGTCGAGCATGGACCAGAGCGAAGCCCGTAGAAAACCGCGCCATTGATGGCGGAAGATATCCTGGTCGGAAATCGGCAGGTGGCGGAATACCTCCAAGGGCTGAGCGGCAAAAAGCGCGCTTAACAATTGTGAGGCCCGCCAGAATGTCGTGCCCGCACTCCACAGGAAAGCAATGGCCACCGCCTGTTGTAGTGAGAAGGAACCCAGGGCGGCATTCAGGGGATAAACTAAAAAAATGACGAAGCGATACAGATCTTTCGGGAGAGGATATGCCCGCAACCTGTGGAACCACATGATCTGCCACTGCAATGATTCAGCCGTGGTGATCTCCCGGCGAATGCGCCGGCGCAGGGAACGCTCCGTTTTTTTCGCACGCAGTCTCATGGAGTCGGCTCTTCCCGCAGGATGTCGAAGATGTTCTCCAGGACCCCTTCCTGCGAAAAATTCTTATCGCGCAGGTTGGCCACACTGTCGAACGCCGCCAGGCAGCCGCGGTAAATAATACAGACCCGGTCGGAAAATCTTTCCGCGGCATCCAAAATTTGCGTCGAATAAATCACGGTGCGTCCCCGGCCCACCGCTTCGCGGGCCCGCCGCTTGAACGTGGTGATGCCGTGCGGGTCCATGCCGGAGGCAAACGGTTCGTCGAGCAGCCACACTTCCGGGTCCGCCGCCATCAAGGCCGCCAGCGCGCCTTTGTAACGCTCGCCGCGGGAGAGGCTCTTAAACGGTTTTTCCGCCAGCGGCAGCAGTTCGAGTTCTGTTAGTAATTCGATGACCCGCTCTTCCACTCCCGGTTGCTCGGCCTGATAAAGGCGCAGCACCATGCCGATGTGCCGCAGCAAAGACCAGTCTTCGAACACCAGCGGAAAATCGGGCAGGAAAGCGTAGCGCCGGCGCAGGTCCATGCGATCGCGGGTGAACAATTGGCCGTCATACAGAACGCGACCCTTGCTGGGCGCCGCAATCCCGGCCAGGCAACGCAGCAGAGTGGTCTTGCCCGCGCCATTGGGTCCCAGCAGCGCCACCAATTGTCCCGGCGCCATCTCCAGCGTCACGTCGTCCAGTGCCAAAGCGGACCCGTATTTTTTGGAAACCCCTTGCAATTCAATTTTCATCGGATGACGCAGGATGAATCCGTTTTGCGTTTATGTCACCAGTTTTGTCAGGCGGGCGTTGAATCCCGCGTGGCGGCCTGCTAGAATTCGTGCCAGTGGATAAAAAAGCCTTTTTTCAAACTGCGCTCCTGGCCCTCGCTCTCGCGGCCACCTCCTGCAATCGCAATGCCAATTCCCCGGTTGTCTCCGGCACCATTGAAACCGACGAGGTGCATGTCGCCTCGCGTTATGGCGGGCGCGTCCGGGAAATCAACGCCCAGGAAGGCGATGCGTTAAAACCGGGTCAGGTGATCATGGCGTTGGATGCCGATGAACTTCAGGCGCGGCGCAACGAGGCGGCGGCCACGCTGGCCGAACTGGAAGCCGGAGCGCGCAAGGAGGAAATCGAGACGGCCAGGAATGATTGGCAGTCGCAACAGGCGGAGGCGGAATTCGCGCGCGCCGACAGCCAGCGGGCTGAGGAGTTGTTCCAGAAAAACACCATTTCCAAAACCGAATTGGACCGCGCCGTGAGTCACTCCAGCGTGTTGGAGAAAAGTGCGGCCGCCGCGAAAAGCCGCTATGACCTGCTCCTTGCCGGCACCCGCCTGGAACGCCTCGCCCAGGCCCGCGCGCAACTGGAACAAATCGATTCCCAACTGCGCGAGATGAAAATCAGCGCCCCCACCAACAGCGTGCTGGAAGTGCTCAGCGTAAAAGTAGGCGACGTGCTGGCGCCCAATCGCGAAGTGGCGACGTTGATCCTGCCGCAACATTTGTGGGTGCGGGTCTATGTGCCCGAACCGTGGCTCGGTCATATCAAACTGGGCGAAGCCGTCAAAGTGCGCGTTGATTCCTTTCCCAATCGCGATTTTGAGGGCAGCGTCGAGCAAATCAACCGCAGCGCTGAATTCACCCCGCGCAATGTCCAAACCGTTGAAGAACGCATCAAACAGGTTTTCGGCGTCAAGGTGCGCTTGAAGAATGAAGAAGACAAACTCCGCTCCGGGATGTCGGCCGATGTAGTGTTTTCTGACACTTCCGGGACGCCCTAACCGCCGCGCCCGCAATGACTCCAAACCCATGCCCGCCGAAACGATGATCGAATGTGAAGGGCTGACCAAACGGTTCGGCCATTTCATGGCTGTGGATCAGGTCAGTTTCAAGGTCGCCAAAGGTTCCATCTTCGGTTTCCTCGGCCCGAACGGCTCCGGCAAATCAACGGTCATTCGCATGCTGTGCGGCCTGTTGGAGCCGACGGAAGGCCGCGCCCGCATCGCCGGGTTTGACGTGGCGGAGCAAACTGACCAGATCAAAAATCTCATCGGCTACATGTCCCAGAAGTTTTCGCTTTATGATGAGTTGACCGTTTATGAAAACCTGATGTTTTACGGTCGGCTCTATGGCTTGCGCGGCGACGCGCTGACCCAACGCCGCAATGAGTTGGTCACGCTCACGCATCTGGAGCCGTATATGGGGCGGCGCGCCGCGTTGCTTTCCGGCGGCTGGCGCCAGCGATTGGCCATGGCCTGCTCGCTCATGCACAAGCCGAGCGTGCTCTTTCTTGATGAACCGACTGCGGGCATCGACCCCGTGGCGCGCCGTGAATTGTGGGACCTGCTGTTTGAGTTTTCGAGCCAGGGCATGACGCTGTTTGTCACCACGCATTACATGGACGAAGCCGAGCGTTGCACCCATGTCGGTTATATTCACATGTCGCGGCTGATTGTCTGCGGTTTGCCGGACGAGTTAAAGCAGTTGCCCGCCGTCAATCCGCCCGGCACCAAGCGCTGGGATGTGACCTGCGAACATGTTACCGCCGGCATGCAGGCGCTACGCCATATGCCGGGCGTCAAAAACATCACGGTGTTCGGGCAATCGATGCATTTGCTTGTGGAGGAATCGCTGCCCGAGCAAGCCATTCGCGACCAACTGGCCGGTGCTGGGATCAAGGAAGTGGACATCCGGCACATTGGCCCGTCGCTGGAGGATGTGTTCGTGGCCTTGACGGCGGGCA
>JAQGPA010000072.1 GCA_028293325.1 Pedosphaera sp. | reverse complement strand
ATATCAATGTCAGGGGAACGCTGTTCTCCGTGCAAAAGGGTCTTCCGCTCTTGAATGATGGTGGTTCCATCATTCTGACGGGCTCCGTTGCGGGTTCCAAAGGGACTCCTGCGTTCGGTGTTTACGGAGCGACAAAAGCGGCGATTCGCAGCTTTGTGCGGGGCTGGACCATGGAACTAAAGGACCGGCGCATCCGCTCAAATGTCCTGAGCCCTGGTCCGACCGACACCCCGGCGGTTGATCAGCAACCTCCGGATGCTATTGCGCGGATTGTGTCCACCATCCCGATGGGACGCATGGGCAAACCCGAAGAAATTGCCAAGGCGGCGTTGTTCCTGGCGTCGGATGATTCCAGTTTCGTCACGGGCATCGAACTGTTCGTTGATGGCGGCAGGGCACAGATCTAATCAACTCTATGCAAGGAAACAATAATGACGACCCATACCCACCAAACCGCAGGAAAATGATTATGAAAAACCACACCGTCCTCGTTACCGGCGCGCCCACCGCTCCGGTAAAAAACTCCAATTCACCAGTCCATAAACACGGAGAGATATCCATGTCCAAACTTTTCACGACCGTCCAGGTTGGCCCGATAGTCTTGTCCCATCGCGTAGTAATGGCTCCGCTCACGCGCATGCGCTCCGAACAGCCTGGTGATGTTCCTGGCAACATCATGGTTGAATATTACGCGCAGCGCGCTTCGGAAGGCGGTCTTATCATTTCTGAAGCGACGCCAGTCGCGCTAACCGGTCGCGGCTATCTTGGCGCGCCCGGTATTTATAACGATGCGCACATCGCTGGCTGGAAGAAAATCACCGATGCCGTGCATGCCAAAGGTGGCAGGATGTTCATGCAATTATGGCATGTCGGTCGCACTTCGCATGTCGATCTGACGGATGGTCCGGCACCGGTGTCGGCTTCTGTCGCGCCTTATGAGGGCGTAGCCTTTACACACAACGGGTGGGTTCCTGTGTCGCCGAACCGTGCGCTTGATATCAGGGAAATACCCGGCATTGTCGAAGAATTCCGCAAGGGTGCGGAGCGCGCCAGAGCAGCCGGTTTTGACGGTGTCGAATTGCATGCTGCCAACGGTTATTTGATTGATCAATTCCTGCAGGACGGCACCAACAAGCGCATCGACAGCTATGGTGGTTCGCCGGAAAACCGTGCTCGTTTGCTGATGGACATTGTTCATGCCGTCGCCTCGGTATGGGGGTATAATCGCGTCGCCGTGCGGATTGCTCCGAGCGGAAAATGGAACGGCATGTCGGACAGCAATCCCACCGCCACATTCAATCATGTCGCCCAAGTGCTGGCTCCCCTCGGCCTCGCTTATCTGCACATCGTCGAGCCGCGCGTTATTGGCAGCCAAGAAGAAGCTGACGGCTTGCCGCCGGCTGCGGCCATTAATTTGCGTCAATTCTTCAAGGGAACCATCATGGCAGCCGGAGGGTTCGACCCCAAAGGCGCCGAAGAAATCGTTGCCAAAGGCGATGCTGACCTGGTGGCGTTCGGGCGTCATTTTATCGCGAATCCTGACCTGCCCAAGCGCATCAGGCTCGGGCTGCCGCTTAATCCCTATGACCGCAGCAGTTTCTACGGGGGCAACGCTCATGGATATACCGATTATCCTTTCTACGAAGAAAATAAATCACAACACGCAGCCTGAAGCCGGTGCCTTTTTGTCCCGCGCCGAGCGCCTTTCAATCCCTAAAAATCCAAAACTAAAACATTATGAAAACTCAACATTCCTTAATTGATCTGTCGCAACGCCCGCCCCGGAGCTTTCGTGTTCGTTTGGGCAACTACGTCATTCTGGCCCGCATGCTCGACAAAGGCCGGGCGACCCTTGCCAAGAAAAACGGCGAATACAAATACAATTCCGGCACGGACCAGCACCTGGTCAGGTTCCTGGGTTTGGATCCCGAAGCCCTTTTGAAGGAGCTGGCCACCGGCAAAGGCGACGGCGAAATCCTTGAATGGGTCCAGTCCCATTCCAAAACGCCGCGCGCACCGTGGGAAATCGAAGCCTGGTCTGCTTTCATGGAAAAACGTGGACCGGACAGCGACGCGGAAACACTTGCGCTCTTTGCCGAATACGTCGGCCAACACAGCAAAATCCGGGAAGACATTAAGACGTGGTTTGACGCCATTGAACTCGATGACTACGTTAGTTTCGGGGGTAAAGCGTAAATCCCGTGCCCACAAAAACACCACAGAACAAAAAAAATATGAGCAACAACAACGGACAAAGATTGGCAGGCAAGGTCGCGGTAGTCACTGGCGGTTCGCGAGGAATTGGCGCCGCGATTACCAAGCGGCTGGCAGGCGATGGGGCAAGCGTGGCGTTCACTTACACCAAGGGCGCTGATGCGGCCGCTTCGGTCGTGAAGGAGATTGAACGCCTCGGCGGAAAGTCGATTGCAATTCAAGCGGATGCCGCCGATGCCGACGCCGTAAAGGCCGCGGTCGAAAAGGCCGTCGCGACCTTCGGCCGACTTGACATATTGGTGAACAACGCCGGCACGGCCATTCCGAAACCATTTGAGGAGACGACCCTGGAAGAGATGGACCGCGTGATCAATATCAACATCCGCGGCGTATTCGTCGCGACGCAGGCGGCGCTGAAGCACATGAAGAGTGGCAGTCGCATCATCATGATCGGTTCGGCCGTGGGTGAGCGTGTCGCGGCGCCCGGGTTGGTGCCCTACGCGGGCACGAAAGGAGCCGTCAAGATGTTCACTCAGGCGCTGGCTCGAGAAATTGGGAGCCGGGGCATCACGGTCAACAACGTGCAGCCGGGTCCGATTGACACGGAATTGAACCCTGCCTCGGGCGATTGGGCGGTGCCACAAAAGGCCGCCACAGCACTCAACCGCTATGGTCATGTTGACGATATCGCCGCGATGGTGGCGTTCGTCGCCGGTCCGGAAGCGTCTTACATCACGGGCGCTAACCTGACAGTTGATGGCGGCATGAACGCTTAGTCGCATCTTCATAATAACCTAAAATCCTATTATGTTATTATCTACTAAAACTCCTCCTCCTCCTCGCGAAATCCTCCTTGTTGGCCCTTATGGGGTCCTGGGCACAGGGGTACTCGACGCTGCTGCCGCTAACCCCGCCTGGCGTGTGACTACTGCGGCACGCCGGCCACCGCCGAGGCACCGAGTGCCGAGCGGGGTGCGTCATATCAGCGTCGACCTGTTGGATCGCGAAGGCACAACAAAGGCTTTTTCGGGTTTGAGCGCAGTTACCGATTTAGTTTATGCGGCCTATGTGGAGAAGCCGACTATGGCTGAAACTGTCGAGCCAAACGCGAAGATGCTCTCAAATACCCTCGAAGCGCTGGCTGCGCGCAACGTCCCTCTTCAACGGGTGGTGCTCACCGGAGGAGCCAAATCCTACGGCTTTTCTCTAGGCGCTTTTAATGCCCCAGCAAAGGAGACTGCGCCGAGGCTCATTGCCCCAATTCACTACCATCAACAGGAGGACATCGTTGCCGCTTGGTGCCAAAAGAATGGTTCGAGCTGGACAGTCCTTCGTCCGCATCTGGTCATGGGTCCCAGCTTAAATTCGCCCATGAACCTTGTCACTGCGCTCGCCACCTACGCCGCTATGAGCCGGGAACTGCGTATTCCTCTGCGCTACCCAGGGCGGCAGGCCGGATGGAATACGCTTCAGGAGACCTGTGACGCCGAACTCTTCGGACGTGCGACTTTATGGGCGTTTGGTGAGGAGAGAGCTCGGAACGAGATTTTTAACGTGTCTAACGGCGACGTTTATCGGTGGCGCCAGATGTGGGGCGAGCTGGCTGCCTTCTACGACATTCCAGTGGCCGAACCTCTGGCCATGTCGACGGTCGCTGAAATGAGCGAAAAGGCTTCTCTTTGGGACGGCATGGTCGCGCGCTATGGACTCTTTCCTACCCCGTACGAGCAGATCGCAAATTGGGCGTTCGTGGACTACATGTTGAATTTTCCCGAGGAGACAATAACGAGCACGATCAAAATCCGACAAGCGGGCTTCGCGGACTGCGTTGATACACACGAGAGTTTCAGACGGCAATTGAGCAAACTCCGGGACATGCGTCTCATTCCATGATGCATATTCCCATCGTTATCCAGGATGAAGCTTCCCAAATCCTCCTCCCCAATGAAAAGCAAGACAGTAAAATAATTATGAAAAATCAAACCGTCCTCATTACCGGAGCCCTCACCGGAATTGGCCGCGCTACGGCCGTAGCCTTTGCCAAGGAAGGAGCAAAACTTGTCGTTTCGGGCCGCCACAAAGATAAGGGCGACGAACTGGTGGCTGAACTACGCGGCCTCGGAGCCGAAGCGGAATTTATCCAAGCAGACGTTCGTCATGAAGAGGAAGTCGAAGATATGGTCAATCAAACAGTCAAGCGCTTTGGCCGTCTCGATATTGCCGTTAACAACGCCGGCACCGAAGGAAAACCGGGTCCCCTCATTGATCAAACCGTGGAAAGTTACACGACAACTTTCGATGCCAACGTCCTTGGTACCTTTCTGGGGCTTAAGCATGAACTCAAAGTCATGATCCCTCAAGGGTCTGGCAGTATCATCAATATCTCTTCGACGCTGGGTCAAAAGACAGCGCCAGGAGCGTCCATTTACGCTGCGGCTAAACATGCGGTAGAGGGGCTGACGAAGACAGCGGCCCTTGAAGCAGCTTCCGCCAACGTTCGTGTGAATGCGGTCGCACCCGGTCCGATTGACACCGGAATGCTGGATCGCTTTACTGGCAGTGCCGAGAAGAAGGCGGGCCTGATCGCTGGCGTTCCTCTAAAACGGATGGGGCGTCCTGAAGAGGTTGCGCAGACGATCCTCTTTTTGGCTTCGGACAAAGCGCCGTTCATTACTGGCCAGATTTTCGGTATCGACGGCGGGAAAATGGCTTGAGGTATCCCATGGCTGACTGGAGTGTTTTGGTCGCGCGGCGGGTGGCAGGTGATCTGCCTCTTGGGTTTCTCTGCAGCAAGCTTGGCGATGCTCATTGCTTGGAATGGAATGGGGAAAATCGCCGCGAACGAGATAAAGAAAGAGGGAACGACATGAAAATTACAGTTTATGGTGGAAGCCACTATGATCGAAGTGGAAAAATCCGTCGGCTCCTGGAAGAGCTTGGGGTCAAATACGGCGAGCACTGGTTGGATGCCAAACCGGCGGCTCCGACTTTGGAGGCCCCGCGAAAAGGAGAACAGAAGTGAAAATTCCGACAGTTCCTGAATCGCTAAAGAACATCAACATCCGTCCACTCTTTGTGATGCACTTAGCCATGAAACCTATGGTGGTCATCGGAGATACTCCCGGTGGCTTTCGTAGGGTCGGCGTCGTTATGGGGGGATCGTTCGAGGGTGATCGGCTTTCAGGGCAGGTACTTGATGGGGGCAATGACTGGCAGCTTCTTCGTAGGGATGGCTCCACGCTGCTCGACGTGAGACTCAATCTTAAAACAAATGACGAAGAGCTGCTCACCGTGTCTTACCGAGGAATTCGCCACGGTCCGGCGGACGTTCTGGAGAGTATTGACCAGGGAATGGAGGTTGATCCTTCCCGCTATTATTTTCGCATTAATCCCTTATTCGAAACAGCTTCCAAGAAATACAACTGGATGAACCGCGTGCTCGCTATAGGTACCGGGCACAGAACATCGAACGGACCAATCTACAGTATCTTTGAAATTCTGTGATTTCCTATCCGCAGGACTAGTAATTAGAGGCTTCACGCAACTCAAACAAAACTACTCCTGCTTTAACGCCTTTTCAAACGGGTTGCTCTTCGCGAAATCCCAAACCCCGATCTACGGACGGTTGCTCCAGCTCCCTCAAATTTCAGATCAGACAAGGAAAAAGGGTCTGCACCCCATGGCCTTGTGTTCCTGCGTTTGATAAGGATTGGCGGGCAATGATGGTCAATTGGGTTCGGCGACCCTGAGTGGGACCCTTGGCGGTGTTGTGTGCGACGTCATAGACCATGCGGAGGCCAAGGGCCTTCTTTTAATTCACCAACCTGAAGAAGCGCATCGGGCCAACCGTGGTATCGATCACGTACGGGCTGACTGCTCCGGGCACCACCACGTAAGGCCCCAGCACATTCGTGGCGGATAGCAGCTTGAACGGGGCAGGCCATGACAGCGTGGTCGTTGTCCCTTGCGTCGTGGCGAGCAACACCGGTTGAACGGTGGGCACCACCTCGCCCGTGGCGAGGATGCGGGCAAAGTTGGTGCCGGGCGGAAAACCAGCCGGGTTGACGAACCGGATCTGGGCCAGTTGCGCCAGGGTGAGCCCGCTGGCGTTGGTGCCAAAGAAAAGCTGGTCGGAGCCCCCGCCATTGGTGGAGCCGCTCCAGTTGAGGATCGAGAGGATGGCCCCGGCCGTCCACGCCTCGGCGCTGCTGTCGGCGAAG
>JAQGPA010000068.1 GCA_028293325.1 Pedosphaera sp. | reverse complement strand
GGCCGGGCATGCTGGTGTTTAACCTGATGGATACCTTGGGCAACAACCATCCGTTGAGCAGCCCTGCCGGGGTGCTGGTGTCCAATGTCTTTCAGCACGTGGCGGCCACTTATGACCAGGCCAGCGGGGTGGCCACGCTCTACCGCAACGGTGCAGTGGTGGCCACGCAGAACCTGGGCAGCTTCACGCCCCAGACCAGCTACGACCTCTATCTGGGCAAGCGGCCCGGGGTGGGTTACTTCAACAACGGGCTGGTGGATGAACTGGGCCTGTATAAGCGCGCCCTCTCGGCGGCGGAGATTCAGTCCATCTACAATGCCGATTCCGCCGGCAAGTGCTTCGTCCCAGTCGCCCCGTCCATTGTGACCCAGCCGCAAAGCCAGTCCGCCAACACGGGGGCCAATGTGAGTTTCAGCGTGGTGGCTTCGGGCACGGCCCCCTTGAGCTATCAGTGGCTGATGAACGGAACCAACCTCAATGGCGCAACTGCTTCCACGCTCAGCCTCACCAATGTCCAACTGAGCGATGCCGGCACCTACTCGGTGCTGGTGAGCAATGGCATAAGCTCAACCAACAGCGCCGGTGCAGTGTTGACGGTCAATGTTCCGAGCTGCGTGGCACCGCCAGCGGGTCTGGTCAGTTGGTGGCGGGCGGAAGGAAACGCCATTGATGCAGCGGGCACGAATAACGGCACGCTTGTGAGCGGTGGCTATGTCTCTGGTAAAGTCGGCCAGGCTTTTAATTTAAACGGCTCTTCCGACTATGTCAGCGTGCCAGCTTCGCCTACTCTCGATGTTGGTGCCGGCAGCGGGTTAACCATCGAAGGTTGGATCAATCCAGCAGATGTCCAATTGGAGCGACCTCTATTGGAATGGAACAATAATAGTGACACGCCTGGAATAGGCGCTCACTTCTGGATTTCAACCGCCGCCCTCGGCGGTGGTGCCGGGTCCCTCTGGCTTAATTTGGTGGACACAACGGGGAACTCTCACGCGCTCTCCTCTGCTCCGGGATTGGTAGTGCTAAACCAATGGCAGCACGTTGCCGCCACCTTTGACCGGTCCTCTCAGATTGCCAAGCTCTATTACAATGGCGTGCTGGTGGCCACCACGAATTTTGCCACCACAAGCTTCGTCCCGCAAACCAGCTACAATCTTTATCTTGGCCGAAGAATCTCCGGCATTGGCTCCGCCAGCTTCCCCGGACTTCTCGACGAGATGAGCTTGTACAATCGCACCCTCTCGGGTCCTGAAATTGCCGCCATCTACAACGCCGATTCTGCTGGCAAGTGCTTTACTCCAACCGCTGCATCTATAGTGACCCAGCCGCAAAACCAGTCCGCCAACACGGGAGCCAATGCGAGCTTTAGTGTGGGGGCATCGGGCACCGGGCCGTTGAGCTATCAGTGGTTCTTGAACGGCACCAATCTCAATGGTGCAACTGCTTCCACGCTCAGCCTCATCAATGTGCAGCTTAGCGATGCCGGCGACTATTCGGTGGTGGTGGGCAACGCCTTTGGACCGGCGGTCACCAGCAGCAATGCCACCTTGACCGTCACAGCGGTGGCTCCGTCCATCGTGACCCAGCCGCAGAGCAAGAGCATTCTGGCGGGAGCCAACACCAGCTTCAGCGTGGTGGCTTCGGGTGCCAATCCCCTGGGCTATCAGTGGCTGTTCCAAGGTGCAAACATAACCAATGCCAACAGCTCACTGCTGAGTTTGACCAATGTGCAGCCATCCAATGCTGGTGGTTACTCCGTGTTGGTCACCAGTCCCTCTGGCTCCATTACCAGCAGCATTGCCACTTTGACTGTCACACTGCCGCCCTCGGCCCTGCGTGTGGTCAGCCTTTCCGCCACTTCGGGCATCGTCACGGTTCCCATCAGGTTGATCTCGCAGGGCAATGAGAATGCCTTCGGGTTCAGTCTCAATTTTAGTGCCTCCTCGCTCAAATACATCGGAGTCGTGTTGGCGGATGGGATGCCGGTGGATTCTTCCCTGGTATATAATACCAATCAACTCCCCAACGGTCGGTTGGGGGTGGGGATTTCACTACCTTTTGGCACTAGTTTGGCAGCGGGAACGCAGGAAATAGTCGAGGTCTCCTTCTTTGTGACGGAGAACCCCGCCGGCACCTATAGCACGCCGATTTCCTTCGGCGATTTGCCGATTCTGCGTCAGGTCTCCGATGCGCAAGCCATTACCGTAACTGCCACCTACGCGAGTGGCTCTGTCACCATTCCGTTCCTGGGCTATGAAGGGGATGTGGCACCGCGAACGAACGGCAACAACGTGGTCTCGACCACCGATTGGGTGCAGGTGGGCCGATTTGTGGCGGGGCTGGACACCATCACCAATGGCAGCGAGTTCCAGCGATTGGATTGCGCGCCCCGCTCCACATTGGGCAATGGGTTGATCACGGTTGCCGATTGGGTGCAGGCGGGACGCTATGCCTTTGCGCTGGATCCGCTGACGGGTCGGGGCGGTCCCACTCAGGACTTGAGCGGTTCCCTCTTTGCGGCAAAACTGACTCCAAAGGCAGTTGGCGGCACCTCCGGAGGTTCGGGCCGCATTGTGCGGGTGGCCAGCGGCAGCGCCCAAGCTGGACAAGCCTGCCAGGTATCCGTCCAACTGGATTCGCAGGGGAATGAAAATGCGCTGGGCTTTGACATTAGTTTTGATCCAACCGCGCTTCGGTTCAACAGTGTGGTGCTGGGGAGCGGAGCCGGCGGGGCCTCACTGACGGTCAACACCAATCAGGTTGGTTCCGGCATCATCGGCGTTCTGGTCGGGTTGCCTATTGGCACCACCTTTTCGGCGGCTACGCTCGAGGTGCTCAAGCTCAACTTCACCGTGG
Organism: Pedosphaera sp.; assembly: GCA_028293325.1. GTDB lineage: Bacteria > Verrucomicrobiota > Verrucomicrobiia > Limisphaerales > Pedosphaeraceae > JAQGOT01. The sequence continues at coordinate 20,052 of JAQGPA010000068.1, read as the reverse complement.
TCTCCGCGGCCAAGGGCAACACGTCCGTGTCCTTCGCCAGCAAACCGGTTACTCCCGAAACGGTGGATGCGGCGGCGGGAACTCTCGCCACCAGCTATTCAAGTGGTTTGCTTTCGATCACGGCCATTGTCAGCCCGATGTTGAGCATCACCCAAACGGACACCAGCCTGATCCTGGCCTGGCCCGCATCGGCGGTGGGCTTTAATCCGGAGGCCAGCAGCAATGGCCTGTCGGCCACCAATTGGACCGGTATCGCGGGCACACCGGTCACCAATGGAACGGCTCTCAACCTGACGCTTCCATTGCCGGCCACGCAGAACTTATACCGGTTGCGCCATCCGTAATATCATGATTTACTCGGGCAGGTTTCGGCTTGCCCGGTGATTTGATTAATCCGAAGAAAACGGGCCTCACGCCGAAATTCAGAAAAAATCGGAGTTGATAACCATGAAAAACAGACTGCTGTTAAATGTCGGCGTCGCTGTAGTTCTAGCGTGCACGCTGTCCACCACTCCAGTTCCGGCTCAAACCTGCGCCGCCCCTCCCTCCGGTCTGGTCAGCTGGTGGCAGGCCGAAGGCAATGTCACGGATGTCGTGGGAACCAACAACGGCACACTCTTTAGCGGCACGTATGCTGCGGGCAAGGTGGGCCAGGCCTTCAGCTTCAACAACGTCTCCACCTACGCGTTGATACCCGCCTCTGCGTCGCTCAATCTGGCGACCAACGGCGGCCTGACCATTGAGTGCTGGATCAAGCTCAACGACGCCATCGCCCCCGGAGACACCGCCACTGGTCATCCCTTGGTGGAGTGGAACAATGGTTTCAACAGCGATGGTTTCCACATCGGCGTGCTTCTGTGGAATGGGGGCGGGCCGGGCGTCCTGGTGGTCAATCTGGTTGATACCTTGGGCAATAGCCATACATTGAGCAGTCCCACCGGGGTGCTGGTGTCCAATGTCTTTCAGCACGTGGCAGCCACCTATGACCAGGCCAGCGGCGTGGCCACACTCTACCGCAACGGTGCGGTAGTGGCCACGCAGAACATGGGCAGCTTCACGCCCCAGACCAGTTACAATCTCTATCTGGGCAAGCGACCCGGGACGGGTTACTTCAACAACGGACTGCTGGACGAGCTGGGGCTCTACAAGCGCGCCCTCTCGGCTGCGGAGATTCAGGCCATCTACAACGCCGATTCCGCCGGCAAGTGTTTTACTCCAAGCGCTTCCATTTTGGCCCAGCCCCAAAGCCAGTCTGTCTACGCGGGAGCCAACGTGAGTTTCAGCGTCAGTGCCACCGGCACGGCTCCCATTAGCTATCAGTGGTTGTTTAACGGCACCAACCTCAATGGCGCGACCAGTGCCACACTCAATCTGAACAATGTCCAAGCGACCGATGTCGGCACCTACTCGGTGCTGGTCAGCAATGCGATAAGCTCAACCAACAGCGCCAATGCGGTGTTGACGGTCAATGTTCCAACCTGCCTGGCGCCGCCAGCAGGGCTGGTCAGTTGGTGGCGGGCCGGAGGCAATGTTACGGATACCATGGGCACCAACAACGGCACACTCATCAGCGGCACGTATGCTGCGGGCAAGGTGGGTCAGGCCTTTAGCTTCAACAACGTCTCTACGTATGTCCTGATACCTGCCTCGGCCTCGCTCGATCTGGCGACCAACGGTGGCCTCACCATCGAGTGTTGGCTCAAGCTCAACGACGTCATCGCCCCCGGGGACACCGTCACGGGCCACGCGCTGGTGGAGTGGAACAACGGTTTCAGATTTGGCGTTAACCTGTGGAACGCTGGTGGGCCGGGCGTACTGGTGATCAACCTGGTCGATACCTTGGGAAACGACCATTTGTTGAGCAGTCCCACCGGGGTGCTAGTGTCCAATGTCTTTCAGCACGTGGCGGCCACTTATGACCAGGCCAGCGGCGTGGCCACGCTCTATCGCAACGGTGCGGTGGTGGCCACGCAGAACCTGGGCAGCTTCACGCCTCAAACCGGTACCAGTCTCTACTTGGGCACACGGCCCGGGGTGGGTTATTTCAACAACGGCTTGCTGGACGAGCTAGGCCTCTATAAGCGCGCCCTCTCGGCCGTGGAGATTCAGTCCATCTACAACGCTGATTCCGCCGGCAAGTGCTTTACCGCAGTCGCTCCATCCATCACGACCCAGCCGCAAAGCCAGACCGCCAGCGTGGGGAACAATGCGAGTTTCAGTGTCAGTGCCACGGGCACGGCTCCCTTGAGCTATCAATGGCTATTCAATGGCACCAACCTCAATGGCGCGACAAGTGCCACCCTCAACCTGAACAACGTCCAACTGAGTTATGCTGGCACCTACTCGGTGCTGGTCGGCAGCCCCGATGGACCACCGTCCGTCACCAGCAGTAATGCAACCTTGACAGTCACTCCGGCGGCTCCTTCCATCGTGACCCAGCCGCAAAGCCAGTCCGTCAACGTGGGGGCTAATGTGAGTATCAGCATCAGTGCCACCGGCACGGCTCCCTTGAACTATCAGTGGCAGCTTAACGGGACCAATATCAATGGCGCGACCGCTTCCACGCTCAATTTCCCCAACGTGCAAGTGACCAATAGCGGCACCTATTCGGTGATGGTGAGCAATGCCATAAGCTCAACCAACAGCGACAATGCGGTGCTGACGGTCAATGTTCCAACCTGTTCGACGCTGCCAGTCGGGCTAGTCAGTTGGTGGCGGGCTGAAGGCAATGCCGTTGACGCCGTGGGTGGAAACGACGGCACACTCTTTAGCGGCACCTATGCTCTGGGCAAGGTGGGCCAGGCATTTAGCTTCAACAATGTCTCAACTTATGTGCAGATACCCGCCTCGGCCTCGCTCAATGTGGCGACCAACGGTGGCCTGACCATTGAGTGCTGGATCAAGCTCAACAATGCCATCGCGCCCGGGGACACCGTCACTAGCCACCCCCTAGTGGAGTGGAACAACAATTCCGGTTATTTCGGTTTCGGCGTGCATCTGTGGAATGCCGGCGGGCCGGGTGTCCTGGTGGTTAACCTGGTGGATACCTTGGGCAATAGCCATTCGTTGAGCAGCCCCACCGGGGTGCTGGTGTCCAATGTTTTTCAGCACGTGGCAGCCACTTATGACCAGGCCAGCGGCGTGGCCACGCTCTACTGCAATGGCGCCGTGGTAGCCACGCAGAACCTGGGCAGTTTTACACCCCAGACCAGCTACGACGTATATTTGGGCTGGCGGCCCAACACTGGTTACTTCAACAACGGGCAGGTGGACGAGTTGGGCCTATATAAGCGCGCGCTCTCGGCGGCGGAGATCCAGTCCATTTACAACGCCGATTCCACTGGCAAGTGCTTTACCCCGGCCGCTCCGTCGATTGTGACGCAGCCGCAAAGCCAGTCTGTCAACGTGGGGACCAATGTGAGTTTCAGTGTCAGCGCCGCCGGCACCGGTCCCTTGAGCTATCAATGGCTGTTGAACGGCACCAACCTCAATGGTGCGACCAGTGCCGCACTCAACCTGAACAATGTCCAAGTGAGCGATAGCGGCATCTATTCCGTCGTGGTGACCGGCAGCTATGGTCCGGCTGCCACCAGCAGCAACGCGACCTTAATCGTCACCGCACTGGCTCCGTCCATTGTGACCCAGCCGCAAAGCCAGTCCGTCTTCGTGGGGGCCGATGTGAGTTTCAGTGTCAGTGCCACCGGCACGGCTCCCTTGAGCTATCAGTGGTTGTTGAACGGTACCAACCTCAATGGTGCGACCAGTGCCACACTCAATCTGAACAAAGTCAAACTCACCGATGCCGGCACCTACACGGTGCTGGTCAGCAATGTCGTAGACTCAACCAACAGCGCTAATGTAGTGCTGACGGTCAATGTTCCAATCTGCGTGACTCCACGAGCAGGCTTGGTCAGTTGGTGGCGGGCCGAAGGGGATGTCACTGACGCGGTGGGCAACAACAACAACGGCACACTCTTTAGCGGCACGTATGTTTCGGGCAAGGTGGGCCAGGCCATCAGCTTCAACAACGTCTCCACCTACGCGTTGATACCCGCCTCTGCGTCGCTCAATCTGGCGACCAACGGCGGCCTGACCATCGAGTGCTGGATCAAGCTCAACAATGCCATTGCCCCCGGAGACACCGCCACTGGTCATCCCTTGGTGGAGTGGAACAATGGCTTCGGCAGCATCGGCGTGCTTCTGTGGAATGCCGGCGGGCCGGGCGTCCTGGTGGTCAATCTGGTTGATACCTTGGGCAATAGCCATACATTGAGCAGTCCCACCGGGGTGCTGGTGTCCAATGTCTTTCAGCACGTGGCAGCCACTTATGACCAGGCCAGCGGCGTGGCCACACTCTACCGCAACGGTGCGGTGGTGGCCACGCAGAACATGGGCAGCTTCACGCCCCAGACCAGTTACAATCTCTATCTGGGCAAGCGACCCGGGACGGGTTACTTCAACAACGGGTTGCTGGACGAGTTGGGCCTCTATAAGCGTGCCCTCTCGGCTGCGGAGATTCAGGCCATCTGCAACGCCGATTCCGCCGGCAAGTGTTTTACTCCAAGCGCTTCCATTTTGGCCCAGCCCCAAAGCCAGTCTGTCTACGCGGGAGCCAACGTGAGTTTCAGCGTCAGTGCCACCGGCACGGCTCCCTTTAGCTATCAGTGGTTGTTTAACGGCACCAACCTCAATGGCGCGACCAGTGCCACACTCAACCTGAACAATGTCCAACTGAGTAATGCCGGCACCTACTCCGTCGTGGTGACCAGCAGCTATGGTCCGGCTGCCACCAGCAGCAACGCAATCTTGAGCTTTCCGCCCATAATACTGACCCAACCCCAAAGCCAGACAGTCGATGTGGGAGGCAATGTGAGTTTCAGCGTGGCGGCCTCGGGCACCCCGCCCCCGAGCTATCAGTGGCAGTTAAATGGGACTACCATCGATGGCGCGACCAATACCACGCTCAATCTTACCAACGTGCAAGCGAGCGATGCCGGCGGTTATTCGGCGATGGTGAGCAACGTCGGGGGCTCGACCAACAGCGATGCTGCGGTCTTAACCATTATTCAATGTTTGACGCCTGCCAAGGGGCTTATCAGTTGGTGGCAGGGTGAAGGCGATGCCCATGATTATGCCGGCACCAATAACGCCACCTTGATGAATGGAACCAGCTTTGCACCGGGCAAGGTCGGTCAGGCCTTCAGTTTTAATGGGACCAACCAATTCGTTTCGGTGCCCGATGCTCCGGCTCTTAATCCCACCACCAATGGCATAACCTTTGAAGGTTGGGTTTATCCCAAAAGCTTTCCCAGCAGCGGCTCCGTGGTTATTTTCAGCAAGCATGATCTGGTTTCGGGCGTCATCCAATTTACTTTCGACGTCCTAAAAAACGCCAACAATAATACCTGGGTGTTCAGCGCCGCGGTGCAGCAGCCAGGAAATCAATTTGTAATTATTAACTTAACAAGCACACCGCTCCAGTTAAATACCTGGTACCATGTGGCCATGACGTATCAGAACCAGAGTCTGTATGTATATTTAAATGGGGCTCTTCAAACTAGTGCAACTTGCGGCCCACTCTTGACCACAACTGCCCCCATGTCCATTGGAGGGGAGTTGAATGGGTCGGGAAGTTTTTCTGGGCGCATTGATGAACTGAGCCTCTATGACCATGCATTGTCGCCAGGTGAGATTCAATCCATCTACAATGCTGGGGACCAGGGCAAGTGCTCCGCCCCGGCTCCGCTTTTTCTAACCCAGCCGCAAAGCCAGTCAGCCATTGTAGGGGACACTGTGACCTTCGTGCCCACAGCCATAGGCAGTGGTGCCTTGAGCTATCAGTGGCGGTTCAACGGGACCAATATCAATGGCGCAACCAATACCACGCTCAACCTCACCAATGTGCAACTGAGCGATGGCGGGGCTTATTCAGTGGTGGCAAGCAATTCTTATGGCTCAACCATCAGTTCCATTGCCGCATTGACGGTAAACACTGGGATTCCCCACTGTGTGACCCCGCCGGCGGGACTGGTCAGTTGGTGGCAGGCCGACGGCGATGCCCATGATTTGGTCGGCACCAACAACGGCACCTTGGTTAGCGGCGCTGGCTTTGCCTTAGGCAAGGTCGGGCAGGCCTTCAATTTTACTGGCAACAATCAAGTGGTGCAGGTGCCTAATACTCCCGCTCTCAATCCCACCAACGGGTTTACTTTGGAAGCCTGGGTTTACATCCCGAACTTTCCCAACATCGACACGGCCGGAATCGTCAGCAAGCACGATCCGGTCTCGGGCATCGTCCAGTATAACCTGGGCATCGTGAACATTTCCGGGGTGTGGTATTTCCGCAGCGTGGTGCAGCTGGGCAGTGACTTTGCCATCGTCAACGGCACGACCACTCCGCCCCAGCTCAACACCTGGTACCATGTAGGCATGACCCACGACGGCTCGGCGCTGAAGCTGTATGTCAACGGCATCCTGCAAGGCACGATACCCTGCGGGGCGGTCATAACCACGCCCACGCCCATGACCATCGGTGGCGAGTTAACCGGGCCCTGGAACTTCGTGGGACGCATCGATGAGTTGAGCTATTACTCCCGGGCGTTATCCAGTGGCGAGATCCAGTCTATTTACAATGCCAGATCAGAGGGCAAATGCTCCGCTCCGACAGCTCCGTACGTGATCACTCAGCCACAGAGCCAGACCGTATTGTTGGGCGGCCATGTAAGTTTCAACGTGGTGACTTCCGGCTCCGTTCCCTTGAGTTATCAGTGGCAGTTCAATGGTACCAATATCAATGGCGCGACCAACTCAGTGCTGAACCTTCTCAACTTGCAATTTGCCAATGGCGGCGTCTATTCAGTGATGGTGAGCAACGGCTCTGGACCAACGGTTACCAGCAGCAATGCCGTCTTGACCGTCAACGGATTGCCGCCGTCGATTCAAACGCCGCCGCAAAGCAAGAGTGTTTCCGCAGGAGCGAATACCAGCTTCAACGTGGCGGCGTCAGGTACCGCTCCTTTGAGCTATCAATGGTTGTTTGAAGGCGGACTGATTACCAACGCGACCAGTTCGCTCCTTAATCTGACAAACGTGCAAATAGCCGATGAAGGTTACTATTCCGTAATGGTCAGCAATCCTTATGGTTCAATCACCAGCAGCATTGCCAGCTTAACGGTGACATTTACTTCCACCACGAGTAGTCCGGTCCTGAGCATCACGCAAACCGCTACGAGCCTGATCCTCGCCTGGCCTGCTTCGGCCACGGGCTTCAACCTTGAGGCCGTCGGCAACCTCCCCGGAACCAATTGGACGGCGGTTTCCGGTGCGGCGGTCACCAATGGAACGGACCTCAACCTGACGATTCCATTGCCGGCCACGCAGAATTTTTACCGGTTGCACCATCCGTAACGGAGGCAAGGTGCGTTCAGCGGAATGGATGGTTGGCTCCTGTTTCGGCAGGAGCCGCTATGAGCAGTTTCCGGTCAATGACACAATTGAAGAAGTCGAGACGATCTGCATCTCAAGCCCGGCAAAATTTTTCAAACGCCCCGCCAAACAGGTCCTTCACATCCCGTTCCACTTCGGCGCGCGAAGTTTGCCAGCCGGTTTGCCCTAGTTCCGCATATTTTTCCACAAGGACCTGCGCAATGATCCGGCGGGTGTGCTGCCATTTGTAAACGATCTGGTCGAGCACGCGCGCGTCGGAATGTTGCGGTGTAAAACTTGTGCCCAGCATTTCGATGCGCATCCGGGTCATTTCCTGAATGAGCGAAGGGATATTGGTAAACCACCAGCAACCGAAAATATGCAGGTTGCGGAATTTGCGGGCGAGGACGCAAAGCTCGTGCTGATTTTCCCGCGCCAGCACCGTGGCCATGAATTTATTCTCCGGAAATTGCGCGCAAAGATTTTGCAACGAGGTGAGATTGCTCAAGCCAACGCCATCGCCGGCGAGTCTTAGCTGCGGATTCACTGCGCGTTTCACGCCCGGCATGAGCGCAAACGGCAGACCGAACTCGCGGCAGTGCGGTAGCACCGCATGTTCGATTAACTGCGCCGTAATACCGCGCCCCGGAAATTCGAAATCAGGCGGCAACGAAACCATCAGGTAACGCGAATTCATCCGCTTCGACCAATCACCCAGGAATCGGCGCACTTCGCTGAAGGCTTTGCCTGAGGCCGCGCCCGCGTTGACATCGTAACCCCAACGTGACAGCAGTGGCGCAGTTTCCGACCACGAAAGGAGCAGGGGATCAATGCGCAAGGCGGACACAAACCGGTCATCCTGGGGTGGGTTTTTCTCCCAGACCGGACGTTCCAGATCGTCGAAAGGCGAATTGGTCATGCAAATCTTTTTAACCCCGGCCAGTTCCATGCATTGCGCGACATGGTTCTCCACTTTCTGGGCGGCAAACCATTTGCGGATTGCCGGCAAATCGCGCTTTTTCACGTCCAATCCCAACGCGTGCAGCGTGGTCAAAACTCCCCGGCAGGCTTCTGAAATGGGTGAGTGCTGGATGAAGAGGGCATCCCAAATGAGGTCCGCCTGGGCGGTCTTGGACAAGGACCAGAATTTTTCGTAAGGAATATCCGTCTGACGCAACGATTCCGCCACCAGATAATGATAAACCAACAGGTCATCGATGCCCCAGAGAAGCAGTTCACCAAAGGGAGGGGCGTAAAGGTGGGTGTGAACATCAAAAATCGGCGTGGAGGCCACAATTTCTTCCACCTGTGCTGCGAATGGAACCCGGCTTGCTTCGGACAAAATCGATTTCATGGGGAGAGAAATTTAGAGCAGATTAAGCCGTGCTGCCACAATAATTTGCGACCGATGGAAGAATTCGCCTTATTATCAAACCGCGTTGCAGTTAAGAACCTGCCCAATTTGCGCCTACCGGCCAACTTTTCGCGCCAAGCTCTTTGCCCGCCGAATCCAAAACCGATCGCGCTTGCGTTGAAATGCCGGTGCATGGACATCGTCCGATAAAATGTCCCTTACTTCCGCCCGTGCCAAATCAGGCTGGTTTTTGGCCAGGTAAAGTTCGGCCAACTGGACTTTGGCTCGCGGATACGAATTACATACCGTTACCTGTTGCCAAATTGCCAAGGCGGCATCTTTTTCCTCCAAAGCAGTCAGCGTTTCAGCCAGGGCCATCATGGAGTGACTATAGTCATGCTTCGGATTTTCCGCGCATACGCCTTCCAGCAGCGGCTTCGCCTCAGCGGGTCTTTTTGCCCGGAGCAGGCATTGTCCCAAGTGCGCGCGGGTATCAATATCTTGCGCGTCCCTTTCCAGTGAAGCCCGGTAGGAGGCCTCCGCCTTGGCGAGTTTGCCTTGTTGAAAGTAAATGTCCCCGAGTTGAAAATGGTGGTGGGCCTTGTCCAAGTGATATATCTGGGCTTGAAGTTCCTTGATGCGCTTGCGCTTTTGCGCGCCCGGCAATTCAAAGCCGCGCGTGGCGGAAACTCCGGAACGGTACACGTAGAAGTAGTAAATTATGGCGGTTAACCACCAACCCAGGAAAATGATCACCGCCCAGAGCCATTCGCCGCGACGCAGGGCGTCGATGCACATCCAGACCTGGAAGAGAGAAAGCAGTCCGAACGTCAAAATGCTGCCCCAACCGTCTAACTGCAGCAGATTTGTAATAAGGGAAGCCACCATTCTTATTCGAGGCTAAACAGAGTCACGGCAATTGGCAATCAAACGTTAATGGATTTTCCAAGTGGAGTAGCAGCCATCGCCCATGACCAGACACGAATCGGCTGACACGAATCGGCTTGTTTTCGGCAATCTTTTGGTTAAATGTCTGAAGGTCTCAACCAGATGAACAAGACTTTAGTCATAGTACCGACTTACAATGAGCGGGACAACCTTCCCATGCTGGCGGAGCGGCTTTTAAAATTGCCGGTACAGGTTGAACTGCTTGTGGTTGATGACAATTCTCCTGACGGCACCGGACGATTGGCCGATGAACTTGCGGCCAAAAATCCCACCATTCATGTATTGCATCGCGCCCAGAAGCAGGGTTTGGGACGGGCCTATTGTGCGGGATTTGCCTGGGCATTGGAGCACGGTTACGACTTCATCATGGAGATGGATGGCGATTTCTCGCACAACCCGGATGATATTCCAAAATTCCTCGAAGCCGCCCAAAATGCCGACCTCGTATTGGGCTCCCGTTATTGCAACGGCATTCGAGTCATCAACTGGCCATTGGGTCGCCTGATGTTGAGCAAGGGCGCAGCCGCTTACGTGATGATAATTACCGGTATGCCGTTTACTGATCCCACCGGCGGCTTCAAATGTTTCCGGCGCCGTGCCCTTCAGTCAATCGATCTGAGCGGTGTTCGATCCAATGGTTACAGCTTTCAGATAGAAATGACCCACAAGATTTGGCGTCAAGGCATGAAAGTCGTCGAGGTGCCTATCATCTTCACCGATCGTTTTCAAGGTGCGTCCAAAATGTCCGGCGGCATCGTCCGTGAAGCTCTCTGGATGGTTTGGCGCCTGCTGCTTCAAAACGGATTGCGTCGCTGGCCTCGCAGCTCTGCTCCCCCAGGCGAAACCATCAAAACCCCTTCGGCGGGTTAAGTACAGGGGTCTTCAGAAATTAATCCTTCCGGGCTTGCCGGAATTGTTCAGCCACCGCATTCTTGCTTGCATGATTACGATGATCGTTGGAACCAATCGCCCGGGTAGCAGCACCCGCAAAGTTGCGAAACATGTCGAGGAAACCTATGCCGCCTTGAAGGTGCCTTTAAAGGTCATTGATCTTGCGGATTTGTCGCCGGATATTTTTTCGCCCGCGTCATACATCGAAAAGCCCAAGTCATTTCACCCTTTCTCTGATGCCGTAATCAAATCCTCCGGCTTGGTGGTGGTTACGCCTGAGTACAACGGCGGTGTCCCCGGCGTGCTGAAGTATTTTATCGATATGCTCAAGTTCCCCGAGAGTTTCGAGCGGCGTCCCGTTTGTTTTGTTGGAGTGGCTGCGGGCACTTGGGGCGCCTTGCGGCCGGTGGAACAGTTGCAGGCCATCTTCGGTTATCGCAATGCCTACATTTATCCTGAGCGGGTATTTATTCCCCAGGTGACCACCATGCTTGATGCTAATGGCCGCCTGAATCAACAGGACATCGTTGACCGTTTGAAAAGCCAGGCTGAAGGATTCGTGGATTTTGTCGAGCGCCTGCAGAAAACAAATTTGCGCGCAGCAAAATAACCGGGATGGTCCTCATGGGTCTGTTCTAGAAGAAGTTTCCTGATCGCAGAATTATGGCAAGCGTTTCAACTTCAAAGCTCGCTGTTTGCAGTTGGTCTCTCCAACCAGCCAATCCCATGCAGTTGATTGAGCAGTTGAATAGCGTTGGCATCCGCCGCGTCCAAATTGCCTTGGAACCGCTGCGTGTGGCTCCCCAGATTTGGGCCGATTTTCCTGCTTTATGCGATCAGCACGGGATTGAACTCGTCTCGGGAATGTTCGCCACAATAGGGGAAGATTATTCCACACTTGAAACCATTCGCCGCACCGGTGGCGTGGTGCCGGAAGAGACTTGGGAGGAGAATTGGCGCAATCTCCAGAGTGGCGCGGTTCTGGCCGAGAATTTAGGGCTTAAACTGGTTACCTTCCACGCAGGTTTTCTGCCTCATGATTTGTCCGATCCAGACTTTACCAAACTTTTGGAGCGTATTACCCGGATTGCCGATTTGTTTGGCGCCAGAGGCATTGAATTAGGTCTTGAGACGGGCCAAGAAACTGCAGATACCCTCGAAGCGTTTCTGACAAAATTGAACCATCCAAGCGTGGGGGTGAATTTCGATCCGGCCAATCTGATTTTGTATGGCAAGGGTGATCCGATTGACGCGCTCCGTCAACTTAGTCCCTGGATTAAGCAATGTCATATTAAAGACGCCAGACGGGCCAAGATGCCCGGCACCTGGGGGCAGGAGGTGGTGGTTGGTTCCGGCGAAGTCAATTGGCCAGCTTTTTTCAAGGTGTTAAACGCGTCGTCGTTTGGAGGCAACCTTGCCATAGAACGTGAAGCTGGTAATCAGCGAGTTGCCGATATTCTTACCGCACGGCAATATGTGGAACTCATGCTGAGTGAGAATTAAATTATCGCGCGCCACTATTGTCTAAATACTTATGATAAAGGTTGGCATCGTCGGTCTCGGTTTTATGGCGGCCACACATCTTAAGGCCTATCGTCAGCTTGGAGGCATGCGCGTCGGCGCTCTTTGCAATCCCAGCGGACATCGTTTGGATGGCGATTTTTCTGATATTTCCGGCAACCTTGGTAATACTGACCCAATTAAGCTCGATATGGCTTTCGTCAAACCTTATCGGGTTTTTGCCGACCTGCTGGCTGATCCCGACATTCAACTAATTGATATTTGTGCTCCGACCCCGGCTCACCCTGAGCTGGTGATGGCCGCATTGCAGGCCGGCAAACATGTGCTTTGTGAAAAGCCGCTGGCACGCACGAGTCAGCAAGCCTGTGAAATTATTGCTGTGGCCAGTTCAGCCCGGGGCTTTTTTATGCCAGCCATGTGCATGCGCTTTTGGCCGGAGTGGGCGTGGTTGAGAAAAAACATCGAAGAAAAGACTTTTGGCGAAGTCCGCAGCGCGTGCTTCCGTCGCGTAGGCCAGCCGCCGACGTGGGGACGCAAAGTTTATTTTGATGGGCGCCAATCCGGCGGCGCGCTTTTTGATCTTCATATCCACGACACCGATTTTATTCAGGCCTGTTTTGGCCGTCCGCAAAGTGTTTATTCGACCGGCTACACCAAATTCAGCGGGGCAATTGATCATGTGGTGACACAATATCGAGTTGCTTCCGGTGCAGTTGTTCAGGCAGAAGGCAGCTGGGCCATGGCGGACGACTTCGGTTTTAAAATGACTTATACTGTTAATTTTGAGAATGCGACGGCGGACTATGACCTCGCTCGTGGTGCTGACGCCTTGAAATTATTTGTATCAGGCCAGCCGCCTCGCATTGTTCATTGTGAGGGCGGCGACGGTTATGACGGTGAACTGCATCACATGATTCATTCCATCCAGCAGGGCACTCCGCCCACCATCGTGACTGCGATAGATGCGCTCGTGGCCGTGGAAATTTGCGAGGCCGAAGAGGAGTCCATCAGAACGGGTAAAATTGTCACACTCTAAAAGGCAAAGCTGGATTTGACAGCGGCGGGACTGAAGCTAAAATGAGTTTGAATTTTTTCACCAATTGACCGTCTGATTAAGACAACAACTCTATGAAAATCATCTCGCTTCGCCCAATCTCCCTTGCTGCACTCGCACTCTTTGCCAGCCTCAGCCTCGCCCTCGCCGAAGGCAATAAGACTCCCGTCGTGGGCGATAAAGCGCCGTTGGTTGAAGGCAAGGACCAGGATGGCAAAACTTGGAAGCTTGGTGACGAAGTCGGCAAGAAAGTCGTCCTCCTTTATTTCTATCCGAAGGACGATACCAAAGGTTGCACCAAGGAAGCCTGTGGTTTGCGCGATCGCATGGGCGATTTGAAGAAGGATAATGTGGAGGTCATTGGCGTCAGCTTCGATTCCGTGGATAGCCATCAAAAATTCATCTCCAAGTACAGCCTGAACTTTCCGCTTTTGGCCGACACGGACGGCAAAATCGCCGATACGTACGGCGTGCGCATGCCCGAGAAAAGCATGGCCCGTCGCGTCAGCTTCCTTATCGGTTTGGATGGAACCATCCAGCATGTGACCGACGCCCCATCTGCTGATGTTCACCTTTCTGAAATGAAAGAGGCCATCGCCAAACTAGCTGTGAAATAAACGGATGTTCGGTGGACACGGTGAACGGGTTTTGACTGTTTCGCGTCCAGGCTTTAGTCATTATCTTTGTCTTTTGGGTGCTGGAACACAAATGCGGCGCGGATGGGCGCCGGCATCGGTTGATCGGCACCGCGTACTGAACGCCAAATGATTTCGTTTAGCATGGAATCGTCCGCTGCATCTTCCCTGGTAAAATCCATTTTCTGCGATGCCTCGCCTCCCCAGGCATGACGGCCGTTCCGCTCGTTCAAGTCCACATTGGCAGGTAACGCCTCGAAAGGCCGCAGGTCGGGTGTGGTCTGGAAAGCATTAAACATCGGTGTCGCAGCCGCATCGAATTGCGTCATTGGTTGCAGGCCGAGGATCAGTTCCATTGTGCGCAACATGCTGCTCGTGGAATACATGGTGGAATCCACCGCGCTCCGCCGCGTGTAAGGACTGATGGCAAAGGCAATCGTCCGATGCGCGTCCACATGGTCGGGCCCGTTTTGGGCGTCATCCTCCACCACAAAGATGGCTGTCTGCGCCCAGAATTTGGAACGGCTCACCGCCTCCACCAACGTCCCTAACGCGCGATCATTGTCCCCGAGATACGCTGTCGGGGTTGGCTTGTTGATCGTGGCTCCGGAAGTGTGATCATTCGGTAGTCGTACAATCTGCAAGCGCGGCATCTCGCCTTCCGATTCCATGCGTTTCAATTCCTCAACAAACCGCTCAGTCCGCTTGATGTCCGGATAATTCAAATCGAACGGACGGAACCAGGGATCAAAATGCCCTATCAACGAAGCCGTCCGCGTATAATCGGGTGCGTTCGTTCCTTTGCCGCTGTAAACAAACTCGCCATAACTGCGATAACTCACCCCCGCCTCCTGAGCGCGATCCCAGATATATCCGCCCGCCGGCGCGGCAATTGAAAACTCGCCTTCTGACGGATAGGGATATTTTTTGCTTTTGCCATGGCCATAATTCAGCGGCCAGGTTTTTTCGACAAAATCGGTCGCATACGCGCCCATTGACCATTCATGGCCGTCCGCGCTGACTTCGGCGTCCGCATAAAAATTGTCGAGCAGCACAAATTCACGCGCCAGTTTGTGATGATTGGGCGTAACCTTTTCGGGAAAGAGGCAAAGTTTTGCATCGCCATTGCCTTGCGTCATGTCGCCAAAAACCTGGTCATACGTTCGATTCTCCTTGATGATATAAATGCAATATTTGATGGGACTTGCGCTGCCGGGTCGGGCCGGGATTGGATTGCCCGCGGTTGGGGAAAATTGGGGAACACTCTGTTGCGGCGTGCAGAGATACGCCTGCGCTGTGTAGGCGGCAAGTTGCTTTTGGAATGCCTTCCCTTTGGGCAAGTCGATGATGCTCAGCGTGCCGGGGAACAGGTCGCCAATATATTCGGTCGCCGCATCTTTACTTTTTCCGGGCACTGGTCCAAGAGGATTTGGCTTGGAACTCAGGCCTTTGCCGTTGGCCACCAGTAGATGCCGGCCATCGGGCGTCACCCGCACTGAAGTCGGATACCAGCCCACCGGGATGAACCCCAACGACCGGCTCTTGCCGAGGACGCTGACGTCAAAGACTGCGACATTGTTGTTGCACGCATTGGCGACGAACAATTTTGTCTCGTCAGGTGAGAGCGCCAGGCTGTTGGGAGTTGACCCCGGAAGCAGGGTAGGGGAGAGCGAGGCGTGAAGCGTTTCGACTGATTTGCCGGTGCGAGTGTTGAGCACCGTCACGGTGTTGCGATTGGCATTTGCGACAAACAGAAACCAGCCTGATTTCGTCAGCAACATCTCGTTCGGATGTTCTTCCGTCGCCCAATGGGCCACGACTTGATGCGATTTTAAATCAATCACCGCCACGCAGGCCTGTGCCCACAAGCTTACGTAAAGGAGCTGCCGCTTTTCATCCAACCGGCAGGCATAAGGAAACGGCGCGTCGGGTGAAGTCGGGTCGAGTTGCGCTTCAGCGCGCTTCGTGGCGGCCGCCAGATCAATGTCACTGGCGTTTGAACTTTCAGAATCGATCGTTTGCCCGCTCTGATTCGTTTCGCTTGGCGCCACGAGTATGTTCAAGATATTGGTTCTGGCATACAAATCGATTTGCGAAACGTTCTGTCCCCAGACATTCGCCACATAGAGGTTCCGGGCATCACCGGAAATCGCCATGCCGCACGGAATGCCGCGCTCCCGCTTATCCCGCACTGGAATGGCTTGATTCTCTGTCAGTCTGCCTTCCGCAAAATCAAATACGCGAATGATTTCATCGCTCGCGCCGCTGCAATAAAGCCAGTTGCCGCCGTGTGAAAACTCCAGTCCATAAAATGCCTCATGGATTGGCGTGCGCGAAATGACCGTTCCCTCCTTCACATTTACCACCACAATTTCGTGCGGACCATAGCCGCAATGCACCACCGCCGCGAACCGGCCATCCGGATGCACCGCGATGTTCACGGGAAAATCCCCAAGTTCGATCTGTCGTCCAGCGGGTCGCAGCGACCACTGGTTCGGCAGCAGCACTGAACCGTCCGCCCGCTGACCGGGAAGTTCCACTTTGGTTGGCGGCGGTTGCAGAGCGGATGCGTTGCTCACAACCATTGCAAATAAAAAACAAGATGCCGCCCCTGCCAGAATTGCGCACTTCATAATGGCGCGCAGTTTAGAAGCATTCACCCGAACAGGTAAAGTTACAATCAGCCTACATGCTGGACTTTGGGCTGTTTTATTACATTCTATTTCCATGTCGCATGGTCGGAGCGCTTCAGTGGGAGTCATGATTTTGGCTGCGGGCAAGTCGTCCCGCATGGGGCGTCCCAAGATGTTGCTGCCTTGGGGGGACACAACCGTGCTCGGGCATTTGATCAAGTTGTGGTCAGACGTGCCGGCGGGCCAGATTGCTGTTGTTCACGCATCCGCAGATGCAGCGATTGAAGCGGAATTGGACCGCCTTAAGTTTCCAGTTGAAAATCGTATTGTGAATCCGGAGCCTGATCGTGGCATGTTCAGCTCCATCCAATGCGCGGCGCGCTGGGATGGATGGAGTGCCACACTGACACACTGGGCTATCGTGTTGGGCGACCAACCGCACTTGCAGGCAAGGACTTTGGCTGCCATGGTCGAATTTACCGCACAACATCCGGAACATATTTGCCAGCCCAGCCGTCACGGACACGCGCGACATCCAGTCTTGTTGCCGGGAAAGGCTTTAAGGAGACTTGCCGCTGCCAATGAGCAAAATCTCAAGCAATTCCTGCAAGCAATGTCCGCCGAGGTAAAGTTGCTCGAACTGAATGATCCCGGCCTTGATCTCGATATGGATCACCCCGCTGATTACGAAAAAGCATTGCAGTTGGCCTTTGGAAAATAAGAAGCAAGATCGATGGAGCGGGCCATCCCTCTAAGATTTTACACCATCCGGCGCCATCGGCAGCGAGCGCAGCCGAACTCCTGTGGCGGCAAAGATGGCGTTGCCAATCGCAGGCGCAATTCCAATGATCGGCGTTTCACCGGCTCCGGCAGAGGGCATATCCGGACGATTCACCAGCACGACTTCAATTTTCGGCGCATCACGGAAGCGCGGCACGCGATAGTCAGCCAGGCGCGGGTTGGTAATGCGGCCATTCTCAAATTCCATGGCTTCGAACAACGCTCCACCGATGCCCATGACCATGGCTCCCTCGATTTGAGTTTTAAGGTGTTCCGGATTCACAATCGCGCCACATTCAAAAGCCGTGACCGCGCGCACCACTTTTACTTCACGGCTCTTGGGGTCAATGGCGACCTCCGCACAAGTGGCGACACACGATCCCTTCTCAGTCCCCAAGGCAATGCCGAATCCGTGATCCGCGGCGGCCTTCGTTGTACCCCACCCGAAAGTTTTGGCGGCGGATTCAAGAACCGCACGCAACCGGTCGTCCTTCAAATTCTTCAACCGAAATTCCAGCGGGTCCATGTTCACGGCATGGGCCAGTTCGTCCATGTGTGATTCGCGGGCGAAGTGATTGGCCGTTGCGGCCAGACCGCGATAAGAGCCTTGTTGGAGCGGTGAGCGCGTGGAATGGAACTCGATTTTCTGATTCGCCACTTCGTATGGGGTGCGAATTCCCGAGGGGCCTGAATTGTAATTATGAAATTCCCACGCGGTGATCGTGCCGTCCTTGCGAACACCGCTCACAATATCGATGACTCCGGCTGGGCGAAAATACGCCCAGGTGAATTCCTCCTGTCGCGTCCAGACGAGCTTAACAGGTTTGCCTGCGGATTTCGCCAGTCGGGCCGCTTGAATGGCGGCATCATTCCGATGCTTTCCGCCGTAGCCGGACCCGGTATCCGGCACAATGACGCGAATGCGCTCTTCCGGCATGCCGAACGCCTGCGCCAAATCGCTTCGAATTCCAAATGGCCGTTGCGTTCCCGTCCAAACCGTGAGCTTGCCATCCTTCCATTCCGCCACCGCCGCGCGTGGCTCCAACGGTGTGTGCGCGATGTAAGCCACTGTGTAACTCTGTTGCAATTTCTGATCGGCCGCGCCCAGGCCCTCGTCCATGGATCCGACGCTATTTCCGGAGGCGCCGCGACCATGCGCCGCCTTGGCATTCTTCCTGAGATAATCGAAAATCTCGGTGCTTGAAGGTTGCGGTTGCGTTGTCCATTCCGCATGGATGGCTTCAATGGCGCGGGTAGCCAGTTGCACGTCCGGCGCGGCGACCCCGATAAAATCCCCGTCGTGAACCACCGTCACACCTTCCATCGCCTCTGCCGCTTTGGTATCGATCGAGGCCAGCGTGGCGTCAAAGGCGGAAGGGCGAAGTACTTTTCCATGCAACATGCCCGGCAGTATGATGTCCGATGCATATTTGTGCGCACCGGTCACAAAGGCTCGTCCATCCACCTTGGGAACCGAAGTGCCAGCAACTTTCCATTGCGCTGATGGAGTTGTTGAGGCTTGGTCGTTCACCGATTTCGTAAGCTGCTGGCCTTTAGTCAACTGGCCGAAGGTGACTGAGTCATGCCCACCCGGTTTGGAAAGTTTCCCGTCCGCAATTGCGAGCGAGGCGCGGTCGGCCTTGAAAAAATCCGCCGCCAAATCCAGCAAAGCCTCGCGGGCCGCTGCTGAAACTTTCTGAAGCTGGGCGGCCATGGTGGGCGTCGTCCGGCTGCCGAAGGTTCCGCCATCGTAAGGCGTTAATTCGGTGTCTGCCATCACGAGGCGGATGGAGGCAACGGATACGCGCAATTCTTCGGCCACCGCCTGGGTCAGCGAAGTGCGGATGTTCTGTCCCATCTCGGTTTTGCCGGTGAAAACCGTTACCGTGCCATCCTCGCCAATGTGCAGCCAGGCGCTGATTTCCGCGGGGCCTTGGCCTCGGCGGGTTGACTGACGTCCACTGCTGCCGGACTCCTGGGCCAGCGCGGTGTCCATCAGAAACAGCACCACCACGCCGCATCCGAGGACTCTGAAAAATTCGCGCCGATCCAATTCAAAGCGATATAACGGAGCAGCTTGAAGCTCGTATCGTTCCAGCTCCGGAAGAAATTCCGGCATTTGCGGGGCGCTCATTTGCCGCCCTCCCGCATTGCTTTCGCTCCCATTTTGATGGCGGCGATTATTCGTTGATAGGCGCCGCAACGGCAGATGTTCCCGTTCATGGAGCGGAGGATTTCGTCGTCAGTCGGATTCAACTTTTTCTGCAACAACGCGTATCCGGCAAGGATCATGCCTGAAGTGCAGTAGCCGCATTGCAACGCACCCGCGTTTAGAAAGGCTTCCTGCAACGGGTGTAAGCGCCCCTTTTGTTCGAGACTTTCGATGGTGGTAATGTGCCGCGACCCGACTGCACCCACCGGAGTAATGCAGGAACGCGTCGGCACTCCGTCAAGCAGAACGGTGCAGGCCCCGCACTGGCCTTCGCCGCAGCCATACTTGCACCCGGTCAAGTCAAGATCATCCCGCAGAATGCTGAGCAGGCTCCGTTCCGCATCCGCATCGATGCGGAGATCCTTTGCGTTTACCTGAAGTTTCGTGACCCTGGGCATAGATTGCGTGGCAATTCAACCATAGAGACGTGTCAGCAAAAGTATGGTTACAGAAACTTTTCGCAAATTCCAATGTTAGAGCGTACTGCAAAAAGAATGTCGAAAAAGGACTTGTACTTTTAACGATAAAGTACACATTAATACGCTGTGGGACGGCCACGGCTGCAACTTAATCGCGAAAATGCCACGCTCGAAGAAGTC
>JAQGPA010000041.1 GCA_028293325.1 Pedosphaera sp. | reverse complement strand
ACCGCAGTTCCCTTGTCCCGCCTCAGGACAACCTGTCCCATTGAAATCTCCTTTTGTTGTCGGCTCTCCTCCTACAAACAACCTGACTTTAACGGGTTATGGCAGGCCTCTCCACCGCCCGGGGCGTCACCAAAGGATTGCGGTCAGCTCCCATAAAAGGTAAATTAATTACATGATAGATTTGACGGAAATTCAGCCCGGTGTAGATCGCTTTGAGGTTCGCAAGCCGATGCCCCCGGCGCAATTCGATGCGCTGTCGCGCGATATCCTTGCCCTCAAAAAGAAGCTCAACGCCGTCATCCTCGCCCATAACTATCAAGTCCCGGAAATCCAGGACGTGGCTGATTTCGTCGGCGATTCCCTCGGCCTCTCCCAGCAGGCTGCGAAAACCGACGCCGAAGTCATCGTCTTCAGCGGCGTCCATTTCATGGCCGAGACCGCTAAAATTTTAAACCCGGGAAAGATCGTCGTGTTGCCGGACAAGGATGCCGGCTGCTCGCTCGAGCAAAGCTGCCCCGCTCCCAAGCTGGCCAAACTGCAGGCCACCAACCCGAATTTTTACACGGTCACCTACATCAATTGCAGCGCGGAGGTCAAGGCGCTCAGCGATGTCATCTGCACCAGCGGCAACGCCGTCAAAATCGTCAACGCCGCCCCCAAGGACCGCGATCTGCTCTTCGTTCCCGATGAAAATCTCGGCGCCTGGGTGATGGAACAAACCGGACGACCCATGACTTTGTGGCGCGGCAATTGTTATGCCCACGTTGAATTTACCCATGCGAGCATCATGCGCATCCGCCAGGAATTTCCCGATGCCCCCGTCGTCGCCCATCCCGAGTGCACCAAGGCCGTGCGCATGCTGGCCGATGAAATTTGTTCGACGGAGAAAATGATCGCCTTTTGCCAGCAGGTTAAGGCGAAGCAAATCATCATCGCTACGGAAGCCGGCATGTTGCACCGCCTCAAAAAGGAATGTCCGGACAAGCAATTCATTCCCGCACCGACCGAAAACTGCCGCTGCAATGAATGTCACTTTATGAAAATGAACACGCTGGAGAAGCTACACGACTGCATGGCCAATCTCTCCCCGCGTGTGGAATTGAGCGATGACATCATCCGCCGTGCCCGGCTGCCCATCGAACGGATGCTCGAAATCTCCTCCCGCCCGCTCGAAAACGCAGGCTAGGCCGGGTTAGTAACTGATTTTATCCGCCTTGGCCTTCCATTCCTTGAAGACGACCAGCGCTTCCTTGCGCATCAATTGCCGCATCACGAGCTTGCGATCGGCAATCGGACGCGCCACCTCGGTGTAAATAAAATCGTCGTCAAAATCGATGTCCGCCGCATCCTTTCGGGTGTTGGCGTAATACACCTTCTTGAGCCGCGACCAATACATCGCGGAGAGACACATCGGGCAAGGCTCGCAACTGGTGTACAGCTCGCAGTCGTCCAGTTGAAAGGTTCCCAGCCGACGGCAGGCGTCCCGGATCGCCACCACTTCCGCGTGCGCGGTCGGATCATTGCTCGACGTGACCTGGTTGGAACCGCGCCCCACAATTTTGTTCCCGCGCACCACCACCGCCCCAAACGGACCACCCTTGCCCCGCCGCATCATCTGGATCGAAAGACGGATGGCCGCCTGCATAAAATTCTTTTTCATAAATTTAAAACCGGACTTGAGCTTTATTCCTTTAGCGCAGCCACGCCTCCGCTTCAAGCGTTCAAATCCTCAGCCACCAACAAAAACTGGCCTTCTCCCGGATATTTCATAGAATCCCTCCATGATTCTCCAGAAAGGCGAAAAAATTCACGTCATTCACCGCCGGCATTTTGACAAGGATCCCCACCGCCACTTTGTCGGCGTGGTTGACGCTTACGAGCACGGCCTCGCCCGTATCACGGGTCATATTTTTACGGTGGACCTGGTGAAGTTCTCGTTTTTCCGACGCCCAGAAGTGCGCACCCGCATTGTTTCACTCACTTCCGGCGACGTGCTCATCAACATCCTGCCGCCATCGGTGGACTTGGATAAAATCGTTTACAAGCAGGAAAAGAAAGCCGTGCGGGTCACGGATGGCAGCCAGTGGCACATGGAGATCAGCGAGTTCGCCTGGCGTTAAACGGCCTCACACGCCCTCCGGCGTGGCCGGCTTCACTGGCGTGCCGCCGAAGAGCAGGCGCAGGCTGTTCATCACCACCACCACCGTGCTCCCTTCGTGCCCCACCACGCCGAGGGTCAGTGGAATTTTCCCCAGCAAGGCAAAACAGACTAGCACCACCACCGTCCCCAGCGAGATGACCAGATTTTGCCGGATAATCCGCCGGGCCCGCTGGCTCAGCCGGAAGGCCGCCAGAAAATTCTCCAGCCGGTCGTGCATCAACACCACCTCTGCCTGTTCCAACGCCGCGTCGGAGCCGCGCGCTCCCATCGCCACTCCCACGTCGGCCATGGCCAGGCTGGGCGCATCATTGACGCCATCACCCACCATCGCCACCCTCTGGCCGTTTTGTCCCAGTCCCCGAATCGCCGCTACCTTTTCTTCCGGCTTCAATTCCGCGCGCACGTCATCCAGTTGCAACTGCTCTTTTAAATGCTCCGCGGTGGCTTTCCGGTCCCCCGTCAGCACCACCACGCGCAGTCCTTCCCGCTGCATTTCCCGCACCACAGATTGCGCCTGCGTCCGGATGTCATCCCGCAATACCACCCGCCCCAGCAATTCCCCCTCCGCAAGCCAGACTTCATTGTAACCAGCGTCCGTGGCCGGCACCTCGCAAATTGCGGCGGCATGGGCGCCTTTCGCCAGCCATTCGCGCCGGCCCAGTTGACAATTCATTTCGCCCCGCCGCGTTTGCAATCCCTGCCCGGTTACTGATTCGAAATGCTCGAACGTAATCGCCTCCAACCCCTGTTGCTTCCCGTAACGGGTGATGGCCCGCGCCAGTGGATGCGTGGATAACCGTTCCAGCGAGAATGCCAGCCGCGCCACTTCCAGCTCCCGCCCCGGCGGAAAACTCTCCACCCGCTCAACGCGCAATTCCCCGGTCGTCAGCGTCCCTGTCTTGTCCAGCGCCACCGTATTCACGCCCGCCAGTTTTTCCACCGCCGCGCCGCCGCGAAAAAGAATCCCATGCCGCGCGCCCCAGGCAATCGCCGCCAGCACCGCTGAGGGAATGGACAACACCAGCGCGCAAGGCGATGCGACCACGAGCAAGGTCATGGCGTGATAAAATGCGCTCTGCCGGCCGCCGGCGGGAGTGAACGGCGACAGCCCCTGGCCCAGCCACCAGACAAAAAACATCGTCACCGAGAGCCCCAGCACGCTGTAGGTATAATAAGTGCCGAACTTATCCGTGAACAATTGTGACGGCGCCTTTTGCTGCTGCGCATCCTTGATCAATTGAATGATCTTTTGCAACGAACTCTCCTTCGCTGCCCGCAGCACGCCTACCTCCACCGCGCCCCAAAGGTTCATCGTCCCCGCCAACACGCCATCGCCCACCGCCTTTTCCACCGGTGCGGCCTCGCCCGTCAGATTCGATTCATCGCTTGCCGTCTGGCCTTTGACAATTTCCGCGTCCACCGGAAACTGCGCCCCTGGCTTGATCAACAGCCGCATCCCCCGGCGCAGCCGTTCCACGGGCAGCTCGCGTTCCCGCCCGGCTTCATCCAAAACGGTTGCCACCTTCGGCGCTTCCTTGAACAACGAACGAATCTCGCGCTGCGTTCGCCCCAGGGCAAAATGTTCCAACGCTCCCGAAAGCGAAAACAGAAACAGCAGCGTCGTTCCTTCGGCCCAGGCGCCAATGCTCGCGCTCCCCACCGCCACCGCCAACATCAGGAAATGGACATCAATCGCCCGCTGTTGCCATCGCTCCCAAACCTCCTGCGTCGTAAACCACGCGCCCGCCAGATACGCCAGCAGGAAGCTGTAAATCGCCAGCGGATTCGTTCCCAGAAAATAACCGGTCAACCCAAACACGCCGCACAAAACCGCCGCCGCCAATTGCGCCTTCCATTCATCAATGTTCTCCGCATGTTCGAGAAACTCGACGTCCCGTTGCACCACCCGTGGCCACGGAATATCGCGCCAACGCCAGAATTTCGGTGCCGTCGGACAGGTTACCCGCGCTATCGTCGTCGCGTCTCCTTCATGCCGGATGGTCACTGACTGTAGCTCCTGCGCGGTCAGCGGAGTTTCACACGTCAGGCAATCCCCCTCTCCCGCCAACAACGCGCACGGATGCTCCACGCGCGCCTGTTCCGCCTGTTGAATGCTCGCCGTGACCCGCTCCGTCAACCGCGCAACATCAGCCCGCCCGAGCGTCGCCACCGAGATGGTTTTCCGGGTATGGTTGACCGTCACCGCTTCGAGCGTTGGCTCTTCCGCGAGAACATCTGCCACCGACCGCGCAAGGCATCTGCCTTCCGCGGAATCGGCATCCGTTTGCTGGGGGGTTGGCGCACTCATAAGCCGCTACAGAACTTTACCATAATTCCCTCATCCCGTGACGATTGCAAACCCTTCTGCCTGCGACTCGTTCTCATTTTTCCTCCGCCACCCACTGCTTTTGGACCCCGGAATTTAATTCAATTTCCTTTTTAACCTAATCCGGCTAAAACGCTCCATGCGCACTAAACCTGTCCGGCCAGCCGCCCCAACCGCTGATCTTTCCGCCGGGCTCCGACAATACCTCTACTTTACCGCCGCCATTACCGGCATGGTCATCATGATTGTCGAAATTCTCGGCGCGAAGATGCTTGCCCCGTATGTCGGCACGTCCCATTTTGTCTGGACGGCTCAAATTGCCGTCACGCTGATGGCATTGGCCACCGGGTATTACGCCGGTGGCCGGCTCGTGGATCGCACGCCCCAACTGGGCCGGCTTTACGGAGCCATTCTGGCCGCCGCCATTTATCTCTGCCTCACGGTGCTGATCGTCAAGCCGGTGGCCTTTTGGTGCCTAAACTTCCGGCTCGCGCTTGGCTCCTTGCTTGCTTCCACGGTTCTCTTTTTCGTCCCTCTCGCGCTGCTCGCCATGGTCGGCCCGTTTTTCGTGCGGATGCTCACGCTCTCAGTCAACAAGGTCGGCGGCAACGTGGGCCGCCTCACTTCCATCGGCACGCTGGGAAGTTTTCTCGGCACCATTCTGATCGGCTATGTTCTGATTCCCTTTCTCCCCAATTCGCTCACCATGTTTCTTTCCGCCGGTCTGCTCATGCTCGTGTCCGCCGGATACTTCTTCAGGTGGAACGGCAAACAAACTCCGGTGGCCGCGGTCCTGCTCGCCATGATCGCCGGCCTCACCACCGGCTCTGTCGGCGTGGCTGAAGACAACCAACCGCCCAAGCCCGAAATGGCCACCCTCTTCCGTGGCAATTCCAACTTTGGCCAATTGCTCGTCCTCGATGTGCCCCAGGTTTCCGGCGGTGTCCATCGCGTTTATCTCAATGATTTTCTCGTGCAGGACAGCTACGACCCCGCCACCAAACAAAGCGCCGCCGCCTTTACTTACCTGCTCCACGGCCTCGCGCGCGCCTATGCTCCTAAAATTGATGACGCCCTCTGCATCGGTCTCGGCGTTGGCATTGTGCCGGGCGAACTGCTGCGCGATGGCGCCCGGGTTGACGTCGTGGAAATCAATCCCGCCGTGGTGCCGGTGGCGAAAAAACTCTTTGATTGCCCGATCGACAAGTTAAACCTGACCATCGGTGACGGCCGGCAATTCGTAAATAGTTGCACGAAGAAATACGACGCCGTCATTCTCGACGCCTTCCTCGGCGATTCCTCCCCGTCGCACTTGATGACCCGCGAGGCTTTCAGCGCCATTCACGGCGTGCTCAACTCCAATGGCGTGCTCGTCATTAATACCTTTGGCCATTTCGAGCGCGGGCATGACTTCCTGACCGGCTCGCTGGACAAGACCCTGAAAAGCGTCTTCCGCAACGTCCGCATCCATGCCACCAGCCGGGGCAACGTGGCATTTGTCGCCTCCGACCAGCCGGACCTCAAGTTGGCTCGCCCGGCCAGCTTTGCCGATGTTCACCCCGACTGTCGCGACGACGTGGAAACCGCCTTTGCAGACACTGCGGAAACCGATCCTCACAGCGGCATCGTCTTGACCGATGATTACAACCCCAGTGAGTTCTATGACGCCAGAAATCGCGAAGAATTGCGGCGGCTATTGGCGAGATCCATGCAGTAGCAGCGTCATGGCGATGGCGCCATGCCTCTTGGACGGTTTACTACCTTGATTTCCCCATCTTGCTGGCTGATGGGACGAGGGTTAACTTCTTTAATGTCTTATTGGCTGTCCGCCCCCGTATTGGCGGCGGCTGATTTATGGCCGTGATTGGCCAAAAAATGTTGAGTAATCTATCTTTTCTTGTGATTGATTAGTCATGGATGGAAATGCGGGAAACGCCGCAAGTCGAAGCAGTAAGAGGTAATTATGGAAAATGAATCTTTGGGGAAATGCAATACGGCCAACCGCACCGTGCTCGCCTGGGTGGAAGAGCAGGCCAAACTCTGCCAGCCAGACCAGGTGTTCTGGTGCGACGGTTCGGTCAAGGAAAAGGAGTTTCTAACAGCGGAAGCAGTCGCCAAAGGAATTCTCATCAAACTGGACCAGAAAAAACTTCCCGGTTGCTATTACCACCGGTCCAACCCCAATGACGTCGCCCGCGTTGAACAATACACCTACATCTGCACCGAAACCCAGGAGGAAGCCGGCCCCACCAATAACTGGGCGCCCCCCGCGGAAATGTATCAGAAGCTCCTCGGCCTTGCCCGTGGCGGCATGCGTGGTCGCACGCTGTATGTCGTCCCCTATCTCATGGGGCCTCCCGGTTCGCCCCTGACCAAGGTCGGCTTCGAACTCACCGATTCCATTTACGTGGTTCTCAGCATGCGCATCATGACCCGCATGGGCCAGGTTGCCTACGATCAACTCGGGGACAGCCAGGATTTTAATCGCGGCCTTCATTGCATGCTCGATGTAAATCCGGAACGCCGTTACATTTGCCATTTTCCCCAGGACAACGCCATCATCTCCGTCGGTTCCGCGTACGGCGGCAATGCCCTGCTCGGCAAAAAATGTCTCGCCCTGCGCATCGGCTCCTATCTGGCGCGCAAACAAGGCTGGATGGCGGAACACATGCTTATCCTCGGCGTGGAAACGCCCACCGGCGAAAAAACGTACGTGGCCGCCGCCTTCCCCAGCGCCTGCGGCAAAACCAACTTCGCCATGATGATTCCCCCGGCGCATTTCAAGGGCTGGAAAATCTGGACCGTGGGCGATGATATTGCCTGGATGAAACCCGGCCCAGACGGACGTCTGCACGCCATCAATCCTGAGGCCGGTTACTTCGGCGTCATGCCCGGCACCAATTACAAATCCAACCCGAACGCGATGAACAGCATTCAACGCGATACCATCTACACCAACGTCGCACTTACGCCTGACCTCGATGTCTGGTGGGAAGGCAAGGATGGCCCGCCGCCTGCGGAATGTCTCGATTGGAAAGGGAATAAATGGACACCAGCCTCCAAGGAAAAAGCGGCCCACCCCAACAGCCGCTTTGCAGCGCCCATGACCAATAATCCCATGCTCTCGTCCGAGGCCAACAACCCCCAAGGCGTGCCCATCAGCGCGATTATTTTTGGCGGTCGCCGCGCTGACACCATGCCGCTGGTTTATCAGGCGTTCAATTGGATCCATGGTGTTTACATCGGCGCCACCATGGGTTCGGAGATGACAGCGGCCGCGGCTGGCACTGTCGGTCAGGTCCGGCGCGACCCCATGGCCATGCTGCCGTTCTGCGGTTACAACATGGGCGAATATTTCCGCCACTGGATTTTCATGCGCAAGCTTGTCAAGCATCCGCCCCGTATCTTCCACGTGAATTGGTTCCGCAAGGATGCCAATGGCGAATTTCTCTGGCCCGGTTTCGGCGAAAACATGCGCGTGCTCAAGTGGATTGTGGATCGCTGCCGTGGTCGCGGGAATGCTGAGGAAACCCCGCTCGGCTGGGTTCCCTACGCGGAGAGTTTCGATCTGGAAGGACTGGTGGGTTACACCCCGGAACGACTGGAACGGGCTCAGACCATCAATTATGAGGACTGGCGCCGCGAACTCCTGCAACAGGATGAGCTTTTTATGAAGCTCTATTCTCATCTCCCCAAGGAACTGATCTTCCAGCGGGAATTGCTGGTCTCCCGGCTGTAACCGCGCCTTATTGATCCAAGCCGCGAAACCGGCCACCGGGACCGATCAGGAAGTCGAATGCCTTGCCTTCCTTGCGACTCTCCACGTGGTACATGAAGGCTCTATTCTCGCCGAAAGCCTTATAGATTTGGATGAGTTTGCCCGCGCCCACCTTCTCCTTTAAAGTCGCCTGCCCCACCGGCGGCAGTTCCGCCGGAAACACCTGCATGCTTTCCAGATTTCCGCCCGGCCCCACACTCAACTCGCGCTCTTTGCCGTTCTGATTCAGCTTCACCTCGTACGACATTTCTCCACCCTCATACGACCGGAAAATGTCCCCCGGCTTGCCCGCCTGCGACTCAATGGTCTTGCGAACAGCGGGCGGCAATTCTTCCAGCGCCATCTGAAAACGCAACAGCTTGCCATCTATTCCCACATTAAAGACACGGTCTTCCCCGCTCTTGGTCGTCATATCGACTTCAAAAGAGTTCGTGCCAGCTTCCTCCAACACTTTATCGATGTTATCCAAGATGCCACCTCCCACCGCGGTTTTAATGGCCTTTTGTACGGGCTCCGGCGTCTCGTCCAAGCTCACCTCCACACTGGAAAGTCTGCCGTTCTCGGCCACGGCAAAGTCCCGCTCCTTGCCATCCTGCGTCAACCCCACTGAATAAGTTACTTCGCCCTCCTTTTCATCCCGCTCAATCTCGCCCAACTTTCCGCCCTTCGACTGCGCTTGAATGGTCCTTTGCACTGCCGCCGGCACGTCAGCGAGGGAAACCGTTTTGGGCTCTGCCCCTGCACCTTCGCCCCAAACCGCCCCGCCGCAAAAAAGGCAAAGGCCCGCGACCATTGCCCCTAAGGAAATATGGATCTGCTGTTTCATATGCTTGGTGTAATCAGGGTTACCTCTGAATTGCCGTTTCGCGGCTTAATGGGTTCCGCTGACAGTAGCTGAGAAATAAATGGATGTCGCGAAGAAAATTAACGTTTGAGCTACCGGACAATTCCGGATACTGCCCTGCTCGCCTTATTTCAGTTCCCCATCCGGCTGCAGAATCCAAGCTCGCGGATGTTGTTCAAAGCCGATGCGGGAGTAATATTCCGCCGCTTTCGGCGCGGCCAACAGAATGAGCAGCGCTTTTCCGCCTTCCTCACGCGTCCGACGAATCAATTCCCGGCCGATACCGTATCGTTGATGGGAAACACGCACCGCCAGATCCGAAAGATAGGTGCAATAACTAAAGTCGCTCACACTGCGGGCGATGCCCACCAACTGTTCACCCTCCCAGGCGGTCACGACAAGATTGGCGTTGCGGAGCATCGCACTCATGCGCGCGCGGTCACCCACCGGCCGCCGCTCGCCCAGAGTGGACGCGCAATAAAGCTCAATGACGACATCGAGATCCAGGTCATTGCCGATGCGATAGGTAATCATTTGCCTGAATTACCGTTCCTTTTTCTAAACGATCAAAGTCTTCGCCTTTGCCAATGCCTCGTCCAACTTGGCGACATCCTTGCCGCCGCCCCGCGCGTTGTCCGGCTTGCCGCCGCCTTTGCCCCCCACGATGGGTGCGATGGCCTGGATAATTTTTCCCGCCTGAAGCTTCGCCGTAAATTCCGGGGAGACCGCCGCCACCAGCGACACCGCGCCATTCGCCGACCCGCCGAGCACGACAACGCCCTTGAATTGGCCTTTCAACGAATCCACCACCGCCTGGAGATAATCGCCATCCGCCATTCCCAAATTCTCAATAATCGCCGGCACGCCATTCACCGTGGCGGCGTGCGCGAGCAGACCTTTTGCGGAGTTCGCCGCTTCCTTTTGTTGCGTGGCCTTGAGTTGCTTTTCCAACTCCTTTTGCTGCGCCAGCAAGGCATCAATCTTTTTCTCCAATTCCGTGACGGGCGAATTTATCTTTCCAGCAATGCTCTTGATCAGTTGAACCTCATCCGTCGCCTTGCGATACGCTTCCAAACCAGCCACCGCTTCAATGCGCCGCACTCCCGCCGCGACAGCCGATTCACTCACGATGCGAAACAACCCAATCTCGCCCGTCGCTCGCGTATGCGTGCCGCCGCAAAGCTCCATGGAATACCCGTTCAACTCCCCAGCGCGGCCGCCAATCTGCACCACGCGCACCTGGTCGCCATACTTGTCACCGAAAAATTGCATCACATCCTTGTGACTCTTCACGTCGGCATAAGGAACTTCCGTCCAGGCGACCCCGGCATTTTCCAAAATCCGTTCATTCACCATCTTCTCGATGTCGCTGATTTGCGCGGGAGTCAGCGCTGCCGAATTAAAGTCAAACGTCAGTTTGTCCGGCCCCACAAAGGAACCTTTCTGCGTCGCCTCCTGGCTCACCACTTCATGCAACGCCCAATGCAGCAAATGCGTCACCGTATGATGCCGCTGAATGGCACCGCGACGCGGCGCATCCACCGAAAGCTGAACTTCCGTTCCCACCGCCGGAGCATCCTTCTCCGCCAGAAAATGCAGGAACGTATTCCCGCTCTTCTGCGTGCTGACGATGCGCCAAAGCCCGCCGCCGCCCACCAGTTCGCCCGTGTCGCCGACCTGCCCGCCCATCTCCGCATAGGCCGCCGAAACATCCAGAATCACCGCCATTTTCTCCTTGATGCTCACCACTTCCAAAACCTTCGCCGTTGTCTGCAACTGCTCAAATCCCACAAACCGCGTCGGTGTGGTATTTTCAATTTGCGAAAGCGAAATCACTTCTTTCTTCTGCGCCGCCCGCGCTCGCGCCCGCTGCTCTTCCATGAGTTCGTTGAAAGTCGATATCTTAACAGACAACCCTCGTTCGCGAGCCATCAATTCGGTGAGGTCGAGTGGAAAGCCATAGGTGTCATAAAGTTTAAAAGCTAGTTCTCCTGAAAGCGATTTAACTTCTTTGCCACTGGCATCACGACATATTTCAATCGCCCCAACTGCAATGTCGTCTTTATAGTCAATCGCGAGCGTGCTTCCACTGATTCTGGAATCGAGTTTTGCTTCAGGCGCGAGACGCAAAGCCCGGTCAAACAGTTCGATCCCGCGATCCAATGTCTTATTGAACGCCTCTTCCTCACGCTGAATGACTTCCTGCACATGCTGCTTGCGAGCACGTATTTCAGGAAATATATCGCCCATCGTTTCAGCCAGCACATCCACCAGTTTGTAGAAAAATGGTTCATGGAAGCCAAGCGTACGACCATACCGAACGGCGCGACGCAGGATGCGGCGCAGGACGTAATTGCGGTCGGTGTTGCCCGGTTGAATTCCATCCGCAATTGCAAAACTCAGCGTGCGGATATGGTCGGCAATCACGCGGAAAGCGACATCGATCTTCTCCTGCTCGGTATTCCCTGTGGTTCCGGATGCGGGCAACGTTGAGGAATACCGCTTGCCGCTCATCTTTTCCAACCGATCAAAAATCGGACGGAAGATGTCGGTCTCATAATTGGAAATGATGCCGGTGAAATCGGTGAAATTCTTTGTGCACTGGATGATGCTCGTGACCCGCTCAAAGCCCATGCCGGTGTCCACATGCCGCGCCGGCAGCGGTGAAAACGTCCCGTCCGGATTGGCGTTAAACTGAATGAAAACCAGGTTCCAGATTTCAATGCACTCCGCGCTGCCTTTGTTCACGAGCGCGCCCTTGGTATCGCCTTGCGGCGTCAGGTCCACATGCAATTCCGAGCACGGACCGCACGGACCCGTCTCGCCCATCATCCAAAAGTTATCCTTCTTATTGCCGTAAACAATATGCACCTTCGGGTCGAGTCCTGCCGCCGAGAATTTCGCCACCCAAAAATCATACGCCTCCTGGTCAAACTCGCTGGGATCGCCCTGCGTTTTGTCCGGCGAATAGACGGTGGCATAAATGCGGTTCTTCGGAAATTTCCAAACTTCCGTCACCAGTTCCCACGCCCAATCAATGGCTTCCTTTTTGAAGTAATCGCCAAAGCTCCAATTGCCCAGCATCTCGAAAAAGGTGTGGTGATAGGTGTCGAGGCCGACATCATCCAGGTCGTTGTGCTTGCCGCCGGCGCGGATGCATTTCTGGGTGTCCGCCGCGCGCGGCGGATTATAGGGGCATTTCTGCTGGCCGAGAAAGATCGGCACGAACTGGTTCATGCCCGCATTGGTGAAAAGCAGGTTCGGCGAATCGGGCATGAGGCTCGACGAAGGCACAATGGTGTGCTGCTTCGATTTGAAAAAATCGAGGAACGACTGGCGTATATCACTGCTGGTCATATGTTTCGATAAAATGCGGGAAACAACCCGACACCCGGTAAATTTAACAGGCGGCGAGAATAGGTCAAAACCGGCGAATAATGCCAGTGGAAGTTTTAGCGCCGGGCCGCTGTGGAAAATGCATCCAGCGGACCAATCACTCCTGTTTCCAGCTTCGGGCCGGGCTATTTCTTCTTAAACAAATCGGTGATGCCCTTGGCGGCGCCCTTCAACTGATCCGTCCCGCCCTTGCTCATGTTCTGTAACTCCTTGCCGATGGTCCCTGCATTCTGAACCACTGCGGTTAATACCTCAGCGACTAATGGTTTCATGATGGCCTGGGTCAATTCGGCGGCGGTGACGCCATTTTGCGCGGTGCCAATGTCCGTCAAATTCAACGGCGGCAGCGGCACCGGCGGCGCGGAACCAACACCCTTCAGGCTCAAGTTAATAATCCCGCCTTCAAACACCAACTTCTTCACGATGAATTTCTTCTCCTTCTTCGCGGTGGCGGGCGCTTCGGTTTTCTGCTTTTCCTGGGTCGCGCTCGAAGCGTTAAGATTGTCCAAAATCTTGCTCAAATTATTTTCCCCGGTAAGCCCGCCCTCAAACGTAATCACCGGAGCCTGGATATTGACCTCATTCACCACGATGACATCCGACATCACCGACCCAATCTTCACCGCCACCTTGATTGAACCCATCTGAAACGCCGAGGGCGTCTTGTAACCCTCCGGATTCCCCACAAAAAGTTTGGAGAGCCTGCCGCTGCCGGAGAAGGGCGAAATTTCCGCCGAACCGAGCTTGACCTCCACCTTGGTGAGTTGCGGTCCGACCGTTTCCACGCCCTTTTTGACAATTGAATTCAAGGAAAAGAAGACCACGGCCAAGGCCACCACGACCAGGCAGACGACGACGAGACTGATGCGAATAATTATTTTTTTCATATGGATAGGCAGGTTCTGAGCCGGAAGCCACGCCACCGGCTCGCAGCCAAGGATTAGCTTGGCAATGCCTGACCGCAGGTCAAGCGATTTTCCTGCCAAATCGGAACCTCACTACTGGCGCAGCAATGATTTTAAAAAAATAATAACTTGAGAAAGCACTCCGTTTAGGTCATAGTTTTTTCAGTTGAAAGCGCCGTTTGTTTAGGCGCATCGCTCTTTGGAATGCTTGAGAGCATCAGATTTACCCTGCCATGTTCGTGATTCTAACACATGTCCTTGAACCGTAATTAACAAAACACGGAGCCCCTATTTCGGTTGTGGCCGACAGGCCTTCGCTGGAAGTCGAAAGAAATCGATCGGGTTCCACCTGTTCCTAAGAAGTTCAAAGGAACTGTTATACACGGCATTACGGTGGGGTTTCTTTCTTTATCGAGACACCACAACGCTTTCAGGCATTTCAAAGCTTTTTTTATTTTTTGTAAACTGCGCTCAAGCTGGTAACTTCCTTTCAATGTCAGGAGATGAGCTGTTTGTAACTCCAACCGCGCCCGAGGCTTCCGTTTCGGAAAAGCCCGCGGAATCGGTGCGTCATGCACCGCTGGCCGCCCGGATGCGGCCGCGCAATCTCGCTGAATATGCCGGCCAAACCCATATCCTGGGTCCCGGTCAATTGCTGCGTCGCGCCATTGAGGCGGACCGGATTCAGTCGCTCATTTTTTACGGGCCGCCCGGCACGGGCAAGACCTCCCTGGCCCAAATCATCGCCCGCCAAACTAAAAGCAAGTTCGAGCGTCTCAGCGGTGTGGAATCCAACGTGGCCGACATGCGCCGCGTACTTTCCGCCGCCGGCAATCGCCTGGAGAACAAGGGCCAGGCCACCATTCTATTCATTGATGAAATCCACCGCTTCAACAAGGCGCAGCAGGATGTGTTGTTGCCCGACGTGGAAAGCGGCGTCATCCGCCTGATCGGCGCCACCACGCACAACCCGTTTTTCTTCGTCAACTCCCCGCTCGTCTCCCGCTCCCAGATTTTTGAACTGCGCCCCCTCTCCGAACAAGAGCTTTACGACCTGATGCAACGCGCGCTGGCCGATGTCGAGCGCGGTCTCGGTTACATGAAGATCGCAGCGGACGAGACTGCCTTGCGGCACATCGCCAAGTTGTCCGATGGCGACGCCCGCAAAGCGTTGAACTCGCTGGAAATTGCCGCGCTGACGACGGCGCCGGCGGAAACCGGCATCGTTCACATCACGCTTGCCGTTGCTGAAGAAAGCATCCAGCGCAAAGCCATTGTCTACGACGGCGATGGCGATGCGCACTATGATACCATTTCCGCCTTCATCAAATCCATGCGCGGCAGTGATGCGGACGCCACCCTGTATTGGCTGGCCAAGATGATTCACGCCGGGGAAGATCCGCGCTTCATTACGCGGCGGATAATGATCTGCGCGGCGGAAGATGTTGGCTTGGCCGATCCCATGGCCCTCGTGCTGGCCAATGCCGCGCATCAGACCGCCGAATTTGTCGGTTGGCCCGAAGCGCGGATTCCCATTGCCGAAGCCGCCATTTACATCGCCACCGCGCACAAGAGCAACAGCAGCATCGTGGCCATTGACGCCGCACTGGAGGATGTGCGCTCCGGTCGCACGCTGGCCGTGCCGGAACATCTGCGCGATGCCCATTACAAGGGAGCCGAGCGACTCGGCCATGGCGAGGGTTACCAATACGCCCACGATCATCCGGACCATTTTACGCCGCAGGATTATCTCGGCGCCGATAAACATTATTACGCCCCGACCGATCAGGGCGTGGAAAAAAAGATCAAGGAACGGGTGGAGAAATGGCGCGTCATGCTCGCGCAATCGCGTAAACCACGATGAGCGACGTCCTCCAACTGGCCAAGACCAATCTGCGCGCGCAAATTCGCGCCGAGCTGAAGAAAATGTCACCGGCAGAACGGGTCGCTGCGTCGCAGGCAGCCTGTGCCCGGCTGGAACAACAGGAAATCTGGCGTCAGGCCCATGCCATCCTGTTCTATGCCCCCCTGCCGGAAGAGCTGGATATTTGGCAACTGGTGGGGGACTCCCTGGCCACAGGCAAAACAGTGGCCCTGCCCCGCTTCGACCCCGAAAAGAACGCCTACGCCGCCTGTCAAATCCAGGAAATCGCGCGCGACATTCGCAATGGACAATTCGGCATCCGCGAACCGCAGGAGACGTGCGTTAAAATCCCGTTAAACCGTCTGGACTTAATCCTCGTGCCTGGGGTAGCCTTTGACCTCGGCGGACACCGACTCGGTCGGGGGAAGGGATTTTACGATCAGTTGTTGGCCGCCCTGAAAGGTCCGACTTGTGGGGTGGCATTCGACCAACAAGTGGTCAGCCAAATCCCGGTCGAACCGCATGACGTTCGTTTAAGCTGTATCTTGACGCCGAGTCGCTGGCAATGGGTTGCAAGCCCGCGCCCGGTTTTGAAATGATCTTGTTGGCAAATATTCTTGCTGAAGGCGCCGGCTTATTCGTTGCCGGCGGCGTGCTTTCCTTTCTCCTGGTTTGGTGGAAACAGACCAGTGCCCGAAAAGCGGAAGTCCTTAATGGCCGTTCCCTCCTCGAAAATGCTCGCCGCGACGCCGAAGCCATCGTGCGTGACGCCCGTCTGGCCGCCAATGATGAGGCCGCCAAAATTCGCGAACAAACGGAACAATCCTTTACTGCGCGGCGTCAGGAGCGGGCGGAATTGGAACGCCGGCTCAGCGAACGCGAAGGCCTGATCAACACCCAGTTGGAAGGCGTGGTGCAGGTCGAAAAAGGTCTCCGGGAACAAAAGGAAGCGCTGAAACGGAAATCGGAAATCCTCGAAGCGCAACAACAGGAATTGGATCAGCTTACCCGGTTGCGTCGCGAACAATTACAGGCCCTTTCGCATCTCAGCCAGGCGGAAGCCCGCACACAATTTTTGCAGGAGATTGAGCAGGAGGCATCGCAGGATGCCGGCAAGCTCGCGCGGAATATCGTGGAAGAGGCGCGCGACAAGGCCGAGGAAAAGGCCCGGCAAATCATCAGCGTGGCCATCCAGCGTTACGCCGGGGAACATACTTTTGAAACCACCACCGCGACCATCGCGTTGCAGGGTGAAGACATGAAAGGCCGCATCATCGGACGGGATGGACGCAACATCCGCGCCTTTGAAGCGGCCACAGGCATTACCGTGTTGATTGACGACACCCCAAATGCGGTGGTGTTGTCCGGCTTCGATCCTGTGCGCCGAGAGATCGCGCGCGAAGCGATGAACCGGTTGATCCTCGACGGCCGCATTCACCCCACGCGCATCGAGGAAGTGGTGGCCAAAGTGGCGCAAGAGATGGATGAAACCATCGTCCGCCTCGGTGAAGAAGCGGTGCTGCAAGCCGGCTTGCCGACGATGCACCCGGAAATTGTCAAGCTGCTGGGCCGGCTGCATTTCCGCCGCAGCTACTCGCAAAATGTGCTCAACCATTCGGTCGAAGTCGCTCATCTGATGGGCCTGATGGCCGGGGAACTGGGCCTGGATATCACCACCGCCAAGCGTGCCGGGCTCCTGCACGATATCGGCAAAGCGGTCAATCACGAGATCGAAGGACCGCATGCCGTGGTGGGCGCGGACTTGGTCAAACGCCATGGAGAATCCGAAGCCGTGGTCAATGGCGTGGCTTCGCACCACAATGATGTGCCGCCCGTTGGGCCGTGGGGAATTCTGGTCAGCGCCGCCGATGCCATCAGCGCCTCCCGACCTGGCGCACGCTCGGAAAGCATGGCCACGTATCTGAAGCGGGTCGAAGACCTTGAGAAAATTGCGCTCGCCTTCCCGGGCGTGGAAAAATGTTTCGCCGTTCAGGCGGGCCGGGAATTGCGTGTTTTGGTCCAACCGGATCAAGTCACGGACGAGCAGGCCTACGCGCTCGCGCGCAACGTCGCCCTAAAGATCGAGGAGGAACTCCAATATCCCGGCCAGATTAAGATCACGGTGATCCGCGAGACACGCTGCATCGAGGTAGCCAAGTAGTTGGAAGGAGAAGAGAAGCCCGCCTTCAGTCTGGAAGAAAACCGACTTTAGTAACCGCCGCCCCTGTTACCAAGCGCGCCGCCCAAGGCACCGCCCTGCCAGCCTTCCGGGGAGTTCCAAGGACGTGGGGAAGCATTGTCCGCCTCCGTGGTGGTGCAACCTGCGCAACCCAGTGCGAGGACTGCGCAAAGCAGCG
The DNA here is from genome assembly GCA_028293325.1 of Pedosphaera sp. Classification (GTDB taxonomy): domain Bacteria; phylum Verrucomicrobiota; class Verrucomicrobiia; order Limisphaerales; family Pedosphaeraceae; genus JAQGOT01. Next base: position 19,811 of record JAQGPA010000041.1, on the reverse strand, counting down.
CGAGCCAGAGCCATGAGTTGCGAATGGTTTTCATTGACTTCAAATTAGTAGATGACCTGGTCGCCTTCCATTACGTCGGAAAGTTTCCAACCCGGCATTACGTTGGCGATGCAGCGGTCCGGTTGAACGCTCGTGATCTTCACCTTGGCAACGAGTTTGCCATTGCGATTGACCAGCATCTGGCCCCGTTCCAGGACACCCGATTTCTCGCCGATGTCCAGCACCACAAAATCATACTTGGGATCGGCCACCAGCACCCGGCCCTTCAGGCCAACCGGCAATTCCACGGCGGTTTCCGGATCCTTATAACCTGCCAGTTCGTTTTTTAACTTAACATTGGCGGCGAACAAAATCTTCTTTTCCTGATTGATGGCATCGCGCTCCTCGGTAACCGACTTCAGTGACGCCAGTGTCGCCTTGATATTCTCAATGGGAATTCCAAAAGCCTTCCAAGCAGCCAGTTCATTCGCGGCGGTGTCTCGATCCAGCTGGGTTTTCTTCAGAGTGTCCGCAAGCTGTGCGGCCTTCTTGGTTAGGTCCTCCGCGGTGGCCACGGCGGTGTCTCGCTCTTCCTTAGTCGAGGTGAGTTCCACCTTGGTCTTGTCCAGGGTGACTTGGGTATCCTTGGCCAATTTCTCGGCCTTTCTCTTTAAACCTGCTTCCGTGTCACGATCTGCGGCGTTTTTGTCGCGCTCGGCGAGGGTGGTGGTGATCTTTTCCTTGACGACCACAAAATTCAGACCGGCAACAGCCAAACCTGCAATTATTGCGACAATTAAACTAATTTTCAGAAACATGGCGTTCTCTTAATCAAGTTGATTTCTCCCAAACATTAGTCATTGTCACTGAGCATGTCAACGCCCCTTTGGAAATTCATTTTATCCCCACCCCGGCCTGCGGTCCCCCTTTGCGGGATGCGAATTCTGTGCCATACTTGCCGCACATGAAATATCGTCGCTTTGGCCGCACCGAACTGTCCATGCCCATCATCTCCTGTGGCGGCATGCGTTACCAGTTTAAATGGCAGGACGTGGCCCCGGGTGACATCCCCCGCGCCAACCAGGAGAATCTTGAGGCCACCATCCATCGCGCCATCGAATTGGGCATCAACCACATCGAAACCGCCCGCGGTTATGGCAGCTCGGAAATGCAGTTGGGCGCCGTCCTCCCCACTTTACCCCGGGACAAAATTATTGTTCAGACCAAGATCGCGCCCATGCAGCGAGCGGAAGATTTCCTGAAGACTTTTGACCAGTCGATGAAGTATCTCAAGCTGGACCATGTTGATCTGCTCGGACTGCATGGCATCAATAACCGGCAGCTTTTTGACTTTGCACTCAAGAAAAACGGTTGTGTTGCCGCCGCGCGGAAATTGCAACGGGAAGGCCGCATCCGGTTCCTGGGCTTTTCCACCCACGCCACCACGGATATCATCCTTGATGCGATTGCCACCAATGAATTTGATTACGTCAACCTCCACTGGTATTTCGTCAATGACCTGAACTGGGCCGCCGTCCAGGCCGCCCGCCAGCGGGACATGGGCGTTTTTATCATCAGCCCCAACGATAAAGGCGGAAAACTTTATGATCCGCCGCGAAAACTCGTGGATCTGTGCGCGCCGCTTTCGCCCATCATCTTTAACGACCTTTATTGTCTCGCCCGCCCCGAGGTGCACACGCTGAGTTGCGGCGCCGCCCAACCTGGTGACTTTGATGAACACATCAAGGCGTTGCAATATTACGACAATATCCCCGCCACCATTGGGCCGATTGAAAAACGGCTCCGCGCAGAGATGGAAAACGTCTTGGGAGCCGATTGGTGTCGCCGCTGGTCGGAGGGATTGCCGGATTACCTGGCGGTTCCGGGCGAGATCAATGTGTCGGAAATTCTCCGCCTCTGGACCTATGCCAAGTCCCTGGATCTTGTTGGCTGGGGGAAGATGCGTTACAACCTTCTCGGTCAGGGCGAGCACTGGTTTCCGGGTGAGAACGCAGCGAAGTTGCCCAAGCTAAAACTTGAGGCTTGTTTGAGTCGCAGTCCGTTTGCTGAAAAAATTCCCGGCGTCCTGCGCGAAGCGCATCAAATGCTGCTCGACACACCGAAACAACGGCTCAGCCAGGAATAAGCCACCAGCAGTTGCGCGGGGACCTCCCCCGCTCACTCATCCGTCCGCCGCTTACTTTTTCTTGTCGGGCGTCTTGGCGGGCTCGGCAGGCGTTTCAGTTGGGGTGACCGGCGGTGCTCCGGCGTTGAGTTGCGCCAGAATCGTGTCAGTCAAATCATTGTCGCCATTGGAAAAAAGAACCACGGGAGTGTTATTAACGGTTTCCCCGGCTATATCGATGACCAGTGAATAGCCACCGACCTTGGCCTTGGCATTGATGGCCGTGCGGATCTCCTGTAGGATCGTGTCGCGCATCCGCTTCTGTTGCAAACCGAGGTCTTCCTGCGCCTTGGCTTGAAATTGACGAATGCTGTTCTCGCTGCTCTTGATCTCGACCAGCTTTGTCTCAGCCGCGCTTTTGCGTTTTTCCCGTTCCTCGAGCGTGACCGATTGATCATTGGCCGCCTCCAGCAACTTTTTATAATCGTCGTTGGTCTTGTTGTAATCCTCCAAGTAGGATTTGTACTGCTTGTCCAGTTCCGCGCCGTGTTCCTTCAAGGCGGCTTCGGCCCGCTGGCGCTTCCAATAATCTTCAAACACCTTGCGCAAATCGATGGTTCCAATCCGGCCCTGCGCCGCGGCCGATAACGTCATCAGTGTAACCAGCATGCACACCGGCAAAATTCGCTTTAAAATAGTCTTCATGTTGTAATTAAATTCCCAAGCTCTTTGGATTATCAAAACGGGCGGGAAAAACCAACACCAAATTGGAACTTCCCGGAGTTGCTGTTAAATCGATCATGATGGAGCGGAATGCCGTAGTCCAGCCGCAACGGCCCCAGGTGCGGGATGTCCAATCGCAGTCCCAGGCCCCAGTTGTCGGAATAGGTGCCGGTATTGCCAGCTACAGTGCCATTCTTGTTAAATACGTCCGTGCCACTAAAACTAAACGGCCGCGCGGAAACGTTGCCAACATCAAAAAATGCCGCAAATCGCAGCCGCGAAATCACCGGCACGCTGTACTCCAAAGATCCAAACCAGGTGGTATCACCGCCGATTGGCTCGAATGTAATTCCGTCCTGGGTTACCTCCCGCGGCCCGACGCCGCGGTAATCGTAACCGCGCAGGTCATTTTGCCCGCCCAGATAGTTGCGATCAAAAAACGGCACATCCTGACTGGACAACCGCTCCGCCACCTCGGCACGGCCCACCACTTCCAGCACATGCCCCGGCGCGAAGCCTTTGAAATACCACGCGCTCCGCAAGCGCAGTTTGAAAAAACTCCGGTCGCCCTGGGTTATTTCACCGGAAACCTCGGTGCGCTGTCCTTTGTTCGATAACTCGGTGTTATTGCGCGTATCCCAGGCCAGGCCCGCCCCGAACCGTTGCAACAGCGTGTTGCCGGAGTCGCGCAAAATGGTGTTGGGCGCGTTGGTGCTGACATTGATGATCCCGATGTTTTCCACGTTGTAGCTGACGTTGCCAATCAAAGATTCACTCCCCAAGGCCCGCGTCAATCCGAACCGGGCGCCGGTGCGCGTTTCATCATATAAATTGTCCGCGCTCTGGAAGTTGAGGACGGAGTGATACAAGTCGACGCTCAGGGAAAGCTTCCGATTCAGAAACCAGGGCTCCACGAAGGAGACCAAATAATCCTGACGCTGGGTGCCCAATTGCACACGCAACCGGAATTTCTGGCCGCCACCGGTGAAATAAGGCGGCTTGAACAGGTCGAAGTTCGATTGGCTGATTTCGGCAAAACCAAGCAGGCTGTCCACCGTGTTAAACCCGGCACCGAACGTGAACTGGCCCGTCGATTTTTCATCCACTCCCACAATCAAATCCTTACGATTCGGCACCACGGTCGGCTCGATCTTCGTATCCACCTTCTCAAAGTAATCCAACCCCTCCAAACGGTTTTTGCTCAACCGGACGCGCACCATATCGAACACATCGCCGGGCGAGACGGCCAACTCGCGGCGGATCACCTTGTCCTTCGTCTTGGCATTGCCCTTGATGACGATTTTTTCAATGTACGATTTAGCGCCTGAATCAATATGGTAATCCAGGTCCATGGTGCCGGTCTCGGTATTCGGAATCCGGTTGACCCGGAGATTGCCGCCCTGGTTCACATCGATGTAACCCTTGGAACCGTAAAAATCCTGGATGGCCTGAATATCGTTGTCCAGCGCCTGCGGGGTGAACGTCATGCCGGTATCCGCCTCCAATCCATGTTCGCCAATCTTCGTCTTGGAACGGTTGCGCTCATGCTGGGCAATCAACCCGTGAACAATCTCGTTGGTGCTGAACAGGGTATTACCCTCGATCTTGACCGACCCCACCTTATAGATGTTGCCCTCGTCAATGACGAATTCGATCTTCATCTTCCGGGGCGTGGGATTGGTGATCCGGATGTCCCGGATTTCAAAATCAATGTAGCCGCGGCTGCGGTAAAAGTCGGCCAGCGTTTCCTTGTCATCCTCAAACTGGTCTTCCTTGAAAATGCCGCTGCGAGTCAGCCAGGAGAGGGACCAGTGCTTGCGGGTTTTGATGACATGGCGCAACTTTTTTTGGCTGAAGGCATGAGCGCCGGTGAAATCCACCTCCACAATTTTAATCTTGGTGCTTTCCTTGATCTCAAACGTCACCCCCGCGCGCCCGGCCGCTTCGTCAACGTTGTTCAAGACGTACTTCACCGTCGTGCGCGGGTAACCGGACTTCTGGTACATCTTTTCAATTTCCTGGCTGTCGGAAAAAAGTTTCAGCTCGTCCAGCGGATCGCCGATTTTGGAGGTCACCTTTTTGAGCAGCTTCTCGTTGCTGAATTTGGTGTTCCCTTCAAACTTGATGTTGGTCAGCTTGGGCTTGCCTTCGAGGATGTAAGTCAGGACCACCCCCTCGGGACTCAATTTGTCCAGCACCTGGATATTATAGAAGTAACCGGTCGCGTAGAGGTTCCGCACATCGTCATCGATGCTGGTGCGGACATAGGGCGCGCCCACCTTGACGTGAATGTTGGCCCGGACCAAATCTTCGCTGACGGCGGGCGGACCAATGTTCGTCACGACAATCTGGGCAACCCGATCCAATGCCGATTGTGCCGGGGCAGCGGGCAGCCAGTACAACAGGAGCAGCAAGCAGAGGCCGCCATGGCGGATCACGAATTTCATCGGCTATTTTTCATTCGGCACATCATCGTCACTGACCTTTGCTGCACTCTCAAACCGGGTATAAGACTTGAGGAACGTCAGGTGCACATCTCCGGTGGGTCCGTTGCGCTGTTTCGCAATCAAAAGATTCACCGGCACCGCATCCTGTTCCTCACTGCCGCCGCCCTCGTCATCCTCGCGGCTGGGCTTATACAACAAAGCCACCACATCGGCATCCTGCTCAATCGCACCCGACTCGCGCAAATCCGACAACCGCGGCTTGCGGTCCTTATCTTTCTCCAGCTCGCGATTCAACTGGCTCAGGACTATCACCGGCACATCCAATTCCTTGGCCAGTGACTTGATGCCGTTGGAGATATCAGCTATCTCCTGCTGCCGGTTTTCGGCACGGCGCGCAGTAGAATGGAGTAGCTGCAGGTAGTCAACTACAAACAGCTTAATGCCATATTGCTGGGACATGCGCCGGGCCTTGGCCCGCAATTGCAAAATCGACATCCCCGACGTGTCATCGATGAACAAAGGAGCATTGGCCAGCTTGCCCGCCGCGCCGGTCAGCTTGGGGAAATCCCGCTCCGCCAGGAAACCCTCGCGCACATTCCGCAGGTTCACCCGCGACCGGGAACACAACATGCGCAAGACGAGGGATTCCGAGGTCATTTCCAGGCTGAACACGCCCACCGGCAGTTTTTGGTCGATGGCCACCGCCTCGGCAATGTTCATCGCCAGCGAGGTCTTGCCCATGCTCGGTCGGGCGGCGATCACGATCATTTCCCCGCCGTGCAATCCGCTGGTCATTTTATCCAAATCCGCAAATCCGGTTCCCACTCCGGTCAGCATCCCCTGGCGCTGATGATAATCTTCAATTGTGCTGATCGCCTTTTTGACCAGATCCTTGATCTTGTCGGTCTTGCCTTCCACCCGCGTTTCGCTGATGAGCAGAATGTCCCGCTCCACTTCATCCAGCAAACTATCGACCTCGCCTTCATGATCATAAACCCGGCCCACCACTTCGGTGCAGGTCTGGATCATTTTCCGCAGCACATATTTTTCCTGAACGATGTCCAGATAGTACGCCAGGTTCGCCGCCGAGGGCACCATGTCCGGCAGGGAAGCGAGATAAGTAATTCCGCCCACTTGTTCCAGGCGTTGCTTGTCCTTCAAATTCTGCTGCAGCGTGATGACGTCGATGGCGACCCGCTGGTCGTACATCTCCACGAGCGTTTCATAGACGGTCTGGTGGCGCAGATCATAAAACACCTCCGCCCCGGCCTTGAATTTTTCCACGCACTGACCCAGGCAATCGCCGGGCGACAACAGCACGCAACCCAACACGCCCTGCTCCGCCTCGGTAGAATGCGGCGGGAGACGATCCAACCTGGGAGCGGCGTCGGAAAAGCCGGCTTTTTTGCGCCGGGTCTTCTTCAAATCTGCCGGCGCGCCCGCGCCCTCGGATAGGGAGTCAATCATGGGTTAAGCAAAATATGATTACGTTAATTCGACAATCGAAACATACTAGAACTAGTTCTCACGATATTCACAATTCAATTCTGTGGCGGCAAAGCCAATTACTGCACCGGCGCACACTCACTTGACGGGCGTTCACGCCGCATTAGACTCTCCGCCATGCGGTTAAATCAAAAGATCGACGTTTGGACCCGGGTTTCCTTCAAATAATATGAGAAAACCTTCCGTCCTTATCATTTTCCTGACCGTATTCATCGACCTGATTGGGTTCGGCATCGTCATTCCGCTGATTCCGATCTACGGCAAAATGCTCTCGGCTTCCGGCTGGGAAATTGGCGCATTGATGGGGGTATTTTCGCTGATGCAATTTGTCTTTGCCCCGCTGCTTGGACGGCTTTCCGACCGAATTGGCCGGCGTCCGGTGCTGCTGATGAGCACGGCAGGCGCCGCCATTTCGTATGTCATTTTTGCCTATGGCTCGGGGCTGCAAGGGCGAACAGCTTTGCTGGTGATGTTTCTCTCGCGTGCTTTTGCCGGGCTTTGTGGCGCGAACATCACCGTTGCCCAAGCCTACATCGCCGACATTACTCCGCCCGATCAGCGCTCCAAAAAAATGGGCCTCATTGGCATGGCTTTTGGGTTGGGCTTCATTTTCGGTCCGCCTTTGGGTGGCTTCGCGCGCGAGTATTTCGGCATCCGCGGTCCGGGCGAAGTTGCAGCTTGCCTCTGTGCCCTCAATTTTCTCCTCGCGCTTCTGATCCTGCCGGAAAGCCGCAAACCCGACTCCCAGGCAGTGGCGCAACGTCCACACTTGAATCAATGGATGCATACCCTGACCTCACCGAAGCTTGGATTGTTAATCGGGGTTTTCTTCCTCGCCACTTTTGCGTTCACCTGTTTTGAAACCACGCTCGGCCTGCTGATTTTTCAGAAATTTCCCGACATCACCCCGGAAAGCGAAAAAGGAATCAAGCTCGTCACGAATCTGTTCATGTACGCGGGCCTCGTGGGAGCCTTGGTGCAAGGCGGTCTCACCGGCCGGTTGGTGAAAGCCTTGGGCGAGCCGAAGCTGGTGGCGCTGAGCCTGCTCCTGGTGGGCGTCAGTCTTGGATTCCTGCCTTTTGCCAACGGTTGGCCTGCTATCCTGACCTTCCTGGGATTGCTTTCCATTGGTTCCAGTCTCGCGCGGCCGCCGGTTTTTGGCATGATCTCCAACTTGACGCCATCGAACGAACAAGGTGTCACCATTGGGGTGGCGCAAGGCTGCGGCAGTTTGGCTCGCATTGTCGGGCCGCTTTTCTCCGCCGCCCTCTTCTTCAAAAATCCTGCGTTTCCTTACGTCATTTGCGGCGGCGTTTCCTTGATCACCGGCCTCATCGCCTGGCAACGCCTTTCGCGAGGCTATGTGCCGCCCGTCGCTGTCGAAGCCCAAAAGGCGGGTTAGGGATAAATATTACGTATGCGCCTGTGCGAGCAAAGGCTCGGGCGGACGTTTCAGGCGGTTTTGCAGAAGGCGACGCAAAAACGGGTAACCATTCGCTTTCAAAACGTCAGGCAACTGTGGCATGATTTGCCCAGATTCCGATGAGCGCTGAACCGACACCACCGACGCCGCGCCACCCCCTGCCGGGATCGCCGGGCGAGGATTTTCGGACGACCCGCTGGACGCAGGTCAGCCGGGCGAAAGCCAATTCGCCGGAGGGGCGCCGCGCCCTGGCCGAATTGTGCAACGCCTACTACGAACCGGTGGCCGCATTCCTCCGCTACGAGTTGCGGGATGCGGATACCGCGCGCGAACTCGCGCATGACTTCTTCGCACACATGCTGGCGGGTGGAACCATCGCACGCGCCGAGCAGGAGCGCGGACGGTTCCGTTCCTATCTGCTCGGTGCGGTGAAGCATTTTCTCTCGCATCAGCGCGCGGCGCAGCGGCGGCTTAAACGTGGTGGCGGAGTGGAAAACATTTCGCTCCATGAAACCGAAGCTGGTTCGGTGCCGGATGCGGGTGTGTTGTCGCCCGACGCCGCTTTCGACCAGCAATGGGCGCTGACGGTGGTGGCGCACGCGCTGGACGCCCTCCGGCGCGAATGCGTCGCTGAAGGTCGGGCGGATTTCTTCGAAATGGTCAAACCGTGGCTCACCGGGGATGCCGCGCGTGGCGACCAGGCGGCGCTGGCGACCCGTTGCGGGATGAATGCGAATGCGCTGAAGGTTGCGGTGCATCGGTTGAAGCGGCGCTTCCGCGAGTTGCTGAAGGCGGAAGTTGCCGGCACGCTCGACGACCCCGGCCTGGTTGAGGCGGAAATGCGCGCCCTGTTCGCCGCATTGGGAGGTTGAGAAAAATGTTGGTAACCAAACCACAAGATCACGTCAGGACACCAGTATGAGCGAGCCAACGGCATCTTCGAACTCCTGCCCAAAGTGCGGCATGGCGTTGCCTTCGACCGCCACGGCCGGCCTGTGCCCTCGCTGTCTGATGGCCGAGGCGATGATGCCAACGCAGATTGACGCGGAGCCAGCCGCACAGCCACCACTGCCGCCCGAACAAATTGCGCCGCATTTTCCACAGCTTGAAATCCTCGAGTGTCTCGGACGTGGCGGGATGGGGGTGGTTTATAAGGCTCGGCAAAAAAGCCTGGGCCGCCTCGTTGCCCTCAAACTCCTTGCTCCGGAGCGCGTGCATGACGCGAAGTTTGCCGGGCGTTTTGCGCATGAGGCACATGCGCTCGCGGCATTGAACCATCCGAATATCGTCACCATTCACGACTTTGGGCAAGCGGGCGGGTTTTATTACCTGCTCATGGAATTCGTGGACGGCGTGAATTTGCGCCAGCTTCTGCGCGCCCGGAAGTTCACGCCAGAGGAGGCATTGGCCATCGTGCCGCCGCTATGCGACGCGCTGCAATTTGCCCACGACCGGGGCATCGTTCATCGCGACATCAAGCCGGAGAATCTCCTGCTCGACAAAGCCGGCCGGGTGAAGGTTGCTGACTTCGGCATTGCCAAAATGCTCGGCACGGTCAACGCCAGCGGCAATGCCGGCGCACCCGCCGCACCGGAAAACGCCACGCAGACCGCCGTTGGAACACCTGGCTACAGCGCACCCGAACAGAAGACCGATCCACAGCGCGTGGACAGTCGCGCCGACATTTATTCGCTGGGTGTTGTTTTTTACGAGATGCTCACCGGCGAATTGCCCGGCAAACGCATCGAACCGCCGTCGCACAAAGTTCAAATCGACGTGCGGCTGGATGAAGTGGTGTTGCGCGCGTTGGCAAAAAAACCCGAACTCCGCTACCAGCAAGTCAGTGAAGTCAAAACGATGGTGGATACGATCGTGGCGACGAAGTCCAGTCCGATCGCGCCTCCCGCTCACCCTCGACCTTCCGCTCACACTATGAATACAACCATCAACAAATCGTTTTGGCGTGGATCAGCCGTGTCGGCCACTGTTTTCATATGTCTGGCCGTCGTCGGGGTTGCCATTGCGTTCCACGAGCGCTCCTCCACCTCAACGCCGCCGGCAGGTCGGGTGGAGTTGAAATGGAAATGGCCGCCGGTGGGCGAGCGCATTGTGTTGGACATGGAAATGAAAAGGGACGGCGAGTATCGTAATCCAGGCGAGGCTGATCCCGTGAAGGAAGACCTGATCCGGGAAAAGAAATACGGGCTGACGGTGTTGCAGGCAACCCCGGAAGGCGGACATGAAGTGGAACTGGAGTTCCTCAGTATCCGGGATCGGACTGTCCTGGGAGGCAAGACGGTGCTGAATTACGATTCGACGGAAAAATCATTGGCGGAGAAGCCGAATTCACTGACCGATTTATATGGAAAAGTTGTTGGCTCCAAAATCCGATATTTCCTGAACGCCAGCAACGAGGTCGAGCGAATGGAAGGCATTGATGAACTGGAAATGCGGCTTTCCTCCGGCGCGTCGGCGGAGACTTCCGCGTTCTCCAGGATTGCGTTTAGCGAGGGTTATCTCAAGCAGATGATAAACGGGCTGCACCGTTGCCTGCCAGCCAAGGCGGTACAACCGGGCGACGCCTGGGCGGTTCATGAAGAACTGCCGATTGGTCCCATGAGCGCTGTCGCAGCGGCGGAATCCACGTGCACCTTCCATGGTTGGGAAATGCATCAGAATCGCAACTGCGCCCGCCTGGAGTTTCAATCCACCGTCAAAACCAAACCCGATCCAAATTTAAATCCGGCGGGAACATCCGTTTCCAGCCTCGAGGGCACCATTTCGGGTGTGTCCTGGTTCGACCCGGAAATGGGGATGATCATTGATACCGCCGGGAACAATGACATGAAAATGGTCATCAACAGGCCCAGCAATCCGAGTGGAAATCCGGGCGGCTCCGGACCGGCGCAAAGCACCAATTACCAGTGGCACGAGGTCACCACCGTAAAACTTGAAAAATGAAGCGTCGTCCGTCAGTCCTTCATGCTTTCCGGATTCAGCCCCACACTCTGGCACCACTCACTGTAGGCGAACGGGGAGATTTCAGACGGCTTGATTTCGCTGCGCCCGCCCCAGAATACATTCGTGTAACTCACCGGAATATTGATGCTACGTAAATGTTCATCAATGGCCGTCTTGTGCTGCAACACCACTTCCTTGTCCGTGCCGTGCGCCACGGCCATGATGTTCACGTTGCGGAATTCCGGGCCGCCCTCGCGCCAATAGGCATGCGTCAATATATGGTGACGGCCCACTTCCCGGCCGGTTTCAATCTCACGGCCCGCCGGCACCGCCCAATGGAACAGCGCATTAAAACGGGTCACCCGCTCACCCGTCGCCAGCGTCTTGACATGCTCCAGAAAAGTGGAGAACCGCCCGATTACTTTGCGGCGATTTAAGTCTTCCGCGATTTCGTAAAATGTCTCCAGCGGCACTTGCGCCTCCTCGGCCCGCCGCTGCCATAATTGCTCCGTGATCTCCTCCGGCTCAAATTCGCGCTTCAAGGCCGTCAGCACACGCCATTCCAACTCATTCAATTTCACCACGTTCACATCCATCACTTCTGCGAGTGCGTCCGCTTTGCTGCCGGCCGCCATGCCGCGGCGGCGCACATGCCCGACGCCAAGCGCAAACAAACGCTTGGCCGGCATCAGGCGATAGTGTTCGCCACCGGTTTGGCGCAGCAGAAAATCGGCATGCTTCTGCATTGAAAAACCTTGCGGCACCTTCAGCGTCGTCCAGAGCTTGTAGTTCGAGCCCGGCGTGGCCGCGTCGGTGGAACGAATCACCACATGCCCCGAAAACGGGTCTTTTTGGAACATGTAATCGAAGGCGGCTTCCAGACGGTCTGCCGGCACCTGCCAGGCCACGAGCGAGCCCGGCGCCAGATTGGTGGCCATCAAGGTCTGCCGCACACGCCGGATGGTCCCCGTCTTGAGCATGGCTTGGATTCGTTCCATGACCACCGGTAAGGGCACGTCGGCGAGCCGCGCAATTTCCCCCAGCGGCGCGCGTTGAAAGCCCTGTATCTTATCCTCCGAAACCGCCAGGATGCGGGCATTAATCGGGTCATTGGTTTCAACCGGCACAGTCGATAAATTCATTCGGCGAATAGTCTAACACAGGCTGGAAACTTGCAAAAGCATTGTTCCGGCGCCATGGTTATCCTGAAAATTGGCCCGATTGCCGGTCTTGATCCGGGCGATAATGACAATCTTCTCATTTAGCGTTCATGCGACCTTCATTCCGTTCTGTTGGAATGGCAGGGTTGTTGAAATCAACCAGCCATGAACAATCACACAGGCGGCCTCGCGGTTATGTCCGCTGTTGGCAAATGTCTTATCAGTGATATAACCAAGCTAATGCGTATCCTGGTCGTTGAAGACGAAAAGAAAACCGCCTCCTTTATTCGCAAGGCATTGCAGGCGGAAAGTTTTGCCGTGGACGTTGCCCATGATGGCGCGGACGCGCTGCTGCTGGCTGCCCAAACCCCTTTCGATGCCATCGTGCTGGACATCATGCTGCCCGGTCGCGATGGACTGAGTGTGCTCCGCCAGTTGCGCGAACAGAAGAACAACACCCCCGTCCTGCTGCTCTCCGCCCGCGGTCAGGTGAATGAGCGGGTGGAAGGTTTAAACGCCGGAGCCGACGATTATCTCGCCAAACCTTTTGCGCTCGCGGAATTAATTGCGCGCGTGCGGTCGATTGGCCGCCGCGGAGTGGAACCGAAATCGGCCGTCATGCGCGTCGGCAATCTCACGCTCGATACCCTCACGCGCCAGGCGCAACGCGGCAACACGACGTTCGAGCTGACGACGCGGGAATATCGGCTGTTGGAATTCCTCATGCGCTCCCCCGGCCGCATCTGCGGGCGCATGGCCATCCTGGAAAAAGTCTGGGATTACGATTTTGATCCCGGCACCAATCTGGTGGACGTGTATATCAAACGCCTGCGGGAAAAAATTGATGACGGTTTTGAACCCAAGCTGCTGCACACGGTGCGGGGCGTGGGTTACACGTTGAAGGAACACGCGTGACGATTCGGAATCGCTTAACGCTCTGGTACGCCAGCATCCTGTTTGCCGCCACGGCCCTGATTTCCGTGCTGACTTATCATGAAGTGGTGGTCGAGCGCGCGGAAAATGCCCATAAGCATCATGGCCAAAATGCCAGCGCAAAGAACCGGGATGATGAATCCGACGAAGTGGTTGAGATTTTTCTGTGGTGCGGTTTGCCCGGCGCCCTGCTCGGACTGGCGGGCGGTTGGTGGTTGATGAATAAGGCGATGTCCCCCATCACGGCGCTCACCAAGGCCGCGGCGCGCGTCCACGAAGGCAACCTGCATCAACAACTGCCCCGCACCGGCAACGGCGACGAACTGGACCGGCTGACCCAGGTCTTCAACGACATGACCGCCCGGTTGGACACTTCCTTCAGCCGCATCCGGGAATTCACCTTGCACGCTTCGCACGAACTCAAAACGCCCCTGACCATCATGCACGGTGAATTGGAAACCGCGCTGCACGAGGAGAAAAATCCAGCCAATCGCGAGCATCTGCTGAGCCAGCTCGATGAAATCCAGCGGCTCACTAAAATCGTCGATGGCCTCTCCCTGCTGACCAAGGCGGATGCCGGGCAGATTGATCTGAAGCACGAACCGGTGCGTTTGGATGAATTGGTGCGGGACAGCTTTGCAGACGCGCAGATACTTTCTCAGCCGCATAATGTGAGGGTTGAACTCGGCGCTTGTGAGGAGATTTCAATGGCAGGCGACCGCCATCGTTTGCGCCAATTGCTCCTGAACCTGACGGACAATGCCATCAAGTATAACCAACCCCAGGGCACCGTCACGATTTCGCTGCGACGCATCGATTCCATCGCTGAACTTAAAATTGTGAATACCGGTCCGGGCATCCCGCCGGAATTGCAGCAGCGTGTGTTCGACCGTTTTTTTCGTGGTGATGCTTCGCACAGTTCCGCCATTGATGGTTGCGGCCTCGGCCTGAGCATCGCGCAATGGATCGTGACCGCGCATCGCGGCGGCATTCAAATCATCTCCCGACCGGAGCCGCTCACCACCGTGACTGTGCGCCTGCCGATTGCCGGCGGGACTCCGGCTTAACGGCTCAACCTCCGCCGCGCTGCACGCAGCATTTTATTGAGTTGCGCCGGCAATTTGCCCGTCAATCGGGAATAATTCCGCATCTCGCGCGACGCCGCCACCAGCAAATCAACCATGCCACAAGCATCGGCAACGCTCACATACTCGGCGGCAATTTTGTTGTCGTCGGCGCAATTGTGATAATTACCCAACGCCACGCAGACTGCCGCCGTTTGCAAACCAACTTCCTGGTAGGCGGTGGCTTCGCACGTGCCGCCATACATGAGCGCGCGCTGAGATTGAAAGGTTTTGCTTTGGCGCTTCCGCTTGGCGGCCACCTCCATCAAAAAGCGCGTGGCGGTCGAATCAAAGATCGAGGTCCGGTCGCCCACACGAATGATGACGCCCTGCCCCATTTTGACCGGCGGCAATTCGCGGCTCGTTTCCAGCGAAATGACCAGCGAGTTTTTTGGTAATTCCCCGGCAGCGGCCACGGCCAAGGCGCCGTGAAATCCCACTTCCTCCGCGCGGGAAATAACGCCAATGACATTCACCCGCGCGCGTTTCCGCTTAAGCTCAATCATCGCCGCCAGAATCGCGGCCACCCCGCCCAGATCATCGCAAGCGCGGCTGTGAATGTGTTGCTGGCGCACGGCAAAATCCTCCAATTCCCAAACGGCGAATTGCGGCGACGTGGCGTCGGTCGGTTTTGCGAGGATTTCAAACTGCCTTTTGGAACCGACTCTTCGGCCCAATTTCGCCGGCAGCGCTCCGGGCATGAGTCGCAACGGAATGCCCCTCCGAAAATAAGTGTCGGGAACGCCACCGAGAAACTGCCCGAGCCAGCGGCCTTTCCCCAGGCGGCGGACAATTTCAAATCCGGGATGGTCCAAATGCGCGGCCAGCACAAATGGCCGTTGTTTGGGCGCGGTCTGCAAGCGCACGATCACATTCCCGTACGCATCACGCTTATAACTCAAGCCGTGTTCGGCGCAGATTTTTTCCACTTCCGCACGCGGCGCGGCCTCATGATAGGGAACGGCCGGACAGCGCATCAGCCGTCCAGCAATTTTACAAAATGCGCGGGGATTCATTCAGGCAGCCATGCTCCACAAATTAACGCAGGAAAAGTTCCGCCGCCGAATCGGCGAAACGAAGACCGGCGGGCGTTAACTGAAATCGATTCTGGTCCACCTGTCCCCAGCCTTGTTGCACAAGGCGGTTCATTTCGCCGGACCATTCGTGGCGCATGTCCACGCCAGTGACTCGCTGGAACTGTTCGAATGGCCAGCCCGCATTCATCCGCAAGCCGAACGCCGCAATCTCCCCCGCGCGCGCCAGCGGCGCAAGTTCCTCTTTCGACTCAATAGCCCGCCTGCCCTTTTCCAATTGATCGCAATAAAGCTGCGTGTTCGACCAATTCTTGGTCCGCACGCCGTTCACATAACCGGCGGCGCTGGGACCCAAACCGTAAAAGCTGCCGCCGCGCCAGTAATTAATATTATGCCGGCAAGCGTGGTCCGGCACGTCGGGCAATTCCGCGGCGCTGTTTCGATTTCGTTGCCGGGCAAAATTGGCGATCTCGTATTGCTGAAAACCGCCCGCCCTCGCGCGCGCCATTAATTCTTCAAACATCGCGCACGCCAGTTCCTCGTCCACGTCAAATTCGCCCGCTTTCAACTGCGCATACAGCGGCGTGTCCTCCTCGTAAATCACCTCGTAACTCGAAAGATGCTCACTCCCCAGCGCAATGGCTTCGTCGAGCGTTTCGCCCCAGACCTTCATGGTCTGGCCGGGAATGGCAAACATCAGGTCGATGTTAATATTCTCGAACCCCGCCGTGCGCAAAATATCAAACGACTTGAAAACCATCTCCCGGCTGTGAATTCGTCCCAACCGGTCCAGCAATTCTTCGTTGAGCGATTGCACTCCCATGGAAATGCGATTCACCCCATGCGCGCGCAATAGCCGGGCCTTATCCAGCGAAACCGTTGCCGGGTTGCATTCCACCGTCCATTCGGCCGCCTGGGTGAGGTTGAGCCGCTCCATGGTTTTCAGGATTAACTCCCATTGCCGCAGATTCAGCAGTGAGGGCGTGCCGCCGCCAAAGAAAATTGTCTCCGGCCGCAAATCCCCCGCCACCAATTCCAGTTCGCGCACCAACGCCTGCACGTAGCGTTCGATCAACTCGCCGCTGGAAGCCTCCGAGTAAAAGGCGCAGTAGGCGCATTTGTGGGCGCAGAACGGAACATGCACATACAGGCTGGTGACTGGTTTAACCATCATATCAATCTCGGTACGAACCTAACCGACGCCCACCGACCTGGCCAATTAAAAAGCCTCCACCCAAAGGGGCGGAGGCATTTTATTAACTCTTAAGGTCGGTTAAGCCTGAACGCGTTCCACGTTCTGGGCTTTGGGTCCCTTATCGCTGCTGACCACTTCAAAACTGACCTCTTCGCCTTCGTTGAGGGTTTTGAAGCCGGCCCCCATGATGGAGGTATGATGCACGAACACATCTTGACCGGAATCCTGGGCGATGAATCCAAAGCCCTTCTTGTTGTCGAACCATTTGACTTTACCACTGGCCATAGTTTTGCTCCTGAGATGCTTGAGCTCGCGGACCCAAAAAAGCAAAAAGGACACACGCTGTGCTTGCAGCTTGTGCCCTTAAATTAGCTTTTTGTCGCCCACATACGACTCAAATTTGACCCCCATGGTATTCCAAATTCTGTTCAGGTCAAGCACAAGTTTACACGTGAAATCTTACACGCTCCCGCGAATATTTTCACAGACCCAGATGTTCCCACAACGCCGCCGGCGCCAGCCGCATATTAATATAAAACGGCCCAAACTCCCCATAACGCGCGGTCACCTCGTCAAACCGCATCTCATAAACAATCTCCTTCAACGCATCCACCTGATGCGCCATCAGCGTCACACCCCATTCCCAGTCATCCAACCCCGTCGACCCGGTAATCAACTGCGACACCCGCCCCGCATACTTCCGCCCCACGCGCGCATGACCGCCCATCAGTTTCTTGCGCGTCGCAAAATCCAGCATGTACCAGTTATCCGCCGCCGCGCGACGCTTGCTCATCGGATAAAAACCCATCACCTCCCAATCCGGCATCTCCGGATAGAGCCGGTACTTTTCATAATCCGCCCGCCGCTTGTTGGACTCCGCCATCCGCGTCTGAAAAGCCTCACTCTCCGGCGCCAGTTTCTCCTGCTCGATCAACGCCTGCCGGCTCTCCTCTTCCGTGGGCATATATTCCGAAAGCTCCGTCACGCTCAAGTAACTGAAAACCCGCTCCAACGTTCCCGCCGGAAAACAAGCCTCCAAATCCCGATGCATCTGCGCCACCTGCCCCAACTCCGCGGCTTGCAACATGAACACCAAATCCGCCTTGCCGCTCACATTCGCATAACTCGTCAGGCGCGGCTGGCTCGCGTTGGCATTCGCCGCGCAGAGCGCCGCCAGTTTCGTCCGCGCTTCCGCCGACCCCGCCGCCCCCACCTGCGACCACCGGACCCGGTCCACGCGATACAACAAATGCATCACATGGATGCCTTGATTCAATTTAATAGTCGGAACACTCATAAAGATTCACTCAGCCAAATCGAAATATTTTCCCGTCGAGCACCGAACAAAACACAATTGCGCCCTGCCCCGCTGATTTGCCCACCATTCCACTCCCTCGCCCCGCGTAAGCGGGGAGAGCAGGGAGCGCGGAATTTATTCCGCTTCACCTCAATTACGACCGGCGAGCAGAAACTTGCCAGCCTTGCCTTGCTGCCCGGCGCATTTCCCTCCCATGATGACCCGTGCGGAAGCACTCGTTCCATTTTTTTAGGTTTTGTCATCTGTTCCTAATCCAGATGCAGGGCTTGTTCCAGAAATTGTTCCAGGTGCGACACAATCGCCCCCTCATTCACCACCACGTTCGCGCCCGCGTCGCGCGCCGCCGCCTGCAACGCCCCATCTTTTTCCACGGCAAACGCAATCACCGGCAAATGCTGCGTCGCCGGATTATACCGCAGTTGGGCGATGACGCCCGTGACCTGCGTCCGCGTTGACACCAAATCCATCACCACCAGCATCGGTTGCTCCCGCTCCGCACACGCCACCAACGCATCCGCCCCCGGCACCGTCAGCACGCGATAACCCAAGTCTTGCAGCCGGTTAACCAATTGGGTCCCCGGCAGCAATTTCTCGTATAAAACAAGCGCGAGCGGTTGCGTCATGCTGTCAGTTTGGAATAGCCGCCCATAAATTGCAAAATGTTTTGCTGTGTCAATCATATGACATATCACCCGCTCCCCTTCCCATCGTCCTCGTCCTCGCCTGTCCGCCATCCTGTCCGCCGTAGCCTCGGCGGAGGTGGAAGCCTTGGCGAAGGCGGAAGCCCCGCAACCCTGAACTCGGAACTCAAAACTCGGAACTTTGTATTTTGTCCCCATAATGGCTGTCCGCTAGGACGGCGCATTCTTCCCTCCCGGTTCCCACTCCTTGCTAAAATACTCCTCCTCCGGCACCCCATACTTGCGCCGCACCTCCGGCGGAATATCCGGAAAAATCTCATTATTGGGACCTCGCATCGGCGACGGCACCTTGTACTTCACCGAGAGCATCACCACCTTCAGCCGCCGCGCCCGCTCCTGGGGCGAGATCACTTCGTTCTCGATATCCCGTTCCAACTTGCGTTCCCGAATCTGCCGCGAAAACTGTTCCCGCAACGCCTCCAGCGCCTTGCCCGTCGGCCCTTCCCGCTGCGGCTGATTTTTCTTATCGTTCTCGTCCTCGTCGTCGTCCTCGTCGTCGTCCTCGTCCTCGCCCGGCTTCTTCGCTTCTTCGCTTTGTTGTGTTGGAAGCACACCGACCTTGGCAGCCGCCCCCGGCCCGAACAAGCTCGCCTCCGCCGCCTCATAATCAAAATTCGGATCCTCCTGATACTCCTCCTCCGACATAAACGGCCCCTCCCGCCCCATCTCCTCATCAATCCGCCGCTCCGCCTTCGTGCGCGTATCCTTTTTCGGTTTCTGCTTCTTCGGCTGCTGCTTCTTATCGTCCTCGTCCTCGTCGTCGACTCTCTTCTCCGCTCCTTGGCTGGGTGGCGGTGTGCTAAAACCAGCCTGCGATTTTTCTTTTTCTTTGTCCCCCATTGGCGGTGCGCTAGCACCCGATGCACCGTGCAGAGGAATCACCTGCCCACTCTGCGCTGCCCATTCTTCCGTCGTTGGCGAGGGCTTGATCAACCGCCCATTCCGATCAAACACCGGCGGCGGCGGTGCTCTGAGGATCGGCCCCATCGACCCATCCGGATTGACCTTGCTCCGGTCATACCCCGGACTGCCCGGCCCCGGCTTCCAGAACGGAATCCCATCATGCGTATGCGTGTACTTGGGCCCAAAATCCCGCACCACCTCCCCCGGATAACGGGGACGCGGCCGCATATCCGGTTCATCGGAGCTGTTGTTCACACAGGTGCCGGGAGCAAGACCAAA
>JAQGPA010000021.1 GCA_028293325.1 Pedosphaera sp. | reverse complement strand
GCGATCGGGACGCTTCTTTCGGCTTCGTGGATTCTTTCGGCGAATAGCTGGATGCAGACACCCGCTGGTGTCGCAATCCATGATGGCCATTTGACCGTAGTAAGTTGGCGCCACGTGCTGGTGAACCCGTCTTGGCTCTATCGGCTTCCCCACATGTTGACTGCAGCCTACCTCACCGCCTCATTCATGGTCGCAGGAGTAGGCGCTTGGTATCTGCTGAAAGGCAAACATCAGCAGTTTGCGCGCAGGACTGTCTCTTTGGGAACCGCGTTCGGGACCGTGTTGATAGCCGGACAGGTCTTCATCGGAGACATTCTTTACGGCACGATGCTCAAGTATCAACCATCGAAAATGCAGGCCGCGGAGGGCTTCTGGGAAAAGCAATCGCAGTCGCCGGCGCCATATTATTGGTTCATAGTCCCCGACCAAAACAATCAGCGAAATCGCTTCGAATTGGGAATACCTTACCTCGGAAGCCTCTGGTTGACCCACAGTCTCGATGGGCGCGTCGAAGGATTGAAAAATACGCCACGCGACCTTCAGCCCAGAATGGGAATGGTGTTCTATGCCTTTCGCATCATGTATGCCTTGGCCATGGTCATGTTTGCTGTTGGAGTTACTTCACTATGGTTGCGCTGCCGCGGAAAACTCTTCAGTTCCCGGTGGTTCCTTTGGATTCTGGTGTTCATGACACCGTCCGGCATTATTGCGACGTTGGCCGGCTGGTATCTCGCGGAGACTGGACGGCAGCCATGGGTCATTTTCGGCATGTTGAAAACGGTGGACGCAATCTCTCCCGTGCCAGCTCTGGCGCTCTTGTCGACTCTGATCGCATTTGTTTGCGTCTATGCAGTCTTCCTGACTGCCTTCCTGGTTTTTACGTTGCGCATCATTCGCCGCGGCCCGGCAGAAGCTCCGCCATATGCAGAAGCTTCGGGCTCTCTAAAGAACGCGTTCCGGCCGCACGTGCTGGACTGCCCGGACCGACTAGCGGATGGCAATATCACGAAAAGGAATTGAAGAAATGGATCTGCCACTAGTCTCGGCTTGTTTCCTGGTGTTCGCGCTTGTTCTTTACATGATCCTGGACGGATTTGATTTGGGGGTCGGCATATTGCTTCTATTCCAGCCGGCGGCGGCGTCTCGCGACCATATGATCGATTCGATCACCCCGACTTGGGATGGCAACGAGACTTGGATCATCATGGCTGGCGTAACACTGCTTGCCGCATTTCCCATTGCATATTCAATTTTGTTACCGGCGTTCTATCTTCCAGTCATCCTTATGTTGCTTGCATTGGGATTTCGCGGTGTCACATTTGAGTTCCGCGTGCAGTCGAAGCTGCACCGTCGTGGATGGGGCGTTGCATTTGCGGTTGGCTCGCTCGTGGCTGCACTCATGCAGGGACTCGTTCTGGGTGGCCTGATGCAAGGAGTGAAAGTCGAGAATCAGCATTTCGCGGGAAATGTTCTGGATATCGTTCGGCCTCTGCCGATCATCAGCGGCATCGCTCTCTTATTCGGCTACGCCGTACTGGGAGGAGGATGGCTCAAGCTGAAATCAAATCTGTCGCTGCAAGCTTTTGCAAATCGCTCCATCCGTGTTTCGGCACCGTTCTTTGCGATCTTGTTCGGCATGGCGACTATCTATGCCGTCAGAATCCAGCCCAGCATCCGCGAGAAGTGGGCCTCGCATGGAATCGCTCTTGCTTGCCTCGTAGGGTTGTTTGCCATTATCTCGGCCATGTTGACGACGCTGCCCAGGAAGACTAGACCCGCAGTGCCGTTCCTTCTAGGCCTGTTACTTTTTATTGTAGGTATGTCGGTTGTAGCTATGAATGCATTTCCATATATCGTTCCGTTCAGTGTGACTCTGTGGGAAGCAGCATCATCTTCCACAAGCCAGACAATTGTGTTGGTGGGTGCGGCTTTCGTCACGCCAATAGTCCTCGCATATTCCGCATTTGCGTATTGGATTTTCCGGGGCAAGACGCCTGAGCAGGGATGGGAAGCGTGACGACTCGAAAACGCCAACTTCTATGGTTCTTTGCAATCTACGGATTGTCCCTGAGTACTTTTGCGCTTCTGGTGATGCTCACCCGAGTGTTATTACGGTGGACATTTTGATGTGTCTTACGCCCGAACGAGGGCCGCGCAAGCAAACGGGATATTTTAAGGGGAGGGCCGCCAATGAGCAACAGCAACGTAATCGGTCGGCTACCATTGTAAATGCCGTTAACGCTGTGGCGATACAGATACGGCACATTCGGAATCTTCACCAAAAGATCTTTGGTTTGTGCATAGCCCTCGGAACCCATGCCAAAAATCCTGGGGACACCAATGGGGGACACAAGCGAAATTTGATTTCGCAGAAATCGCTGCAAGTGAATCCTTTGTCGAATTCCTCGACCAGGTTAAGCCTGGATGGCATTTTCGAGTGGTGCGCGCTCAGCCTTCGTACTTGAAAGACAACTGCACGCGCACGCGGTATGCGCTCACCTTGCCGTTCTCCACTTTCACGTCCATCTTCACAATCTCGGCGACCCGCAGGTCACGCAGCGTTCGCGCCGCAGTCTCCACTGCGTGCTCCGTCGCATCCTCCCAGGATTTCGTACTCGTGCCGACAATCTCCGTTATTTTATATGTCGATTCGGTCGCTTCAGCTTTTTTTGTCACGATGTGTCCTTTCTTTCATTTGTTGTTGTAACCAGTGCCACTGAATCCGTTTCCAGGTTCCGTGCTTCCATTTTCGTATTCGTCAGGCTGTCGCCTGTTGTTGATGGGTCCAAAACCGGTCGCGCAAAATTCTTTTAAGTATCTTGCCGGACCCGCTCTTCGGCAGTTCGAGGTCTGAAAACTCGACGCGGCGTGGAACCTTGTAATTCGCCAGCGAGCGCCGGCAATGTGAGATCAATTCATCCGCGCTGAGTGTTTTTCCGGGTACCAATACGACGCAAGCCATCACGAGTTCGCCCCATTGCGGATCGGGTATGCCGAAGACCGCCGCTTCACGAACCGCAGGAAGCTCGTAAATGACCGCTTCGACCTCACCGCCATAAACGTTCTCGCCACCCGTGACAATCATGTCCTTCAAGCGATCCAGGATGTAGAAATATCCGGCTTCGTCCTGGTACCCGACGTCTCCCGTGCGAAACAGCCCATCTCGGAATGCCAGTTTGGTTTCATCTGGATTATTCCAATAGCCGCGCATGACGTTCGCGCCCCGAGCCACCAACTCACCCCTTTGTCCGGCCGCGACTTCCTTCCCCGCCTGATCCACAGCCCGCACATCAATTCCCGGACAAGGCCGGCCACAGGACCGAGGCCTGTCCTTGTGCTCCTGATCCAGCAGGCCCGTGAGGAAGCCCGTTTCGCTCAGTCCATAACCTTGAACGAGCTTTAGATTCGGCAAAATATCTCTGGTCCGGTGGATGAGTTCGGGGGCCATGGGCGAACCGCCGTAAGCCAGGCGCTTCAGGCTCGTGAGGTTGTACTTTTTGAGTTCAGGATATTGGATCAATAAATTGATCATGGTCGGCACCAATACCGTGTGGCTCACCCGTTCGCGCTGGACGGTCTCGCAGAAACTCTGAGCGCCGAACTTGGGGATCGTGACCTGGCAGGTGCCGAAGGCCGGGGCCGCGAACAGGAGCGGGAAGTCCACAATGTGGAACATCGGCGCGGCGTGGAGATAGACGCCGCCTTCCTCGTAGGGCATCCAGTAGTTGAGAAAGTGGACGTTGGCAAGGACGTTTGCGTGAGTCATGACAACGCCCTTGGGACGGCCAGTAGTGCCGCTCGTGTAAACGAGAGCCAGAATCGCGTCCGGGTCATAGACGCTGTCAGGACAGGAGCCGCTCGGAATGGTCAGGGGGTCCCGGTCGAGAACCAACTCCAACGAGGGCCGAACTGTGGGGACGGGAAGTGACGAGTGTCGAATCAAGCCCCGCGGCCTTGCATCGGCCAGGATGTGATCCATTTCGACTCCCGCCAACCGCGTGTTCAATGGAACTGCTATCACCCCGAGCCAGGCGCACGCATAGATTATCTCGATGTACTCGGGTTCATTCGGCAGGAGAATTGCCAACCGGTCTCCAGTTCGAAAACCGTGTTTGCTCAGCGCCGCGGCAATGCTTTCGACACGGTCGTGGAGTTCACGAAAGGTTGAGCGTTTTCTTTCTGAAACCAGCGCGGTTCGTCCGGGATAGTATCGTGCTGCCCGTCCCAAAGAATGAGTATGGATCATGCGAGGCCTTTCCCGGATCAAGTCATGCGGTGTTCAATGAGCCCAAAAAGGTCATGGCAACAGCAGCACTCATCAGTGGCGTAGGTTCCCACGTATTCGGTTTGTATTTTCAACGACCATAGATTCCTCGGGTTCGGCAGTATTCGCCGGGGCATGGTGGTCCACAATCAGCCGGGAGCCCCGCTGGCCCGTCAGAAAGGTCCACATCCACTGAACGAAAACGCTTACCCGAAGATTGGCTGTGGCGAGGAACATAATATGAATCCCAGCCCAGGCGAGCCAGGCCAGGAATCCGCTGAGATGCACTTTGCCGGTCTGCAAGATGGCAAAACCCTTGCCGACCACCGCCATGTTCCCTTTGTCAAAGTAGCGGAACGGGCGAGGCGCAGGTTTTCCGGAAACACGGTTGCGAATGAGTTTGCCGGCGTAGCGCCCCTGCTGCATGGCAACCTGAGCCACCCCAGGCAGCGGCTTTCCGTCCTGCTGGAGTGAGGCGGTGTCTCCCACCACGAAAATTTCCGGATGGCCCGGCACGCTGCAATCAGGCTGCACCTTGACTCGCCCTGCGCGATCCGTCTCTACCGCCAGCCATTTGCCCGCCGGGGATGGAGCCACTCCAGCAGTCCAGATCACTGTCTTGCTGGCGATCCTCTCGCCCGCCACAATGACGCCCTCCGCGTCAATTTGATCGGCCCCGTGGCCCAACCGCACCTCAACACCCAATTTGTCCAGCCGTTTCCTGGCGGCGTCCGAAAGGTCCTCGGCAAATGTGCCCAGCACGCGCTTCGCCATGTCCACCAGGATGATGCGAGCGGAAAGCGGATCAATCCTTCTGAAGTCCGAGCGCAGCGTCGTGTGCACCATGACGGCCAGCGCGGCGGCCATCTCGACTCCAGTCGGGCCGGCGCCAACCAGAACGAAGGTGAGAAGGTCGCGGTGACGGCTGGGATCTTCCTCAGCCTCCGCCTGTTCAAAGGCCTGGAGGACGCGGTTGCGGATGGCCACGGCGTCGGCCAGGCTCTTCAAGCCGGGAGCGAAGCGTTCGAATTCATCGTGCCCAAAATAACTGTGGCGCTGACCGGTCGCGAGGAGGAGATAATCGTAATGGATATGCACTTGCGAACGATCCGCCGAGTTGGCCACCACGTAACGCTCCTCCTTGTTCACGCTGGTCACCTCGCCAAGGATCACTGTCGTGTTCCTTTGGTTCCGCAGGATTCCGCGGATCGGAGCGCCGATTTGCCCCGGAGCGAGGACCGAGGTCGCCACCTGGTAAAGCAGCGGTTGAAAGAGGTGGTGATTCGTGCGGTCAAGCAGCACAACTTCGGCTGGACTACTGCGCAGAGCCTTGGCTGCCGCCAGGCCGCCAAAGCCTCCGCCGACAATAACGATACGTGGCAGATGCTCGTTCACCGCCATAAAAAGTTTGGT
>JAQGPA010000133.1 GCA_028293325.1 Pedosphaera sp. | reverse complement strand
ACTTTGCGACACAAAGTAACTTCAATATGAAAAGCGACTGGGCGGCGGAACACCTGCAAACGATTCGCACCCTCATGGAGCGTTCCGCCATCTACCGGCGCGCCCTGGCGCCCGTCATGACCGTTACCGGCCTGGTCGGCATCATCGCCGCCATTATCGGTGTCGCCCTGAACATTACCGAGATGCGCGCTTTCGCCAGTTATTGGATGGGTGTGAGCCTCGTCGCCATCGCCGGTGATTACATTCTCGTGCGGCGTCAGGCCCTCAAGGACAAGGAGGAATTCTGGTCGCCCCCCACGCGCCGCGTCACCCAGGCCGTGCTCCCGGCATTTTTTGTCGGCATGATCGCGGGATTATTTTTTATCGGCTGGCTCAACTTTTCCAAGTTCCCCGTCCTGTTGGCCCTGATCTGGGTGTTGCTTTATGGCTGCGCGTTGCACGCCGCCGGCTTTTTTATGCCGCGCGGCATCCGGCTCTTTGGCTGGTCTTTTTTGGTGAGCGGCACCGCATTGCTCCTCTTTTTCATGAAGCTGGCCACCTGGCCGGATGCAAAGTACGGCAACCTGCTCATGGGCTTTTTCTTCGGTGCCGTTCAACTCGCCTACGGCATTTACCTCTATTTCACCGAGCAGCGGAAGAATGAAACGTGAACCCGACACCATTTCTCAACCTGGATCGCGTCATTCACGAGAAGGGACGCCTCGGGCTCATGTCCCTGCTGGCCGCCTCGCCGGAGCTTTCCTTTACCGAATTGCGCGACACGCTCCACATGACTGACGGCAACCTCACCACCCACATCCGCACTTTGCAGGAGGCCGGTTACGTTTCCATTGCCAAATCCTTTCAGAACAATCGTCCCCTCACCACCTGCGCGCTGACGCCCTCTGGCCGCAAAGCGTTCACCGCCTACATCAATCTGCTGGAGGAAATCATCCAGCAAACCAAGCCTAGGTAATAATTATGTTGAACATTTTCGACTGCGTTTGGTCTTTAACTTTGCAACACAAAGTAATTTAATATGAACATCATCCGTGCAGAGCATCTCGGCATGTGTTTCGGCGTCCGCGATGCCATCGCTTTGGCCTTGAATCAAACCCAGACCGCCCCGCTCACCATCCTCGGCGACCTGGTGCATAACGAAACCGTCCTCGCCCAGCTCCGCGACCGCGGCATTCACATCCAGCATCACGTCGCGAACGTGAACACCGCCAATGTCATGATTACCGCCCACGGCACTTCGGAAACCACGCTCAAAAGCGTCCGTGAACGCGGCCTTAACGTTCTCGAAGCCACCTGCCCGCTCGTGCGCGTCGCCCATCGTGCCGTCGCCGAGCTCATCGCCGCCGGGTTTCATCCTGTGATCATCGGCAAACGCGATCACGTGGAAGTGCGCGGTCTCACCGGTGACTTAACCGACTTCGACGTGGTGCTGAACGAGGCCGACGTCCTGCAATTGCCCGAACGCATCCGCTTCGGTATTGCGGCCCAAACCACCCAGCCCATCGACAAAGTGCGTTATCTCGTCGGTCTCATCCGTGAACGTTTTCCCCAAGCCGAAGTGCGCTTTATCGACACGGTCTGCCAGCCCACCAAACAACGGCAAACCGCCGCCGTGACCCTCGCTCAGCAAAGCGATGTCGTGGTGGTCATTGGCGGCGCGCACAGCAACAACACCCACGAACTGGTCGCCCGCTGTCGCCAGCATTGCCCTCGGGTCCATCATGTGCAAACCGCCGCTGATCTGCGCCCGGAGTGGTTCGCGAACGCCCAAACCGTCGGCCTCACCGCCGGCACTTCCACCCCGGACACCACCATTGCTGACATCGAAAGCTGGTTGAAACAATTCAGCCATGAAAGGGATGAGGAACCAGGCCCTCGCGCAGCCCATAAATGGCATCAGGCCAATTAAATAGGGGCGCGAATCAAAACCATGACCACTCCAAAACACGCCTCCACTCTGGTTTCGCTCGCACTGGCCATCGCCATCGGGCTCTTCGCCGGCGTGGTTGATTTTAAGAACAACGAACCGCAGGCGGCGGTATTGGTGTTGCTGGTATTAGGCGGCATGCTGGGCTTTGCCCGGCCAAGGCCGGCGTGGGGCTGCGCGTTGCTCATGGGCCTGGGAATTCCCCTGGTCCATCTTATCGCCCACACTCTCGGTTATCGACCGGTGAATCCGCCCCAACCGAATCCCTGGGCCTCCCTCATGGCCCTGATACCCGCTTTCATCGGGGTTTATTGCGGTCTGGGCATTAGCAAAGCGCACTGGCTCATTAACAAAAATGGAGTAGAATCTTAATATGCACTGTCACTGACAGCGCCCCAACAATTAAGAAGGAGAAGCCTATCATGAAGGAGAGAAAACGTTGGCTGCTAATGGTGCTCTTTGCCATCGCCATGGCCTGGATGGAATCGGCGGTTGTCTTTTATCTTCGCACCCTGTCAAATCGCATTGACCCTTACCAAACCGAACCCCTGCCCCCCATCGCCGGGCTGGCCTCCGTCGAAGTCGTGCGCGAAGCCGCCACCTTGATCATGCTCTGGACCGTCGGCATGCTCGCCGGCAAAACCTGGCGCAGCCGCTGGGGCTACGCCGCCATCGCCTTCGGCGTCTGGGACATTTTCTATTACGTCTTCCTCAAGGTCATCACCGGCTGGCCCAATTCGTTGAGCGATTGGGACGTTCTCTTTCTGCTCCCTTTGCCTTGGTGGGGCCCCGTCCTCTCGCCCATGCTCATCGCCCTCATGATGATCATCTGGGGCACGCTGGCCAGCCTGGGCGAGCCCTTCGCGCACCCCTTCCGCTCGGAATGGAAAGCCTGGTTGCTGAACTTTTTGGGAATCCTCCTCGCGCTCTATGTTTTCATGGAAGACGCCCTGCGCGTCAGTGGTGGCGGCGCCGATGCCGTGCGGGCCGTGCTGCCCGTCAGGTTTAACTGGCCCATCTTCATCATCGCCCTCGGCCTGATGGCCGCGCCCATCATCCACACCACCCGCAAAATCCGTTCCCGGCGACCGTTGGAATTGTCCCCCAACCCCACCACTTAAAATCCACATGGGCGCATACTCCACGGCGATGGATGTCCGGCAAATCAGCGCGTTGTTACGAGGTGAACCGCAACTCATCAGCGGCTGGATTCAACAGTGGAGCGCAGCCCGCACTGCTCTCTATGTGGCCGTCATCGTGGCCGGCACCGGCCTATACGGCGCAGCCATGGGCTGCTGGCGCGAACCGCTCCAGGGACTCTTCACCGCCATTAAGTTTCCGCTCATCATTCTCCTCACCACGCTCGGCAATGGCCTGCTCAACGGCATGCTCGCGCCATTGCTGGGTCTCAACCTCAGTTTCCGCCAATCGTTGCAAGCCATCCTGATGAGCTTCACCATCGCGGCCGCCATCCTCGCCTCCTTCAGCCCGCTCGTATTCTTTTTAATTTGGAACGCCCCGCCCATGGCGTCTCGATCCGCCAACACTTACGATTTCATTTTACTCACGCACGTGGCCGTCATCGCCTTCGCCGGCATCGCGGCGAACCTCCGCCTCGCGCAACTCCTGCGCCGTCTCAGCGGCAGCACGGCGGTCGGACGCCGTGTTCTAATCGCTTGGCTCGCGGGCAATCTGTTTCTCGGCAGCCAGCTTTCCTGGATCCTGCGCCCCTTCATCGGCTCGCCCGGTTTGCCTGTGGAATTTTTGCGGAAAGACGCCCTGGCTGGAAATTTTTTCGAATCGGTGTTCCAAACGCTGAAACATTTGCTTTCTTTCTAACCGCCGCAATCAAACCACACCAGACCTATGAACGACCAAAACCCAAACTCATCCGAAAACGCTCCCAAACCACCCGCGCTTCCTCTCGGCATCGGCGCCGTTCCACCGCCGATTCCCGCCTACTCCCGTGTCGCGCAACCACTCGGTGCCAATCCCGCCGAGAAATTGCCCATCACCGGCCTGGTGAGCGCCATCGAAGCCATCCTGCGCCAACCGCGCCGGGTGATGTTCCAACTAAAGCAACCGAATCCCGGTAGCGTCATCGCCTCGCTGCTCATCATCACCATCGTCTGCAGCGTGGTTTACGGTTTGATCGCCGGCACCTTTTCCGGCGGTGATCAATATTGGGCCGCGCCGCTGAAAATCTCCGCTGGTCTGCTCATCTCCGCGCTCATCTGCCTGCCCAGTCTCTATATCTTTTCCTGCCTCGGCGGTTCGCAGGGTCGCCTCGTGGAAGTGTTTGGCCTGATGTCCGGCTTGCTGGCCCTCATGACCTTGTTGCTCCTTGGCTTCGCCCCCGTGGCGTGGGTCTTTTCGCAATCCACCAAATCGGTCGCCGTCATGGGCGGACTGCTCCTCGCCTTCTGGTTCGTCGCCACTTTATTTGGCCTGCGCTTCCTCAACTCCGGTTTCGCCCACCTGAGCGGAAAATCCGGCAGCGACATGGGCATCAAAGTCTGGGTGGTAATCTTTCTGCTCGTGGCATTGCAAATGACCACGGCCTTGCGCCCCATCGTCGGCACCTCCACCCGCTTTTTGCCACTCCCGGCGGAGAAGAAATTCTTCCTCGGCCACTGGCTGGACAACATGGATAAGGACACAAAAGGCAATCGGGAAAATCACCCTGATTCGGGGTATTTACCCCCATCTTGAACCGCGCGCTGCGCCATGCCTTATTAATTTTTATGGAACAAACCTCCACCATGGACGGCCAAAACCCGGCGGGCATGCCCGCACGGTCAATCCTCAGGATGTGTTATGCATAATTCCAGACTCACAAAATTCATTTCCCCGGAAGCCGCCATCCCGGTCTTGGCGCTGCTCTTCGCCACCGTGGTGGGCACAATCCTCGTCGGCTTGCGGATTGTTTGGACCGGCCACTGGACGTACTTGTTTCTGCTCTGGAATCTTTTTCTCGCCTGGCTGCCCTTGGTATTTGCCTTGGGCGTTTCCCGCCAATGCCGTGCCGGGACGCGCGGCCGCTGGCGGCTCGGCCTGCTGGCCGCGCTTTGGCTGCTTTTCCTGCCCAACGCTCCCTACATCTTCACCGATCTGATTCACCTCAATACTTGGTTCCGCGCCCATTACTGGGTGGACTTGAGTTTAATCCTGCTCTTCGCTTTCACTGGCTTTTTATTGGGCTTTCTCTCGCTCTACCTTATGCAATCCGTCGTCGCCAGCCGCGTCGGCAAAGCCGCCAGTTGGTTGTTCATCCTGGTAGCGGCCGGCCTGAGTGGCTTCGGCGTTTACCTCGGTCGCATGCTGCGCTGGAATAGTTGGGATGTCCTCACCAACCCGCTCGGCCTCACCCAGGCCATCGGGCACTGGGCCGTGCATCCCCTGAACAATCCCGGCACTTCCATCGGCTTTCCCCTGCTCTTCGCAACTTTTTTGTTTCTCGGGTATTTAATGCTCTATGCGCTGACGCATCTGCAACCGGCGCCCATGAATCAACCAACCACTTAACTCGGGGTTTTCCCCAGGGAACAATTATGCTGCGTTTTACCAGACAAATTTGGACAGGACTGCCCGCGCTCGCGTTGGCCACCGGCCTTCTTACGCAGTGGAAAAAATTCCAGCCCTCTGCATAATGCAGTCATGGATCGAGAAAACATTCTGCGCCGGCGCATTCGCCTGCTCACTTGGTTCTTTATTGTCGGACTTGTCGTCAGTGGCGCCACCGCCATTCCGCTGGAATGGGAACTGAATCTCATAACGCACATGCTGGGCCTGGCGGACGGTTCCGCCACTCAACCCACCTCTGGCTTCACCATTTGGATTCTCAAGGTCCGGGACGCCTTGCACGCCACCAATGCCGCCTATCCCTTCATGGCTTACGGCACCGATTGGCTCGCTTTCGGGCATTTCATGATTGCGGTTGCCTTCCTTGGCGCGCTGCGCGATCCCGTGCGCAATGTCTGGCTCTTTACCTTCGGCATGATTGCCTGCGCGTTGATTGTCCCGTATGCCTTCCTCTTCGGTGGCCTGCGCGGCATCCCGGTTTACTGGCGTTTGATTGATTGCTCGTTCGGTGTTTTTGGCATTCTCCCCGTTTGGTACTGCTGGCGCAGTGTGCGGGAAATTGAAGCCCTGCAAAAAAATATTCCGGCCGCTCTGTCGCAATCGCGCCCTCAGCCGGAGAGTGTAAAATAAAAGATCGCGCCCTGGTTGACCGCTCCTTCCGCCCAAATCCTCCCCCCGTGCCGGTGGATGATCCGCTGCACAATCGCCAACCCCACGCCGGTACCTGTAAACTCGGCTTCCCGATGCAGCCGCTGAAAAACCCCAAACAGTTTATTCACAAACTCCATGTCAAACCCCGCGCCATTATCGCGAATGAAATAGACGGTCTCCGCTTCTTGGCGGATGACGCCAAACTCAACGCGCGGCTGCGGCGTCTTGCCGGTGAATTTCCAGGCATTACGCACCAGGTTTTCCAGTGCAATGCGCAGCAACCGCGGGTCTGCATTCACGGTCAAACCCGCGGCCACGGTAAAATCCACCGGTCGGGCCGGATCCGCCTGTCGGGCCTCGCGCGCAATGTCGGTAACCAGCGCGGTCAGATCCACGTTGGTCCGGCGCATTTGGGTGCTCGTGATCTGCGACAACTCCAACAGGTCCTGGATCAACTGCCCCATGCGCCGCGCCGCCCCCTGGATTAATTCCAGGTAACCCTTCCCCGTGTCATCCAGCCTGGCGCCGTAATCTTCCGCCAGCATTTTGCTGAAACCGTCAATTGTCCGCAAAGGCGCGCGTAAATCGTGCGACACCGAATAGGAAAACGCCTCCAATTCACGGTTCGCCGCCTCCAGTTTTACGCTGCGAATCCGGTCCTCTTCCGCCTGTTTGCGCTCGGTGATGTCCTGCACCGTCCCCATCATTCGCAAGGTCTTGGCATTGCCGTCCGTGGCCACGTCGCCATGGGCCAGCACATGACGCACCACCCCGCCTGGCTGCACAATCCGATACGTCTCCGTAAATGGCTGCGGATTCTGCCGCATCATTTCGACTTTTCGGAACATCGTCTGCCGCTCCTCCGGGTGAATGCATTTCAGAAACGTTTCCGCCGTGATCGCCACCGACTGCGGTGCCAGCCCGAAGATACGGTAAAGTTCATCCGACCATATCACCTTGCGTTGGGACAAATTCCACTCCCAACTGCCGATGTTGGCCACCCGTTGGGCCTCCTTGAGCCGCGCTTCACTTTCCTGGAGCGTTCGCTCCGCCCGCTTCCGTTCCGTGATGTCGCGCTCGATGGACACAAAGTGCGTGCAGACACCGGCCTCGTTGAACACCGGGGCGAGTTCCATCTCCAGCCAGATCTCCTCTCCGCTCTTGGTGTAATTGATGATTTCCTCGCGAATGGCACGCCGGCCTTCCAGTGCGCGCCAAATGCGGGCGCGCGCGGCGCGGTTCGTACCCGGCCCCTGGAGAAACCTCGGACTGCGTCCAATCGCTTCCGCCGCCGTGTACCCGGTCCGCTTCTCAAAAGCCTCATTGACAAACACGATGCGCGGGCCGGGCTCCGTGAGCGGTTCCGCTTCGGTGATTATCACCACATCACTCAGCCGGGAAATGCAGGCTTGCAACAGGTGCACCTGCTCGGTGGAACTCTTGAGCTGCGTGACGTCCTGCACCAAAACCAATCGCGCCGTGTGCCCCTCAAATGACACCAACTGGGAGGAGACTTCCACGTCGATGATCGTTCCATCCTTTTTCCGGTGCCGCCAGACTCCGGAATTGCTCAAGCTGCCTGAAGAATCCGGCAGCGTCGGCAGGAGCTCTTTCAAACGCGGAATATCCTCCAAGGGACGGATATCGAGGATGGTCATGCCCAAAAACTCTTCGCGGGAGTATCCATAATGCCGGATGGCCGCATCATTCACCGCCAGGAACGCGAGGGAACCAACGTCATAGACCCACATGGGCAACGGATTGCTCTGGAACAACATCCGGTATTGGTCCTCATTTGACTGCATATACATCATTCACCGCGAAAGCTACCGGCAGACTGCATTTCGCTTAAATATACATGCAAGCCGCCATCTCGCGAATGGTATCGGACGATTTAAACAACTTAATAGCGCCTTGTCTCATCCTTGATTTCAGCTAAGATTGGCCCTGTGATTTACGACGCGTCTTTGGATGAATTACTGCAACAAGTCTGGGACGGGAAACGCATCAACCCGGCGGAGGCGTTGCGACTCTACCATCTGCCGCTCGAGGAGTTGGGCGCGCTCGCCGATCGCCGACGCCAGTTGACCAAGGCCGACGCCTACAATGGCCGCGGCAACGAGATCGTCACCTATATCGTCGATCGCAATGTCAACTACACCAATGTCTGCAATGTCTATTGCAAATTTTGCGCCTTCTATCGAGTCGAAGCCGACGACGATGCCTACGTCATCACACACGCGGAGATGGACAAAAAGATCGAGGAAACCATCGCGCTGGGCGGCACGCAAATTCTCATGCAGGGCGGACATCATCCCAAACTTTCCTTGCAGTGGTATCTTGACCTGCTCTCGCATATCAAAGGCAAATTTCCACAGATCAACATCCACGGCTTCAGCCCGAGCGAATTCATTCATTTTCGCGAAGTCTTTAATCTCCCGCTTGAGGAAATCATTTCCCAATTCGTGAAAGCCGGCCTCGGCTCCATTCCCGGCGGCGGCGGGGAAATTCTCGTGGACCGCGTGCGCAAACGCATTTCACCGCTCAAGGCCATGAGCGAGGATTGGATGAGCGTCATGGACGTGGCGCACCGCCTTGGCCTGGCCTCCACCGCCACCATGATGTTCGGTCACGTGGAAACCGTGGCGGAAAGAATCGAGCATCTGGAAGTGGTCCGCACGCAACAGGACAAGACGAAGGGCTTCACGGCCTTCATCGCCTGGACGTTTCAGGCGGAGCACACCAAGCTCAAGGCGCCCACCGTCGGCGCGCATGAATATCTGCGGACGCAAGCCTTGAGCCGCATTTACCTGGATAACGTGCCGAACATCCAAAGCTCCTGGGTGACGCAAGGCCAGGAAATCGGCCAGATCGCCCTCAAATATGGCGCGAACGATTTGGGCAGCATCATGATTGAGGAAAATGTCGTCAGCCAGGCCGGCACCACCTTCAGCATGGGCGTGGCCGACATGCAACGCTTGATCCGCGACCTCGGTTACGAACCACATCAGCGGGATAATTGGTACCAACTTTTAAACTGAAGCGCTTCACTTATCGGTCATCACCGAAACACCCGTCCACGACGCGTCCGGCGCGTTTTTGATCAGCGCTTCACAAGATTGGCGATACATGCCACTGAGGTAATCGTCAGGCTTCTCACGCACACAGGCTTCAAAAATACGCGCCGCTTCGGCAAACGCCCGTTTGCGGTACAACTGGATTCCCTCTTCGTAATCTTTCAGCCAGGCCGTTTCTTTCGGCTCCTGCGGCTCGCTGCGCTCACCCACCACGGTATGGATCTCCACCGGCTTGGTCTTGCCTTTCACTTGCACAAAGTCCACCGTGCGCAACACAAACCGCTCGCGCACCAACGGCGCCACGGTTTCCCCCACAATCAGGTCCAAATGATATTTCTTGGTCAGCCCTTCCAATCGCGACGCCAAATTGACCGCGTCCCCAATCACCGTGAGCTCCATCTTCTGCGCCGAGCCCAGATTGCCGACAATGACTTCACCGTGATTAATCCCAATGCCAAACGCCAGTTCCGGCAGGCCGCGCTGCTTCCAATTGATGTTCAGCCGCGCCAGGCCGCGCTTCATCTCCAGCGCCGTGGCCACGGCATGCTGCGCGTCCCGCTCCGGTCCCTGCGTCACGAAGTTGCCCCACACCGCCATCACCGCGTCCCCGATAAACTTGTCGAGCGTCCCCTGAAAACCAAACACGTGCCGCACCATCTCCTCAAAATATTCGTTGAGCTGCTTGACGAGTTGCGCCGAGTCCGAGCCTTCCGTCAGCGTGGTAAACCCGCGCACGTCGGAGAACAGGATGGTCACCGGCTTGCGGACGCCGCCCAGTGTGTTGAAATAAGTTCCGGGGTTGTCGAGCAACTCCTTCACGATATCCTTGGACACATACCGCTCCAATGTCTTGCGCACGCGCGCGCGCTCGAATTGCTCCAGGAAATAATCGTAGCCCAGCACGAAAATGCCGCTGACTGTCAACACCAGCAACGGACTCGCCACCGGAATCACCAGATTCGCCCGGTTGAAAAGAAATTGTCCCAGAGACCAATAGCCAATGCAGAGCAACGGTATCACCACGAGCCGGCGCAACGGTTGCGGCATGAAAAAAGAAAGGGCCGACGCCAGCAAACCGGCCAGCACAATAATCATCAGATCCTCCTCCAACCGCGTCTCGCGCAGGAATTCGCTGTTGAGGGCGGCGCCAATGATATTCAGATGAATCTCCGGCCCCAGCATCTCGGAAGAATAAGTCTGACCGGCGCGTTCGATGGTGGGAAAGGGAGTGGGATGCGTGTCTTGAAAGATGTCCGCCGTGGGACCGATCAATACAATTTTACCGCGAAAGAATTCGCCATCCTGGTAATTTTGTTTCCACGCTTTTGGCAATAGCACATCCCCCAGCGCATGGACTTTATACCCAAATCCCGGCGCGCACGTGTAACGAAAGCGCACCGGCCCGGCCTCGTTCGGGATCAGTTCCGGTCGCCCGAATGCGCGCAACGCTCTCGCCGCCAGTGACTCCACCATCGTCCCGGAGGGCAGCACGCCACTCGTTTGCTCTCCGTTGAGGCGATATCTGGCATGGCGCAGCACACCATCCCAATCCGTCCAGATGTTCACAAAACCCACGCGCCCATCAAATGCTGCCGAGTTGCTGGCGGTGTTCAACACCGATGCATTGGGCAAATCCAGTGTCAATGACGCGCCCCGATCCGACTTAAGATCGCGAAAATTTCCACCGATGACGACGCGGTCCTTATATTTTTCGAGCACCTGCTTGAGGACGTCGTCACCCTCCCCCTGCCCGGCAAAAATCAGGTCCAGCACGATCACTTTGGCCCCGGAATCCGCCAGGCGTTGGATCAAGTTGGCCCAAACCGTGCGCGACCAGGGAAAGTTCCCCCGCAATGGTTGCAGCGCCGGGCTGCTTTGAAATTCCGCCTCGGTGAAATCGGAGGCATACGAGGCGCGGTCAATGCCAATCAGCACCAACCGCGGGTCAATCGGGCTCTTTTTGCCGTAGCGCGTGCGCAAATCCTGCGTATAAAACTCCAGCTTTTGCAGCGGTTCATAGCCGCGCCAATATAAAGCCAGACACAGCAGGGCCGTGCCCGCGCCAATGGCAGTCACAATCCAAAATCGGCTCGCGCTTTTTTTCATTAATAATTTAATTGCGGCGCTTCATTAACTGCCCTGATGGCTGACCATTATTGACATTGCCCGTTACAATCCATTAAATATTTTTCGATTGTACTCAGAGGCAAATATGAAAACGAGAATTCTTCTCAGTGCGCTGGCCGCCTGCCTGGCGCCCCCGCTCCTGGCCGCCCCGCTGACCCAAAGCACCTTCACCGAAATCATTCATGATGTGAATGTCGTGAGTATGCCGGTCAACGCCGCCAAGCCCGCCACCGTCAATGAACTGTTCAAATCGCCGGACCTGGTCCGGACCGGCCCCGATTCCCGTGCCGAACTGACCGCCCCGGACCAAACCATCACCCGCGTTGGCGCCAACACCGCTTTTTCCTTCGAACCCGCGGGCCGCGACATCAATCTCGAACAAGGCAGCATTTTGTTTCATTCCCCCAGCGGCAAGGGCGGCGGCACCATCAAGAGCGGCGGCGCCTCGGCCGCAGTGTTGGGCACCACCTTGATTGTGGCCACCACCCCGGTCACCGCGCCGACGGATAAAAACGGCTTCAAAGTCATTCTCCTCGAAGGCCACGGCAAGGTCACCCTGTCCAAAGGCAAATCCCGGAAATTGCATGCCGGCCAGATGATTTTCATATTGCCCGGCCAGACTGATTTCGGTCCGGTGCTGGACATCAATCTTGCAAAGCTTGTGTCCGGCTCAAAACTCGTCTCGGGCTTCGGCCATGACCTCCCTTCCCTGCCCCTTATTGAACAGGCCATTGACCACCAGCAAAAAGACCTCGCCAGTGGCCAAACCGAGGATACCGGCGTGCCTGCGGACAAATTTCCACAACTCCGGAATATTCCGGGCAACGGCACCGGCGTGCTGGATGATAATACCTTCCACCTCGGTGTGGTGCAGCCGGTATTCACGTCGATTAACCAGCCGCCACCTCCGGGTCAGGAAAAACCTCCGATAACGCCACCTAATCTGCCATGACCTCCCATATCCGCCGCCCGCTCATTGCCAGCCTGCTGCTGCTCTGCCTCGCGCTCCGCAACGCCCCGGCCCAGACTCCCGGCGCCCTCGAACAGGTCGATGCCGTGCAGCAACGCCACGCCCTGGAAGCATCCACCCAATTTCAGCATCAATCGGGCGATACCGCGCCGGAAATTTTTCCCGGCGAATCGCAGGATGTCGGCCCGCAATCCGTGCTCAAAATCAAGCCGCGCCGGCAATGGGTCGATGCCACGGCGGACAGCCAGTATTTTTATTCGGACAACGCGTTTCTCGCGCACGACAACCCGCAGCGGTCGGGCCTGTTGGCCAGCACGGTGCAAATTGCGCTCGCGCCCACGCCCTATCAACTCGGCTCTGGCCTCTCCGCCCCGCGCCTCGGTTTCCGCCAGCAATGGTTCAACTTTTTTGAATACCAAAGCCACAGCCCCTCATTTGACACGGCTGATTTCAACGTGCAGACCATTTTCATCGATGAACGCTGGCAGCATGAGCAATGGTTCATCGGCGCGGGTCTGGACTACACACGGCTCCTCACCGCCTCCACCTATGACCAGTTTTATTCGGAGTTCGTGCCGCGTTGGGAAGCCCAGCGGATTGTGCCGCTATGCCCCCAAAGCGCGCTCGCCTTCTCCTACGAAGGTTTTTATCACTTCACCGATGCCTCCGGCTCTTTATTCCTGCAACCGCAGAACAGCTTTGATGACCGGCTTGATCAGGTCATCCAGGTCTCTTTGAATTTCAATCCCTGCTCCCATGTGGTCGTGCAACCCTACTATCGGTTCAAGTACACACATTTCACCTCCAACGTGGACCGTAATGACGACCTTCACTCCGTTGGCCTCGGGCTTTACTGCTTCTTCAACCAGCGCCTCAGCGCCCGCGCCTTTGTCAATTACGACCGCCGCAATTCCACCGATACCCTGGCGGAATATCGCCAGTTCAACGCTGGCGGCGGCCTGAATTTCACCCTGCGGTTTTAACCGGCGAAGAATTGCGGACCGCTTAACGGCCCTGACCAAACACACTCTCCAGAATCACTTCCTTGATTTTCCAGAGCAGCGCCATCGTCATGGCCAGCGGGAGCAGCACCAGGAACAGCAGGAGAAATATGCTGTAGTTGCTCAACAGGGTCGTGACCACCCACGCCGACGAGGGCACCAATGAAGGAAATCTCAGGACCGTGATCAGCACGATCCCCAGCACCAGGATGAAGAAAACCAGGTAGCGGTTGAGCAGGGTGAAATGTTTGGTTTCCTGCCGCAAACTCTCGTCCGGCAACATCGCGCTAAGCCGGTACAACACCAGGTTCAAATTGCTGAGAAAAAGCAGTCCCGTGACTGACATGAGGCCCACCACCAGCATGAAAAACGGCTGGCCCGGCATTTGACTCCACCAAAATAAAAACGGGCTGAGGCCCAAATTCACGATCGCCAGCAACTTGGCCCGGTCCAGGGCGCTGTGCCAGATGCGTTCCTGCTTTTGGAAGTAGCCCAACTGCCAAAGCCCAAACAGGAGCCAGCTCGTGACCACCAAGGGCGGCAGGACCCCAAATACCCTTAATATTTCCGTCCTGGCCGTCTGCACACAAATAATGAGGGCGATCGGCAGGCCCCAAAACAATGCCGACAGGCCCCGCACGAGCCGGCCGAGCGAGCGCAACAGTTCGGGATTGGGCGGGGCGTCAGGCATGCGGGGTGGCGGACACAACGATGAAATTAAAACAGGCGCTTCGGTCAAAATGTCAGATAAGTGTAATCCTTCAAGCCCCGCTCGTAATCGTCCAGCAGGCGCATCGCCTCGGACGGTTTCATGCGGTCGGATTTAATCGATTCGTCGATTTGCACCTTCATCAGGCGTTTCAATTCATTCTCATCATACTGCACCGAGGCGAGCGCCTGGCCGATGGTGGTGCCTTCGATGATTTCCTCCACATAATAACCGGCCGGTTCGTCCGGATCCAAAAACACATGGACCTCGTTCACCCGCCCAAACAGGTTATGCAGGTCGCCCATGATGTCCTGATAAGCGCCCATTAAAAAGAAACCAAGATAGTAAGGCTCAATCTGGCCGTTGCCATTGGTATTGAGTTTGTGCAGCGGCAACGTGTCGCGCACATCGCGCAGATCAATGAATTTGTTGATTTGGCCGTCGGAATCGCACGTGATATCCACCAGCGTGGCCTCGCGGGTCGGACGCTCATTCAACCGGTTGATCGGCATGATGGGAAACAACTGCCCCAAAGCCCAATGATCGAGCAGCGATTGAAAGACGGAAAAATTGCAGAGGTATTGATCGCCCAGACTGTCTTCGAGCTTGCGAATTTCGTCGGGGATGTACGCCTGGCCGCGAAAACTTTCCACCACGTCCAAACCAATCTCCCAGTACAGGCTTTCAATCTTGGCCTTGTCCGGCAACTCCAGCAGGCCCAGCGTGAACATCTGATGCGCGTCATCCTTCCGCTCCAGCGCGTCATGATAGGCTTCGAGCTTGTTCAGCTTGCCGATGTTCTTGCGGATATCGAGCAACTCGCGCACGAGCGCATGTTCGTTTTCGCCATACTGGATATTGTTGCTCGCTCGAATCTTCTCAATCGAGCCGAACACCTCCACGACCAACATGCTGTGATGGGCCACGATGGCGCGTCCGCTCTCGCTGATGATCTTGGGATGCGGCACCTTCTCGGCATTGCAGACATCCGCAATATAATAAACGATGTCGTTGGTATATTCCTGGAGCGTGTAATTGGTGGAACTGTCGAACGCCGAACGGCTCCCGTCGTAATCCACGCCCAGGCCGCCGCCCACATCCAGATATTCAATGTTGAAACCCATCTTGTACAACTTGGCGTAAAATCGGGATGCCTCCTGCACCGCCTTTTTGACGGTAAGAATGTCCGGCACCTGGGAACCGATATGGAAATGCAGCAGCTTGAAGCAGTGCGAGAGGTTTTCGGCCTTCAACATTTCTGTCGCCGCCAGCAGTTCGGAGGTGCAGAGGCCAAACTTGGCGTTCTCGCCGCCGCTCTCCGCCCATTTGCCGGCACCCTTGCTTAACAGGCGCGCGCGGATTCCAATCATCGGCTCCACGCCGAGTTGCTTGGAGATGGTGATGATTTGCCGGAGTTCCTCCAGCTTCTCCACCACCATGATGACTTTCTTCCCCAACTTGAGCCCAAGGATCGCCATCTTGATGAAACCGGCATCCTTGTAACCGTTGCAAATAATCAAACTCCCTATCTGGTTCTGCATCGCCAGTCCCGCAAACAGCTCCGGCTTGCTGCCGACTTCCAATCCAAAGTTGAATGGCTTGCCCGCATCCAGAATTTCCTCCACCACTTCGCGCAGTTGGTTGACCTTGATGGGAAACACACCCCGGTAACTCCCCTGGTAATTGAATTCCGCGATGGAATTGCGGAAGGCCAGGTTGATCGACTCCACGCGGTGGCGCAGTATGTCCTGGAACCGGATGAGCAGCGGGAACCTCAGTCCGCGCGCCTTCGCTTCCTCGATCACGTCGTTGATGTCGACCGACGCGCCGGCTTCCTGCAATGGTGTCGCCACCACGCGGCCGGCTTCGTTGATGTCAAAATACTTCGCGCCCCAGCGTTGGATGTTATAAACACCGCGGGCGGCTTGCACGTCCCAGGGTTGCGGCTCGTTGCTCAGGTTACTCATGTTTCTTATTAAACCAGCGCACTATAGGATGCTGCTCGCAGAATTCAATAGGCGTCACATAAAAAGTTTGCGGAGGTTTGGACGTCTGGCAAGCCTAAACCGGTTGCCGCTGAAAGAGAACTTGAACTGACCGCGACCACGGGGCAGGATTTTAGACGGTATGTCCCAATCGGAACCGCAACAAATCAAGGCCGTGGCCAGCCAGGTCCTCAAAACCTGGTGGTTCTGGCTCGGCTTCGCCGCCGTGGTCTGGTCCGGCCTGTTGCTGGTGGAAAATATCACCCATTATCAGGCCAAACGCTTCGAGGGCGAACTTTCGCAAAGCGCCTCCAACCAAATGGCCCAAAGTCTTACCGTCATCTCCAATGCGATGCGGGAACGGCTGGAACAATCCACTTCCAATCAATTAACCCGAAGTTTTGGAAATATTTCCAATCAGATCGCGGCCGCTCTCAGTCAACCGCGCATCCAGGCGACCATTAAATCGGTGGCTTCACAGCAGGCAACCCAATTGCTATTAAGCGCCGTCTCCCCTGCCATTTCAAATTTCGAGGCAAATCTGGCCCAAGCCCGCACCCGGTTGGATACTGCCGCTCCGCCGCATGTGCCCGTAACAAAAGTTACTCCAGCAAATGTGGAACCGGCAACTACCGGCGGCATTGTTTTCGACGCTCAGTCGGTGACCCGTCAGGGGGCAAGTTACGTTTTGACGCTTCGGTTCAAGCGAATCGATGACAAACCGCTGGGTACGCTCCATTTCTCACTGGGAGCTTATAACCAATTGCCCGCAAGAATTCTCGGGGTGGATGCAGCCTCGGACGTGGATCCGAATATTGAAAGTGCGGTGGATTCGAGCGGACTGGAAGCCACCCTCAGTTTCAGCCTGCCTCAGGGAGTGGATCCCGCCATCAAACTGCTATTGTCTGGCACGACGGTCATTGAGGTTTCCTGCGATGCGCTCGCCGCGCCCGTCAGAATTCCCGTGGTGATAAACCTGCCCGCCGCGACCTCCTCCAAATAGCTGCCGGTGTTTCTCTTCGTGCTCTCGCAGTGTTTTTTATGTTAACGATTCCACGCCCTCTGAGGGACAATATTTTGCTTTGAAATCCTGCAACTACTTGATAATTAACGATGCTTACATGGGTTAAACACCCCATAATTGATTTTTTGAATTTGGAACAAAATCATGCCTTCCAGGTGATGTATGCCGTATAAAAAAACAGTTTTGATCGTGGACGATAGCCAGGATGATGCGTTGTTATTACAACGTACTCTCCGGGAAGCTGGCATTTTGAACCCGGTGGAGTTGATTCACGACGGCGCTGAGGCCATCGCCTATCTCCAAGGCCGGGGAATTTACGCCGATACCCGGAAATATCCGCCTCCGTATTTTTTATTCCTCGATTTAAAAATGCCCGAGGTGGACGGGTTTGAGGTGTTGCATTGGCTCCGGACGCTGCCGGACCCCCGGTCAATATTGGTTGTTGTTTTAAGCGGTGCCCAGACCTTGCCCGATGTCCAGCGCGCCTACAAAATGGGGGCGCACTCCTTTTTAACCAAACCCTTCGGTCACGCGGACATTGCAAACTTGCTCAAAGCGTTTCCGAAACATTGGGCGGCGGCACCCCGTTAATTTCCCAGCCGGTCCGCTACTGCGGCGGCACCGTGCCGGGAATGGCGTTTGTATTGCGCGCAAAATCTTCTGGCTCCTTGAACAATTCATCCTTGCCCAGATGTTTCAGCACAAAACGCTGCAAGTCGCGCGTCCCGGCGGTGAGGAGGATCGACTTGTCCTCATGGCGATGCGCGAGGGCCTGCGGGTTTGCTTTCAGGTATTTCTCCAGCCAGTCGAAGTCGAAAAAGGCGAGCTTTAATTCCGGTGCCAGCTGCGGCACCCGCAGCAGCAGATGACCCGGAAACATTGAGGCGGCCACCAGGTCGGCTTGATTGGTCGCGTATTTGCAATCGGCCGGGATAATGTCCAGAAAATGCTCCTGTTTGAGCTTCAGCAAGTGAGCTTCGAACTCGCCTTGCTTGCCATCCTTATCCGTGATCGTGAGATGATAACAAGTGTTGGTCACGTTCTCAAACTTCCACACTTCCGGCGTTTTGTTCTTTTCCTGGGTCTGCCATTCGCCGGTTAAGCGTGGGTCAAAAACCACATCTTTCTCCGTGTAAAATGGATTGACCGAGGGAATGCAGGCGCTAAATAGCACGGCGGCGCCGGCAAGTGCGATGACATTGCGGATTTTCATAATACTTTTTTGTTTTTGTTTGCTGTTGATGCACTAAATTAATTTTTGCACATTGATTATTGTTTTATTCCGCCCTGCCCATCAATCGGGCGGTTCTTCATGGAGACAAAGCGGGATTTACCGTCGAAAGGTATCATTTATTTTAAAATGATTTGGGCTGGCTGGGAGCCGCCATCGTGGTAGGATTGCTGTCAGGCTTTAATTCCCGATGGATAAATCTGCCGCCAGTGCGGAAAATGTATTCAACCAGGCGCTCGAACTCCCCGGCGGGACTGCGCGCAATAACTTTGTGGTCGCGCAATGCGGCCACGACTTGGCCTTGCGCCATGAGGTGGATTCCCTGCTCCGCGCACATGACCAATCCGGGAATTTTCTGCGTGAACCAACGGGACGGAAAACAACGGATTCGCACCCCACCACCCCCGCTGCCCGCCACGGCACCGCCATCATGAATGCAGCAGCCCACGCCGAAGTCTTTTTGCGTGGTTCGCTCAAACCAGACAGCCATCACGCTGAGGATTACATTGC
Organism: Pedosphaera sp.; assembly: GCA_028293325.1. Taxonomy (GTDB): domain Bacteria; phylum Verrucomicrobiota; class Verrucomicrobiia; order Limisphaerales; family Pedosphaeraceae; genus JAQGOT01. The sequence continues at coordinate 27,351 of JAQGPA010000133.1, read as the reverse complement.
CACGCTGCCGGAAGCGGTCCGGCAGGAGGCCCGTGAGCGTATCGCCGCCGGCCTGCGAGTGCGGCAATGGTGCGCGCATTCGGAAAGTCCGACTCCGGCGGACGAAGAACCATTGCCGCAATTGCCCGGGTTCCGCATCGAACGCAAGCTGGGCGAAGGCGGCCTCGGCGTGGTCTATGCCGCGCATGACGAGAAGTTGAACCGCCGCGTCGCCCTGAAGGTGCTGCGTCGCGGAGCCGACGAACAGATTCGCCGCCGCGTGCTCGCTGAGGCGCGCCACGCCGCCGCGCTGGCCGACCCGGCCGTCGTGACCATCTTCTCCGTCCTCGATGAAGCCAACCCGCCCGCCATTGTGATGGAATGGATCGAAGGTTTTCCTCTCGACCGCTTTGCCGCGCAATTAAACTTTGAACAACAGGCGCGCTTGCTGCGTGAAGTCGCCCGCGGGCTGGGCGTGGCCCATGCCGGGAATCTCATTCACCGCGACCTCAAGCCGGATAACATTCTCGTCGGCCCTGACCTGCGGCCGCGCATTCTGGATTTCGGTCTGGCGCTGTCGCTCGAAGAAGCGAGCCGGGGTGGCAGGGGTTTTGAAGGCACCCCACTGTACGCTTCGCCGGAACAGGTGCTCGGTAAGCCGCTCACCGCCGCGTCCGATGTCTTCTCTTTCGGCAGCCTGATGTTCAAGGTGCTGACCGGGCGACCGCCGTTTCCCGGCGAAACCATCAGTGCTGTGCTCGAAGCGATTGCCACCACCGCCCCGCCTTTCCTGCGCGAAGTGGCGGTCGGCGTGCCGGAGGATTTGCAGGCGATTTGCCTCGCTTGTCTGGCCTGGGATCCGGCGGATCGTCCGGCGGCGGCCGACGTGGCGCTCGAACTTGGCCGTTTCCTCGTTGGCGAACCGGTCCGCTTGCGGCCCAAGCTTTATGACGATTTGCTCCGCCGCAGCATCAGTGAGTATTCCAGCCAGGCCCGGGCTTGGGAAAGCCAGAGCATCATCTCGCGCGAAGAAAGGGATTCTTTGGAGGTGGTCCATCGGCGGTTGCTGGCAGATGAAGACCACTGGATTATTGACGCGCGGCGGATCACGGCGCTTCAGGCGATTCTCTCCGGCGGCACCTGGCTGGCGGTCGTGGCCACCATCCTGACAGTCTGGATGCTCCGCGACGATTTGGGACCGTATTGGCGCTGGCTCTTGCCGGCGTATTTCACCACCAGCCTCCTGCTCGCCGGCAACGCCGCGCACCGGGCGCGGGAGAAACTCGCCGCCGCCACATTTTTGGCCGGCGCGGCCCTGGCCATCGCGCCGTGCATGCTCGCCCTGCTCGCGGAAATCGGCTGGTTCGCCACCGTGCCGGAACATGTCACGCAACTCTTTGCCGGAACTTTCACCAACCAGCAGGTGCTGGCCGCTTCACTCACCGCGCTGGCGGTCTCCATGTTTGGCTTGTGGCGGCTGAAGATGACCGGCTTTGCCTGGACTACGGCGACGCTCGCCACCACCAGCTACGTGAGCCTGCTCCTCTTTTTCAACTGGCTGGAGCAAAAACCGGAAATCAAAGCCTTGTGGTGTCTCCCATTGGCCGCCATGGAACCGGTCGCCCTCCTGCTGGAACGCAAGGGCCTTGTGCGCTGGACGCTCCCGTTCCACGGGGTGGCTTTAATCGCTCTGGTGTTCGGCGTGGACATTATCGCCCTGAATGGTCCCACCCTCAGCCTGCTCGGTGTGACAACTGAACAATGGCCCTATTTCGATCACGACCGGCGCATCGCCTTCTCAGTGGTGATGAATGGGCTGTTGTTTCTCGCGCTCATGCTGGCCACGGAGCGTTCCGCCAGTCTTGATCTGCGTCGAGCCAGCAAGCTTCTGGAAATACTGGCGATTCTCCACACCCTCAGTGCGTTGTTTGGCAATGCGATGGGCCATCGCACCGACCCGCATGTGCGCATTGATGTGGCACTTTATCTCAGCGCCGCGTTATTGTTCGCCATCCTCGCACCGTTTCGCTCGCGTTGGCGAATGCTCGTGGGCGGATTGGCGGGCTGCGGCTTGGGCAGTTATCTGCTCGTGGACCTCGGTCTCGTGTCGCGCAAACCCTTCATCATTGGTTTGGGATTCACGGGCTTGTTGGTGGCGCTTGGCACCTTTGCCTATGTTCGACGCGGGCCGCGGGCGGGCCAATTATCCGGGCCAAAATCGCCGGACGGAAACTTAAAATGAAATCTCAGGCGCTCTGAATCGCGCGGTAAAGCCAGGCTCGCGCATACGCCCAATGCCGCTTGGCCGTCGGTTCGGAAAAACCGAGCACTTGCGCCGCTTGCTCGATTGTCAGGCCGGCAAAGAATCGCAATTTGACCAGCTCAGCCTTAACGGGATCTTTCGCGGCAAACTGTTCCAATGCCTCATGCAGCGCGAGGAGTTGCTGGTCATCCATGCCAACGGCCAGGTCAAGGGAATCAAAATCCACCCGTTCCACTCCCCCGCCATGACGCACGGCCTTTTTGCGCCGGGCGTTGTCGATCAGGATGCGGCGCATCGCTTCCGCCGCCGCGGCAAAAAAATGGGCGCGATTTTGCCATTCCGGCTGGCGCTCGCCGCCCAAACGCAGCCAGGCTTCATGCACCAGCGCGGTGGCTTGCAGCGTTTGTCCGGGGGCTTCGTGCGCCATTTTTAGCGCGGCGAGCTTGCGCAGTTCGTCGTAAACGAGCGCGAGCAGTTTTTCTGCCGCCTGAGGTTCGCCCTGCTCGATGGCGTTTAGGATGCGGGTGACCTCTTGCATGATTGGCGGTCAGGATTTGTCCAGCAGATTTTCGATTTCGCGGACCATGCCTTCCTGCTCGTCTTTCAGGGCGACTTTCTGTTGATACGCATCCGCACCGAGGGCCAGGCTGCGGGTGATGTCTTCGGGCAAAAATGACCCGGAAACCACGACCACGACTAACCCGTCCAATGACTGGGTCTGCAGCCATTCCAACACTTCATAACCCGTTTTGCGCGGCATCTTCAAATCCAGCAACAGCACATCGGGCAGTGGAAACTTTTCCCGGTCGCTGTAAGCGCCCACGCCGCTCAGGTAATCAATCGCCTCCTCCCCATCACAAACCTCCCCAATCATGACCAACCGTGTGGTTCTGAGCAGTGCCCGCCGCATGAACAGCCGGTCGTCTTCCGAATCGTCTGCGAGTAAAACGGTATATTTCGCTTTTGGCATTTTTATTGTTCAACTTATTAAACTGCGCTTGCGGTAGAAAGCGGGATTGCCCGGGAAAAATCCAGCCGAAAACACGGCCGGTTGATCCTCAGCTGATAATTTCCAAATCTTGCGGGTTGCTGCCGGATAATTCCTGGCTGGGATGCGGCAAGGGCGCATCGGCGGGGAGCGGATTGGCGTAATCCCAGTAATTCTTATAATATTTCATGAGGTTGTATAAATCCTGCAGTTTGAAGGGTTTGCTCAAAAATGAATGGGCGCCCTGCTCATACGCCCGTTTGATGGTGCCCACTTCCCCATAGTGGCTCAAGACGACCACCAGCATCCCCTTTAAATAGGGTTTCCCCTTGATCCATTTCAGCACTTCCAGCCCATCTATTTTGGGCATTCTTACGTCCAGGAACAGTATCTTGGGCAGGGGATGAATTTTCCCGTAAGCGGATATTTCGGGCTCTTTCAAATGTTCAATCGCCTCTTTACCATCACCGACGACGATGATCGGGTTTACCACGCCCGCCTTGTGGAGAATTTGCTTAAGCAGGATCTGATCATCCACGGAATCTTCGGCCAGTAAAATCAAGTTCTTCATTGTGCCTCAAAAATCTACGCTACTTCGAAACTAATTCCAGGGGCGCTGTTAACTTTGCCGCTGTCGGTGCCAGGGTGAAATGGAAGATCGCGCCTTTGTCCTCTTCGCCCTGAGCCCAGATCTTCCCGCCATGCCGGCGGATAATTCGCGCCACAATCGCCAGCCCAACCCCGGTGCCTTCAAATTCGTCAGCCCGATGCAGGCGCTGAAACACTCCAAATAATTTGTCGATATGCTTCATATCGAATCCCACACCGTTATCACGAATGTAAATCGCCACCCCATCCGCCGTGTTCCTTTGCCCGATTTCAATGACGGCGTGGGCGCGCGGCCGCGTGTATTTAACGGCGTTGGAGAGCAAATTCGCAAACACTTGCTTGATGAGACTGGCATCACAGGTGACCAAGGGCAGGTCTCCGATTTGCCATTCAATCGCCCGGTCCCGGGTTTCCGGCATGATTTCCGCCACCGCTTCATCGACCAGGCTTCTCAACGGCGTCGGCTGAAGATTAAAGTCCCGTTTCCCGATCCGGGACAGGTTGAGCAAATCGTCCACCAGTTGCGCCATGTGCTCCCCGCGGGCTCCGATCCGTTGCACATATTTTGCAAATTCCGGGGTCATGTTCGCCGCGCCATCCTCCTGCAGAATTTGCGCGTAACTTTGAATGTTGCGCAAAGGGGCCTGCAAATCATGCGCCACGGAATAGGTAAACGCTTCCAGCTCCTCGTTGGCCTCGGCCAGTTCGGTGGTGCGGTCCAGCACGCGTTGTTCCAATTCCGCATTCAATTTGCGGATTTTCTCCTCCGCGCGCTGGCGTTCCACGATTTCTGCCTGCAACGATTCATTGGCAATGGCCAGCTCCGAGGTCCGCTCCTGCACGCGTAGCTCCAACTCCTCATGCGCCAGGCGTAATCGTTCCGCCTGCCGCTTTAATTGTTCATTCTTCTTAAATAATTCGACAAAAACGGAGACCTTCGTCCGCAGTACTTCCGGCACAACCGGCGTGAGGATATAATCCACCGCCCCCAACGAATATCCGCGCGAAACATGGGTCTCGGTATCGCTGATGCCGGTGACAAAAATAATGGGCGTGTGCTCCGAGTTGAGACGTTGCCGGATGAGAAACGCAGTCTCAAAGCCATCCATGCCCGGCATGTTGACATCCAGCAAAATGACGGCGAAATCCTGCTGCAACAGGCAGCGGAGCGCCTCCTTGCCGGATGAAACCTTCACCACGTTTTGCCCGAGGCTGGCAATGATGGTTTCCATGGCCAGGCGCTTGTCCTCGCGATCATCCACCAACAGGATGTTCGCCTGGCTTTCCACTGCCTGGGACTCCGGCATGCCTCCGGCAGGGACGGCCACCCCGTTTATGCCGGCGTCCAGCGATGCGGATTTATTATGACTGGTCATTTCTATAATCCTAACGATAAAGCCAAAGGCGCAACATTGAAAGTAGCTCCCTGGTGTCCACCGGCTTGGCAATATAATCGGAAGCGCCGGCATCGATGCATTTCTCCCGGTCGCCTTTCATGGCTTTGGCCGTGAGCGCGATGACCGGCAGCGCGCGGAACTTGGCAAACTTCCGGATGGCGCGCATGGTGTCGTAACCGTCCATGTCCGGCATCATGATATCCATCAGGACCACATCCATGTCCGGCATCGCTTCCAGCCGGTCCAGCGCCGCCTTCCCGGTTTCGGCGGAAACAATCTGCATCTGGAAACGCTCTAGCAGGCTCGTCATGGCAAAAATATTCCGGATGTCATCATCCACAATCAATATTTTTTTACCCTGCAGGACCGCTTCGGTTTGATGCAGTTTTTGGATGATGCCGCGCTTGGCTTCCGGCAATTTGGCCATGTCGCAGTGCAAAAAGAGCGCTGTTTCATCCAACAACCGTTCCGGGGAACGGACTTCCCTTAAATTCATGGTTTGTCCCAGGCGCTTTAAATGGGCTTCGTCCTTCTTGGACAAATCCCGGGAGATATAAATGATGATGGGGATTTCCCCGAGATGAGGATCCTTTTTGATTTCCTCCATCAATTCAAAGCCGCTCATGTCAGCCAAATCCAGGTCGATCACGGCCACCCCAAAATGATCGTCCCTTAATTTTGACAACGCCTCCTGCCCGGTGCTGGCGACCGCAATCTGAATGTCCTCCCCGCCGATAATCTCAATAATCCGGCCGCACTGGGTTTCATCCTTGTGGACCAACAGCAGATGCTTGGCATGCGGCTCAATAAGGCTTTGAATCCGTACCAAAACTTCCTTGAGCGTCTCCTTGGATTTCAATGGCTTCGTCAAAGCCCCCATCGCGCCCATTCGCAGGCCCCGTTCGCGCTCCTCCTCCGTGGTGATGATGTACACCGGGATATGGCGGCTGTTCGCATCATCCTTCAGCCGGGCCAGGACCCGCCAGCCATCAATGTCATGGAGATTGATATCGAGCGTGATGGCGTCAGGCTTGCGCTGGCGCACAATGGCTAACGCATCGCCCCCGCGTGAGGCGATGATCCCCTTGAACCCGCATTCTCGCGCCATTTCCAAAAGCAGTCGCGCAAATCCCGTGTCGTTCTCGACAATCAACAGCACGCGATCGCCCGGTTGGACATTCTCGGCATCATCATCGAATTCTTCGCTGGAGGGCGTTGCTACAGCTTCGGGCTGGTCGGACGAAAGCGCCAGGTCGGGTGGCAGCAGGGTAATCTCCTGGATGACCGGGAGCGAGGCCTGGCGTTTCGCCGGCTTGAGCGGCACATAAATCTGCGGCAGATAAAGCGTGAAGGTGCTGCCTTCACCCGGCGTGCTGACCAATCGAATCTCGCCCCCCAGGAGGCGCGCAATCTCGCGACTGATGGCCAGCCCAAGACCGGTGCCGCCGTATTTGCGGCTGGTGCTGCCATCCGCCTGTTGAAACGCTTCAAAGATGATTTGTTGTTTATCCGGTGAAATGCCGATGCCACTATCGCTGACGGAAAAGGCCAGCACGGATTTGGCGCGGTTGAGGCCTTCGTTTTCGGTGTTCCATCCTTCACTGGCTGGAGCCACGTACAAGGAGACCTTGCCCTTCTCAGTAAATTTAAACGCATTCGAAAGCAGGTTCTTGAGGATCTGCTGCAAGCGTTTGGCGTCCGTATGGACCGTTCTGGGCAGGTTGGCCGCCCGCTCCACCTCGAATGCCAGTTGCTTGGCGTCCGCCACGTGACGGAAAGTCCGGTCCACGTAATCCTGCAAATCGCGCAGCGTGACTTCGCCGATGTCGAGAATGACCGTGCCGGATTCAATCTTGGACAGATCCAGAATGTCGTTGATCAACGCCAGCAGGTCATTGCCGGAAGCGTGAATGGTCTTGGCAAATTCAACCTGTTTCAGCGACAAATTCTGGTCTTTGTTGGTCGAAAGTTCATCGGAGAGAATCAACAAACTGTTCAGCGGTGTCCGCAGTTCGTGCGACATGTTGGCCAGGAACTCGGATTTGTATTTGGAGGTGAGCGCGAGTTGTTTGGCTTTTTCCTCCAGTGCCTGGCGGGCCTGCTCCACTTCGCGATTCTTGCGTTCCACCTCGACATTCTGGTCGGCCAGCAGTTTCGCCTTTTCGCCCAATTGCTGGTTGGTCTGCTGCAACTCCTGTTGCTGGCTTTGCAGTTCCTTGGCCAGCGATTGGGATTGCTTGAGCAAATCCTCCGTTCGGGTGTTGGCTTCAATGGTGTTCAGCACAATACCGATACTTTCCGTGAGCTGATCCAAAAAGGCCTGGTGCGTGGGGCTGAAACGATCAAACGAGGCAAGTTCCATCACCGCTTTGACCTGGCCTTCAAATACCACCGGCAACACGAGCACGTTCAATGGTTTGGCTTCACCCAATCCCGACTCAATGGTGGTGTAATCCTTCGGCACGTTGGTCAAAAGAATTTTTTCCTTCTCCAAGGCGCATTGGCCCACGAGCCCTTCACCCAGTTTGAAGCGGTTATCCGCGTTCTTGCGATCGCGGTGCGCATAACTGGCGAGGAGCTTGAGGTACGCCTCTCCTTCCTTGCCGAAATCCATCGTGTAGAAAACACCCTGTTGCGCGGAAACCACCGGGGCCAGCTCGGAGAGAATGAGCCGGCCGACCGTCAACAAATCCTTTTGTCCCTGCAACATGCGGGAGAATTTCGCCAGGTTGGTTTTGAGCCAGTCCTGTTCGCTGTTTTTCAACGTCGTGTCTTTGAGGTTGCGGATCATCTCGTTGATGTTGTCCTTCAGCGCCGCCACTTCGCCCAGCGCTTCCACCGTGATGGAGCGCGTCAGATCCCCCTTGGTGACAGCGGTGGCAACTTCAGCGATGGCGCGCACCTGCGTGGTGAGATTTGCCGCCAACTGATTGACGTTATCCGTCAGGTCCTTCCAGGTGCCGGCAGCGCCGGGCACGCTGGCTTGTCCGCCCAGCTTGCCTTCCACACCCACTTCGCGCGCCACAGAGGTCACCTGGTCGGCAAAAGTGGCGAGCGTATCGGTCATGTTGTTGATCGTCTCCGCCAACTCGGCGATTTCCCCCTTCGCTTCCACAGTTAACTTCCGTTTGAGGTTGCCGTTGGCCACGGCCGTCACCACGATGGCAATACCACGCACCTGATCGGTGAGATTACCCGCCATTAGATTCACATTATCCGTCAAATCTTTCCACGTACCGGCGACGTCTTTCACATCCGCCTGACCGCCGAGTTTGCCTTCCGTGCCCACTTCACGGGCCACACGCGTCACTTCCGATGCAAAGGAGCGGAGTTGGTCCACCATCGTGTTAATGGTGTCTTTCAACTCCAAAATTTCCCCGCGCACATCGACCGTGATCTTCTTGGAAAGGTCGCCGTTGGCCACCGCCGTCGTCACCGCCGCAATGTTACGGACCTGGGAAGTCAGGTTACCGGCCATGAAATTCACATTGTCCGTCAGGTCTTTCCACGTTCCACCCACCCCTTTCACATCGGCCTGACCGCCGAGTTTGCCTTCCGTGCCCACTTCGCGCGCCACGCGGGTCACTTCCGACGCAAAGGAGGAGAGCTGGTCCACCATCGTGTTAATGGTGTTTTTCAACTCCAGGATTTCGCCTTTGACATCGACCGTAATCTTCTTGGAAAGATCGCCGTTGGCCACCGCCGTCGTCACCGCCGCGATGTTACGGACTTGGGATGTCAAATTACCGGCCATGAAATTGACGTTGTCGGTCAAATCCTTCCACGTCCCGGCCACCCCTTTCACATCCGCCTGACCGCCGAGCTTGCCTTCCGTACCCACTTCGCGCGCCACGCGGGTCACTTCTGCGGCGAAGGAGGAGAGCTGGTCCACCATCGTGTTAATGGTGTTTTTCAACTCGAGGATTTCGCCTTTCACGTCCACCGTGATTTTCTTGGAAAGATCCCCCTTGGCCACCGCCGTCGTCACCGCAGCAATGTTACGGACCTGGGAGGTCAGGTTACCAGCCATGAAATTGACGTTGTCGGTCAGGTCCTTCCAGGTGCCGCCGACGCCTTTTACCTCCGCTTGACCGCCCAGTTTTCCTTCGGTGCCGACTTCGCGCGCCACACGCGTGACTTCCGACGCAAAGGAGCTTAATTGATCCACGAGCGTGTTGATCGTGTTTTTCATTTCCAGAATTTCGCCTTTAACATCGACCGTGATCTTTTTGGAAAGGTCGCCGTTGGCGATGGCCGTGGTCACGGTGGCGATGTTACGAACCTGCGCCGTGAGGTTGCCGGCCATGAGATTCACATTATCCGTCAAATCCTTCCACGTCCCGGCCACCCCTTTCACATCCGCCTGACCGCCGAGCTTTCCTTCGGTGCCGACTTCGCGCGCCACGCGCGTCACTTCCGACGCAAAGGAGCGGAGCTGGTCCACCATCGTGTTAATGGTGTCTTTCAACTCCAAGATTTCCCCGCGCACATCGACCGTGATCTTTTTGGAAAGGTCGCCGTTGGCCACGGCGGTGGTCACTTCCGCGATGTTACGCACCTGCGCCGTGAGGTTCCCGGCCATGGAATTCACGCTGTCGGTCAAATCCTTCCACGTTCCCGCCACCCCTTTCACATCGGCCTGACCGCCGAGTTTGCCTTCCGTGCCCACTTCGCGCGCCACACGGGTCACTTCCGACGCAAAGGAGGAGAGTTGGTCCACCATCGTGTTAATGGTGTTTTTCAACTCAAGGATTTCGCCTTTCACGTCCACCGTGATTTTCTTGGAAAGGTCCCCGTTGGCCACCGCTGTCGTCACTGCCGCGATGTTACGCACCTGCCCGGTCAGATTGCGCGCCATCGAATTCACATTGTCTGTCAAATCCTTCCAGGTGCCGGCCACGCCTTTGACCTCGGCTTGGCCGCCGAGTTTTCCTTCCGTGCCCACTTCGCGCGCCACGCGCGTAACTTCCGACGCAAAAGACCGGAGCTGGTCCACCATCGTGTTAATGGTGTCTTTGAGTTCGAGGATTTCGCCTTTGACATCGACCGTGATTTTCTTGGAAAGGTCGCCATTGGCCACCGCCGTGGTCACTGCGGCAATGTTGCGCACCTGCCCGGTCAGAATGCCGGCCATCGAGTTCACGCTGTCGGTCAAATCCTTCCACGTTCCCGCCACGCCCTTGACCTTTGCCTGGCCGCCCAGTTTGCCCTCGGTACCCACTTCGCGCGCCACGCGCGTCACTTCTGACGCAAAGGAACTGAGCTGGTTCACCATCGTATTGACAGTCTTGGCGGTTCGCAGAAATTCACCTTCCAGGGGTCTGCCTTCGATGTCCAACGCCATGGTCTGGGCGAGATCGCCCTTGGCCACCGCGCCGATGACGCGCGCGGTTTCACTCGTGGGATGCACCAGATCGCTGATCAAAGTATTGACCGAAGCCACCGAAGCCGCCCATGAGCCACTGACTTCCCCGATGGAGGCGCGCTGATTGATTTTGCCTTCCTTGCCGACCACGCGGCTGATTCGCTCCAGTTCCATCGCCATTTTCTCGTTGCGTTCAATGACGTCATTAAACGCATCGGCAATTTTTCCGGCCGTGCCATCCCAGTCCAGGGGCAGACGCACGGAAAAATCCCCCTTCTTAAGGGCGGTCAGCGCCGTGAGCAACTGCCTTACATCCATGTCGCCGTTGACCATCGGAATCGGTGGCGATGGATGGGTGAGGGTTTGCTCACGGACAATGTTCTGCGTGCCGTTTTTTTTCATGGTTTGGCTCCTGAGACGATTGGGTAAATTGCGAGGTGGCACCCGGCCAGCGGGTTGCCCAAAGTCGTGAACAAAATGAATTGTTCTGCGGCGAATCCTTCCAGTAATAATAAGACCAACTTCATAACAAATCAGCCTCCGTGACCGCCAGTCACCAAACCAGGCTGACGCGGAGAAAATGGTTCTTACGCGGGATTTAGACTAGCGATCGCGATGGGAATGTCAAAAGTCTTATGCCCTACGTTAGACTTTCAATTGAAATTTTATTTTCGATTTGCGGCAACTGGCAGACTTTAAGCTTCACCGCAACCGGCATTCCCGTTCAGGTCTTGAACGCGTATTCCGGATAAAGTTTTTGCCGGCAGTCCGGGCAGATGCCGTGCGTGAATTCGGCCTGGGTATGGGCCTCAATGAAAGATTCCACCTTTTGCCAGTAACCCCGGTCATCGCGAATATTTTTGCAGGAGGCGCAAATGGGCAGCAGACCATTGAGGGTTTTGATTTTAGCGAGCGCATCCGTCAGTTCCTGAATAAGAGTGGTGCGCTCCTCCTCCATCCGGCGTCGTTCCCGGCGGCCAGCCGCCTCGCGCAACTCGCGCTCAATGGAAACCACCAGCCGGGACAGGTTCTTTTTCATGACATAATCATTGGCCCCCAGTTTCATGGCCTCCACGGCGATATCCTCGCCGATGGCCCCTGAAACAATGATAAATGGCACATCCAGCCCCGTTTCCTTCAACAAACCGAGCGCATCCAGCCCGCTAAAATTGGGCATGTAATAGTCGCTGATGATTACATCCCAACGCTGCTTGTCCAACGCGGTGATCATCGCTTTGCGGGTCTCCACTCTTTCGGAAACGGGTTCGTAACCGCCCTTGGTGAGTTGGCGTAGAAATATGAAAGCGTCGTCCTCCGAATCCTCGATTATCAGCACCCGCAATGGCTTATTCATAAAGTAGAATCGTCGAAACTGCATTTTGTCCAAAGCCGTACACAACCGCGCAAGACAATTGACGTGACTACTGGACGCAAAGTAGTTCTCAATCCGCGAAACGTCAAATAAATCTCTGTCAGCATTTTTGCGGCGCTGATTTTCAAATGGCTTGGGCGGTTTTCCCTTCCGGCACGGGCCTCACACTCCAATATCCTGCGTAAATTCACCGTGCGTTTCGCTTTTACTTTTGGCGCCGGGTTTGTTTGGCTCAAGGCATGGGTAAGGCATCATTGTCCAAAATGGTCCGCTATTGTGACGCTCTGCTGCGCACCGCAAGCGTTCAGGATTACGACGGCGCGGTGAATGGCTTGCAGGTGGAGAACCGGGGGGCCGTGACGCGGATCGCGGCCACAGTAGATGCCAGCCTGGCCACGGTGAAGCTGGCGGTGGCGGCGAAAGCGGACTTATTAATCGTGCATCATGGCTTGTTCTGGTCGCCGACGCATCCGTGGACGGGAAAGCGACATGAACTGTTGCGCATGTTAATTGAGCATAATCTCGCGGTTTACAGCTCACACCTCCCTTTGGATATCCACCCGCGCCTGGGCAACAACGCCCAACTCTGCGCGGCACTCGGATTCCACAAGCTAAAACCATTCTTTTTCAACAAGGGCCAGTTCCTCGGGGCCCAAACCGGGACAAAAATTTCGCGGGTCGAACTGGGGCAACGGCTGCATCGCATTCTGGGCGCGGCGCCGAAAATTTTGCCGGGCGGTCCCACTGTCTGTCGACGGATTGGAGTGGTAACCGGCGGGGCGGGCAGCCAGTTAAAATTGGCCGCCAGCGAGGGCGTGGATACGTTTGTCACAGGAGAAGGGCCGCACTGGACCTACGCCCTGGCCGAGGAATTGGGCGTAAACGTCTTTTACGGCGGGCATTATGCCACGGAGACGTTCGGCGTCAAAGCGCTGGCCGCCGACTTGTCCCGCAAGTTCAAAGTGCCCTGGACGTTTCTGGATCATCCCACCGGCTTATAGCAATTAAGTTCTGGACCTGACTACTTCTTCGCGGTTTCCCTTGGGGCAGGAACCGTCTCCGGCACTACCGCCGAGTCCGACTTTGATACCACCAACAACCCCATCAGCAAGATTGCCACGCCCATGGCCGCGAGACTGATATACATTGGGGTATTCGACACGGTGAAACGAAACACCACATCGTGCTGACCAGGCTGGAGATAAACCCCGCGCATGATGTAATTGCAGCGCAGCAGTTCAGCGGGCTTGCCGTCCACGGTCACTCGCCAGCTTGAATCAAATTTATCGTTCAGCAGCAACACGGAAGGCGCTTCGGCTTTGGCCTTCAAAGCAATCCGCTTGGGCGTATAGCTCGCATATTCCACTGTGCCAATATTTTGATTGGTCGTGGTCGCGTTGGGGCACAGCGGCCCGGCCGAAAGCAGCAGCTTTTGGCTCGGATCAAAAGTCGGGCTGCTCAGTTCCTGCAGCACCGCTTCTTCATTCGTGTTCACCTGCCAGTTGGTGTAGAGCCGGGCGCGCGGCAAGGCTCCGGTAAACTCAAACAGCGCATATTGCCCATTGGGGGAGGTCTCGGCGGTGAGTTCCGCATAATTCGTGGGACGCGCAATGCCAGGCTTTGGCACCATTTCGAAACGGGTGACGATGCGGAACCGATGTTGGGGATCGAGTTGTTGATTCAACGCTTCAAGGTATCCAGTGGGACCGAGCAGATAGCGCGTATTGGTAAGTTCCCAACGCCGCACCACGCTGCTGATCGCGCTTTCGTAACTCGCCATGTCCAGCGTGGCACTCCGCATCTGGATGATATCGAGACTCTGCACATTATAATACTGAAAAAGTTGCTGCACCCATTCGATGCCGTAAACTTCTGAAAACAACGAAAGCTCCGGCGGCGCCCGGAACGGCAGCACGGCCACACGATGCTCATACGGTTTTTCCCGCAACAGGTCGATCACTGCGTTGGAGGCGTATTTTTCCTTGTAGTTCCAGTATAGAATCCAGGGTTGATTGGCCCTCGAGAGGTCCGCCACCAATACCAGGCCGAGGAGAATTCCTCCCCATCGCGCCCGCGACCCGGTGAATTGTCCGCTTAATATCAGGGCCATCGTGCCCACCGACAGGATAAGAAACAGCACAAACCAACCGACCTGACTGATGCTGAATAAAGCAATCGCATGCGCCATCTCCCCGCTGAATAGCACCATTTGCAGGTAATGCTCCAGCTGCGGGCGGGCATTGGCGTAAATTCCCCAGCCCAGCAGAGCCGCAGCAATCGCGACCAGACAACCTTGCAGCCAGCGTTTTTCAGGCGTCCCCGCCTTGGCCCAAAGGTTTTGCAACCGGGTCACCAAGTCCAGCGTGCTCGTCGTGGCGGTTTCCATATAACGACGGCTCAAGCCATGGACGCCATAGGCGAACAGCACGATCAACGACCAATTCGCCACGTGCATAAACTTGATCGGATTTCGGATGGTTGAGAAATAAGGCAGCTTATAAAGGAGTTGGTAAAAAGGGGCATGCCGGCCAAAGGCAAAGAGCAATGAAATGAAAAATGTCCCGATCCAAAACCAAATTAGTTTTCGTTGGTTCGGCGTGAAGACGGAATCCTTTTTACGAAACGATTGGGTCGCCGTCCATATCGCCAGCAGTACCACCAGCACACCCGCGTAGAAACCACTGCCAATATGACGGACGAAAGCACGTTCATCAGGCTTTGGCCCTTGATTGCCTTCCTTGAAATATCTATCCCAGGAGGCATCGCGTCCAACCCCGCCCCAGTAATTGGCGCCTCCCAGCGTATCCATGCGATAGCCGAATAGGCCGGGAATCACCAGGCTGAGGGTTTCCTGTTCCGGCAGGCTCCATTGCGTGGCCCAACCCCAGCGCGCCTCCTTGGTTTGCGAGTCCTGCTGTGTGCCAACCACCCCGGAGATATAAGTGCTGATCAAGCCGGTTAGAGCATGAGTGGCCATGAACGCGGCCAGCACAGCCACCAGGAACACCCGCCCCACGCCCCGGCTAATCCGGCTGACAGGAACGCCTTCTTCAATCCAAGCCTGATAAATAACATACGCCGCGACGACCACGCTGAAGATGGCACCCACATCCGCGCCTTCGACCACACTCACGCCCACCGCAAAACCAGCGAGGGCTATGCGAATCCAACGTCGCGGAGTCAACCTATCGCCGAGCAATCCGACGGCTACAAAATCCAAGCCCAAAGAAATCGCTTGCGGGCCAACACCCCAACAGGAATTTGAGAAGAGGTCCGAATTCAGCGCCGCAGCCAAACCACCAAGCACGCTGGCAACAGGGGCCAATTTCCATTGTCGGAAGGCAAATCCGGCGGAGAGCCCAAGAATCAGAAGTGTCAAAGGCGGATAGAACTTGGCAGCATAGAGCGGGCCCAAAATCCAATAAATCAACCCCGTAAGACCCAGGGAGAAACTACCCGCGGAAAAGCCAATCGAGTTAAGATCCTCCCACATGCCAAGAAAACTTGCCGGTGGCTGGAGGAACTGGGCGCTGGCTGCGCCGAGCGGGCCATCGTTGGAAAAGTGCACTTTCCCAGGCAGGAAACTTTGATAAAAAAGTGTTCCTAAAACCAATACCAGACAAAAAAGGAGAATGTAAAAACCATTAGAGCGTTTCACAGGGGATATCATACTTTAATAAATCGTCGCTGCAACCGCCTGAATCTCTCAGGCTTCCAGCAAGCTACACAAGCAGGCGGGAAACCACCAGTAAAACTACCGGTTCATCCCAGGCGGCGAATCCGGGATTGCTGCCGGGTTCCGGGGAATATCAAGCAGGGCTTTGGGTCCCTCACTCTGCGGGCAGAATACGGAGCAGAGCTAACGCTTGTCCCTAATCCTGGTAAATGCCTGGCGATTCCGAAAAGACCAGCGCCGGATTAATGGACTGCCGGTAAATGCCTCCAGAAAACGGGCTAGGCGCGGGGCGGACTCCAAAAACGCGCGGGCAAATCGTCCGGTTTTTGCATTAGTTTTTTGTGCCGGCCGGGCTTCGCCCGGAACCGGGCCGGCTGGCGGTGAATTCCATTGTTGAAAATAGTCACTCTGCTGCGGCGGCTCAACCAGCACAGGAACGGTTGCTATTTTTTTGGCCCGGACAAATATCAAGACCGGAAACGCATTGATCAGGTTAACGCGCGCCCGAATGATCTCCGGGTCGGTGACTTCAAACCACCGCCGACGCGGCCCGTACTCGACGGCCACCAACCGCTCCATCTGAAACCCGTTTTTTGGCGAAAGAATGCGAAAAAATAATTCCGGGCTGAATTGGTAGAACCCATGGCCAAAATAGTTGTTCGCCGTCGTATGAGCCATAAAATGCCCGCCCGGCTTGATCATCGTGAGACAACTTCGAATTGCGGTTGGAAAATTAAATATATGTTCCAAGGTGCCGACATCGCAGACGGCGTCAAAGCTCTCTTTCCACTCGTCTGGAACCGGTTGATTCATGTCATGCACCTTGCTGGCCCCTTCAAAATCCGAGGCATCGATCGTCATCAGTTCCCGGGTTCCCAGCATTTCCCAAAATGGTTCGGCAAAGCCGCGGTGGGCGGAAAGCAGTTTGGGATGCAACTGCGGATCAATGCCAAAGGACTGGAGGAGATTTCGTGTCTCGCGATTGCCCAGGAAATAATTCTGCCTCCCCAGGGTGGCGCAGCGCTGAAAGGAAACGCCGCTGAGTTTGCTGGAGACCAGAAACCTTGCTGATTCGGTGTCTATGCCCATGCAACAAAAAAGCGGGGGGTGGCGGTGGATGCAAATTTTGGCAGGCAGGAACCCGGCTTATATTTTCTGCAGTTCATAGTACACTCCATCATACATGTTGAATAGAAAGTACCGCAGTGAGTTTCTAAATGGAATCATGTTTCTAAGCCGGTGTCGGTACGTGTAATTGTCCGCCGTCAGCTCGGCCTTCAGCATGCGGAATTTTTCCTTGGCGTAATAATTAATGCCGGCAAACCCTTCGCAAAAGTATTCCAAGGTGCGTTCCGTAAAAAAATGTTTGTGGGTGGGATCCTGCAGTGCCCAGTCGCTCTTGGCATAAGGCAGCATTACTTTCAACACGCCTCCCACCTTCAAGATCCGGTGCAGTTCGTCCATGACACGCGGCACGTCATTCAGGTGTTCGAGCACGTTATCAAGGATGATTTCGTCCGCCAAGTTCGCCTCCAGGGGATAGGGAAACGTTTCCAAGTCAAAGTACTTGTCCGCTTTTACCCTCGGGTTGAAATCGCAATTGATATAACCCTCAAAATACTTAGGACCACAACCCAAATTGATTCTTATGGACATTGGGAAACGATAGGGGAGGAGGGAGATTTCTGGCAACACCTTTCAGGCCCACACCCATGGCCAATCCCATGCCACCGCCCCCGCATTAAGGCAGCTGCGGGACTGATTGACCGGACAATCTAATTGACCTAGGCTGGCCTTGATTAACGCAATATGATTAGAGGCAAACAAGTAGTTGTGACCGTGGCTTCGGGGTCCCATGCCGAAAAGCTGGATGATACGTTTCTCAGTTTTACCCAGAACCCCGCCCTGGAACTGCACGCATTCATCGTGGATTACAAATTGCCCGATAAACGCTTCCCGCAAATTACCTATCATTTGGTGGCTCCCGACCCGGCTTTCTCGCACCCTTTGCGGGATATGTACTATCGGCGCTGGGAGTTTATCGACCGGCTGGATGCCGAATACGCCTTGGTGGTGGATAACGGGGATGTTTTATGCCTGCAACCAATGCCGGATATTCCAGTGTTGCTGCGCGGCGCGGCGGTCGGCGCGTGCGTGGAGCATGAGGGCGGACGTTATCTGGCCGGGCAGAAATATGTCAGTTGCTATCTCAACGCCGGCCTGACGCTTTGGGACGTGGCCGCCAGCCGTGAGATGCGCGCAAAAATTGTGGAGCGGGGCCGCGCCAAATATCGCGGGGTGGAGGACCAACTCACGATGAATGAAGTCATCCAAACGCTTTATTACGAACAGTTGATCATCCTACCCTGCCAATACAACTATCGGCCTTACATCGGGCTTAAAAAGAGCAACTGGCCAACACTCAACGAACTGGATGGCGTGGTGTGTTACCACAATTCCTACTGCATTGAACATGCCAAGCGGTTGCTGCCGGTCAAAACGCACGCCGAGTTGCCGCCTTTGGAAGCGGATGCCAACCCGCTTACGATGCGCGAACAGTTCTGGCGGCGGCTCCAACAACGGCGCGAACCGCATTTCGTGGATGGCTCCTTCTTCCGCGATATATTTGACTTCCGAAACGCGAGCCTGGGCAGAATCTACAAAACTCTTTTTGGCAAAACCCTCAGCAAGAATCCAGCGCGCCCGAACGAGTCGTAGCGCCCCAATTCCAAATCGCTTTCAGACGGGCCCGCTCCCGACTAGAGCAACCTCGTAATTTCCACGTTGATCAGTGTAAAGGCAAACGGGAGCGGAGAATCCTTGGGGTGGAATGGCGCCGCATCCGTCTTGAGTTCAATGGTATTATTACCCCGTCGGCCCACGACGGTAATATCCACCGGCACCGCCTGATTCGCGCCCACCTGCGAACTCCACAATTCCTGGCCATTCATCACTATGCTGACCCGGCGCGGCAAAATGCTGCCAACCATGCAGCGGAAGGAGTAGCTCGCAGCCTGTTTGGGTTCGCTAAAAAATGCGAGTGTCGCGTTACCGCCCGACCATGACCGGTTCTCGAGCGGCGTGCGCTGTTTGACCGACCAGCCACTTTTGAAAATCACCTGCGCCCGATCATCCGTGTGCGGCAATTCAGGATTGGCGGAAGGCTTCAAAAGCACGCAAACCTGCTGATGCACATCGTCTTCAATGGTTTGGTCCCGGCCTTCGGCCGCAAGTTGCTTGAGCAAGGCCTCACCGTGATCCTCATAGCCTCTTCGGTTGATGTAAATCGAACTAAAACCATATTTCTCCAGAGTGCTGATCATCTGCGCCGCCGGCATCTTTTCAACTTCCCATTGCCACGCCTCCCGGTTGCGGCCACGGACTGAGCCGAAGGTAAACCGCAACGTCTTGGTCGCAAAATAAGGGCGGAGCAATTCATACCCGCCCTCCATTTCGTGGCTCACAATGCCATCCGGGAAGACCATGACGGGCAATTGGTAAATCATGGCTTTGGGCGGCAGTTTTTCCTCCAATTTGCGACCGAACTCCTGGTCGGATTCAACCATTTTCGCGCTTGCAATGGTCTCTTCCGGCGCCATGGGTCGGGGCGTTTCGTCATAAATTCCAATCATCAATGCGGCAGCAGCGATTCCGTATTTCAGGACCGGCGGCCATTGCCGGCTCCGGACGGAGAGACGCGACACCAGGAAAAGGAGGATGAGGGCGGAAATAAATATACTGAAACGATTGGTGCTGCGAAATAGCTGGATACCTCCCAGGGCGATCATGCAGTTGGCCCCTCCAATCACCGCATAAAAAATAATCCAGCTCGATTGCAGCGCATAAGGGGGAAACAGTCCGTCCGGTTTCCGATTCCGGACCAGCAACAAAAAACTTTCGGAAAACATCCAAAGCAAACCCGCAATGCCGATGATCCCCAAATAAGGCGAACAGATTTCTCCTTTGACAAACACGGAGGCGATATACTTGTTGCCGATGTCAGCCAGCCCTTCCACATTGTGCGTGGGCGGCGGAATGAAAAACTCGATCGGCTTCAAGGCGTACAACTCCGACTCAAAATAATTCCGTTCCAGCCCCGTCGGATTTTTCCCATGCGCCCATTCAAAGGCGAAAGTGCCCATGTTGATGGCAAGGAAAGCGACGCCGGCCACCGCCACCGCCAGCAGGCCCGTTTGCAGGTTTTCCCGACGCCGGCGTCGGAGAAACTGCACCACGAGGCTGAATAAAAGCAATTGAAGGTAGAGATTCAGGTTGTAGGGGTTGCTCAATCCCATCACCAAAGCGGTGACAATGCACACCCAGAAAAACCGATCGCCCAGGCGCAGGCGTTTGCTCCCGACGATGATCCAGCAACTCAGTATGGCCCACGGCACGGTATATGAAAAGGCAAGCAGCAGATGGCCCAGGTTTCTCCAGAAATGATAATACGTGAATGAAAACAGCACCGCTCCCACGAACGACCAGGTTTTTGCATATTTCAAAAACCGGCAACAGAGATAAAATGACACCGCTGAGAGAATGTGCCCCAGCAATACACCCACATTGCAGGCCTCAAAAACTCCGACAACCTTCGCGACCAACCCCAAACAAAAAACGAGGGGCTTTTCATACATCGGATAATCATACCAATTGGCTTGATACGGCGCACCCAACCGGGAGATGTCTGCTCTGCCAAATGGAACGTAATCACCCTCGGAAGCCGCCTTGACCCAACCCATGATCTGCTGCCCATCGCTGTTGTACTGGAGGGGTACACGCCAATTTCCGGCCGACGTACGATCCCGAATCGCACACCAAACCAACGACACCAGCAGTATCAACGCGAACACCCTTAATACCCCCGCGATTTTAAATTTCCTCATAAACGGTAATCTCTCAGCTTAAAAAATAGTAAGTCATTGCAAAATGCAACCATAAACACCCTGCTGGTCACGCTCTGGTTTGAAAACAATGACATGGAATGCACGCTTAACTTTCAGGCGAGCCGGAGTATTCGGGTGAACACCAGACCGGCAAGGAACAGGCGGCATTCAAATTGGCTTTGCGGTCGCGAAAGCCGAAATTACCTTTTGCCGCTCGCCTGGCGCTCCAGCCAGTCGCAGGTCGGGCCCACCACTTCGCTCCATTGAAAACTCTTCGCGCGTTCCCAGGCACCACGGCGGTAACTCTCGTATTGCGCGGGATTCTTGAGAACTTCGCTTAACGCAGTGGCCAATGATTTCGGGGTTTCCTCCGCCACGACCAACCCAGTCTTGCCTGCGACCACCGAGTCCACCAACCCGCCCACCGGATAAACGGCGGCGGGCGTTCCCATCGCATTGGCCTCGATCACATTCAGGCCCCAACCCTCCCGCAACGATGTGTGGACCAAAAAGTGAGCGCGGCGCAGTGCGGCATTTTTTTCGGTTTCATTCGACGACCCAGTAAACGCAATTTGCTGCGTGAGCCCCAATGTCTTCACCAGCTCCTTTAATTGGCCTTCCACTTCACCACCGCCCACAATAGTCAATTGCACATCCACCCCGCGCTGAACGAGTTGTTGGACCGCGAGGATGGCATGGTCCACACGCTTGTTCGGTGCCAGTCGGCAGACCACCACGAGTTTGAGCGATGACGAAAGCGGTTTCTCCTCCAGTATCGCCAATGGCACGGTATCGGTGCCGTTCGGGAAAACATTCACCTCGCGCACGCCGTGGGATAAAAGGCTCTTTTTGGTGGATTCGGACGGAGTCCAGAACGGAATTCCTCGATAGAACCAGTGTGTCCAGCGCTCCTGGAATTGTCCAATGGCGCTGACCGGCCACGCATGAAACGCCTTCCAGATCGGGCCCAACACCTCGTGGATATAAGCCACCGAGTTGGTCCGGCACCACCACGGAGCGTACCACGGAATGCCGTGGTGCTGATCAATGACCAGGTCAAAAGGCTTTTGTTGCCGATACCATTGAATCGCTTTCCAGATGGACGTCCCCATGCCGCCACCGCGCACAATTTTTATCCCTTCGATGGTCTCTTCGCGGCTCGCCCCGGGAAAATCATTGGCAAACCAATACGCTTCGTGACCGCGTCGAACCAATTCGGCCAGATAAGCCCGCGATACCCGTTCCGCCCCCCCCGCCTTGGGGTTGCTCGGGTCCCGCCAGTTCAACATTAGGAAACGCATGGAGTCAGAGCTTGTATTCGATGGCCGGAAATAATGAAAACAAAAATGGCGGTGCCGCCCAAGGCCGGCTACAGGCGCGCAATCTTTTGGAGGATCCCGGTGGTTGATTTCCCCGGCACGAACGGAATGATGAGGATTTCTCCGCCGGCCTTCACCACCGTTTGCCGCTCCTCCTGATTCAGGGTTTCCAGCGTGTAATCGCCGCCCTTTACATAAATATCAGGTTGCGCGAGGGCAAGAAATCGCGTGGCGGTGCGTTCGGTAAAAATGCACACCCCATCGACGCTCTCCAACGCAGCCAGCACTGCGGCACGGTCCAATTCGCTGGTCACCGGGCGCTCCGGTCCCTTCAAATCACGCACCGCCGCATCGCTGGTGATGCCGATCAGGAGAGCATCACCCAGATTGCGCGCCGCTTCCAGGTAAGTCACATGCCCCAAATGCAGCAGATCAAAGCAGCCGTTGGTTACCACCAGCTTTTGTTTGCGGGCACGCCTCTGCTCACGCCAGACCGCCAGATTTTCCCAAGCAATGATCTTGTCGCGAAAATTCACGCTGTCAGCATATTGGCCGAAGTTTTTCCGGATTGGCAACGACTTTCAACGCGGTCGTTCCGCGTAGTTGATGCTCATGATGCCACCCATCAGGTTAATGATGCGCACCCGGTCCAGTTGGAGTTCCCGCATTTTCGCCGCCACCCCGTTTTGGGCGGCATAATGTTGCAGTGACTCCAGTATGTAGCTGTGCGTGTCCGCGTCCCCGCAAAAGAGCCGGCCGAGCAGCGGCACCAGGCTTTTCAGGTAGGCAAAATAAATTCTGCGCCAAAGGGCATTATCCGGCTTGCCAAAGTCCAGCACCAGCAGGCGTCCGCCCGGCCGGACCACCCGGCGCATCTCACGCAAGCCCGCCTCCCAATCCGCCAAATTCCGCAACCCATAACTCATCGTCACCACATCAAAGCTGGCGTCTGGAAAAGGAATGCGCTGGGCGTCTCCCAGTAAAAAGCGGACTTCGGGAGTTGGTCCGCTTGCCTTCTGCCTCTGTTCGGCCACCGCCAGCATTGGCTCGCTGAAATCCAATCCCGCCACCACCATCCCCTGGCGGGCGAGGGCGAAGGCGACATCACCCGTGCCACAACAAAGATCGAGGGCGCGTTCGCCCGGTTGACCAGCCGCCAATCGCACCAGGCGCCGCTTCCAATAACGGTGCAGGCCGAAGCTTTGAAGATCATTAATCAAATCGTAGCGGGGCGCGATGGTCGCAAACAAATCGTTTACCTTTGCGGCCCGCTGCTCTCCCGGTGCATAAAATTTATTGCTCACGCCGGAAAGAGATTACCATGAGCTGCAGAGGTTGGCGATGATGGCATGATACCGGCTATAATGCAGCAGCATGGACAGCATGCAATGCAGTAAAAGCTGTGAAAACAGTGAACAATACAGATAAATTTGATAAAACTAGATTGCCGGGTGGCAGCGCTTTACGTATAAGACATGCCAAGCCAGTGTCTAATAATCGTACAAAAATCGGCCAAATCGAAGCATCGAAATAAAACTAACCGCTCATGAAACTGTTCGGAAAATGGCTGTTCGGAAAATGGCGAAAAGACCCACCACCTGCTGACGAACCAGCCTTTGCCGGCAAAGAAGTCGCCGCGCTCTCGTCGCAGAATCAAGTCGCGACCAATATTGGCAAGGGCCGCAAAATCCTGGTGGTGGACGATAATATGGTGGTCTTGAAAGCATTCGAACTTAAACTCAAGGCCTGCGGTTTCGAGGTGCTCACCGCCTCCGAAGGTGCGGCTGCGGTCAGCATCGCTCGTCAATCAAGGCCGGACTTGATTGTACTCGATATCAATTTTCCGCCCGAGGTGGGCAGTTCCGGTTTGCAGTGGGATGGCTTTAACATCATGCAATGGATGCGGCGCTTTCAGGAAGCTGCCAAAATTCCCGTCATCATCATCACTTCCGGCGAAGCGGCAAAATTCAAAGACAAATCTCTCGCCGCCGGCGCCGTGGAATTCTTTCAGAAGCCGGTCAACTTTGACGAGTTTCTGCTCGCCGCCAACAAGGCCTTGTCCGCTGGCGGCAATCCGGCCACTACGGCCTGAGTCAACCCTGGTCCGATACGGCGCTTTTCCGACCCGCCACGTGTTTGCGACCCTCATATAGATCGCGCAACTCTTCCGGCGATGCACCCAGGCGATAGCGCCAGGTGACTTCCCACATCAAAAGCCAGGTCCGAATCACACCCCGTTTCCGAAACCGCCGCGCGGAAGTTGCCACTGTCGCATCAGCCAGCGCCAGGCGACCTCGCTTTCGCAGTTGCGCACTTAACTTGAACTCCTCCATTAGTGGCACATCCGGCACGCCGCCAATTTCCTCCAATACTTCCCGCCGGATAAAAAATCCTTGGTCACCCAGAATGCGCCGGCCCAGGTACAAGCGAATGGCGCATTTGGCTCTCGCCCCAAGCAACAACGGGCTGCCATCGCGAAATATTTTCCAAAATCCGCCGCCCACCACCCGCACGTCGCGCAAGGAATCCAGTATCGCCCGGCCCGCGTTGGCCGGAATCCATGTGTCCGCGTGCAATAACAGCACCGCGTCACCCCGCGCTTGCGCCGCGCCCAAGCGCATCTGGCCACCCCGCCCTGGCGCACTGACCAGCACGCGGCAATCCAGGCGGTTGGCCAGTTCGCGCGTTTGATCGTTGCTGCCGCCATCGACCACAATGATTTCGCATACTTCCGGCACCGCACGCACCCGCCGAATGGTTTCAGCCAGCCCGTCTGCTTCATTGAACGTCGGTATCACCACGGACACGGTTTGTGGCACCGGCCATTGCCGCGCCTGACCACGCCGCTCCCACCAAAGTAAGATCCCGCCAATCACCGCCCAAAACAATCGCGCACCCAGCGTGAGCAACGAACCTGCGACCGCAGTGGCGGGAGGAATCCCATACAGCCCCAGCAGCGCCATGGCTGCTCCCTCGCGAAAACCCAGGCCCGCCACCGTGAAAGGCATTCCGCTGACAATGGAGATGACGGGCAAAGTCCACACCAGTTGCCCCCAAGGCAACGGTGAATGAGTAACGGCTTGCAAACTGAACGCGAGGTTCGCAGCGAACAACACCTGAACGAGAAAGCCGCCCACCAATCCCTGCCATACCGCCGTCCAGGAAACCGACCAACGCCGGCAGCCACTCCCAAACGCGCGCAACATTCTGGCCGCCGCGGAATCCCGCGCCCAGCGCAGCAAACCCGCGCAGACCAACACCGTCACTCCTAGGCCCAGCGCCACCCATCCAAACGGGAGCGGCACCGCCGCAATTCCCAAATGCGCAAAGCCGCCCTTGAGCGCCGCCACGGCAAATGCGAGCGCCACGAAAATAATTAATCCCGCCAGTCCCACCAGGCGATCTAGCGGCGAGGTGGCCAGGATCTCCGGCAGGGGCAGCCCATACCAGCGCGCGTACAGCGCCGACCGGGCAAAATCCCCGCCCGCCACGCCAAAAAACAACGTGTAAAAGAAATGGCCGATCAAGGACATCCGCGCCGTCGCGCCCGGATGGACCGCGCAACCCGTCAGGCGCAACATCAAATGCCAGCGCCACGCGGCGGGTATAAAAGCCACTCCATAAATTGCCACTGAAGCCCAAAACCAGCCGGGACGCGCCGACCGCAACGCCCGCAGCAGTTCGTGGAGATCAACCTTCCGGAAGACATAAATCAGCGCCAATGCGGCCACCACCACGCAGCCGAATCGAAACCAAGGAAGAAACCTTTTTCGTGCCAGCGCATCCATCGCTGACCCACCCTAACCCCTACCCGCTTAACTCCAAAGTCCAAACTTTATTGCCCCACTTTCACACCGGCAATTTCACCCAGTTATCGGGCGGGAAACACCCCATGGTTCCCCCCCCTCCAAACTTGTATGTTGATTTACGACAGAAACAAAAAGGGAATAGTATATGCAAATCAACCTTCGACAAATACTGCTGGCCGCCTGTGTCAGCGTAATCGTGGCCACGACCGGATTGACTGGCTGCAAATCTGATCACGACCGGACTGCCGGACGCGCCTGGGATGACCGCAAGGTTGCCCGTGCGGTAAAGAAGACACTCTCAAATGACCCGACCTACAAATATCCGGATGTCCGCGTCCAGGTGTTCGCCGGCATTGCTCAACTCAGTGGCTTTGTGGACAACCCGGATCAAAAAGCCAAGGCGGGCGAACTCGCCCAACGCGTGGAAGGGGTGCATCAGGTGCAGAACGCCCTCGCCCTCAAGCCGCAGGCCGAAATGCAGTCAAGAACTCAGTCGAATGCACCTTCGCCAACGGGCAGCTCCACGAGTCGGCATTACTATGATGCCACCACCACTCCGCCTCCCACACCGTACAACACTCCGCCTCCCTCATCGAACCCGAATCAGCCCTGATTGATTCGATCCTGTTTTCAGGTCGTCAGCACCGACCGGCCAGCGTGAACTTCCGCTGGCCGACGCCATTTTAATCCTCTGTCTCAGAATCCGGAGACAACTTCAAATATGCCGCTCGCCGTTCGAGTCGATATGAGGCCTTGGGGACCGACCCCGGCAAGCGACCAGGTTCATAAACGTTGCCCCGCAACGGGGTAAGCAGACACCGCACCGTCCCCCTTCCCCATATTGGCCGTGCGCAAGCACACAAAAAGAGGGCTTGCAATTCGGCCCAGTTCCCGTATTTTTTTCGGGCAATTAGGTAGCGAGCGTAGCTCAGTCTGGTAGAGCATCACCTTGCCAAGGTGAACGTCGAGGGTTCGAATCCCTTCGCTCGCTCCATTTTCATCAACGACTTACAACTTTTCCCTTCCCGTTTGTACCAGATTTGTGCCAAACGGCTTTGGGGGCATCCTCTGGGAACGTAAATTCCGCCTTCTCTTTTTCCGGCCTCATTTATTTTCATCGCAGCGAACTTTGGCTTTGCGGGAGTCTGCTTCAGCACGCGCGAGTGCGCTTTCGTCTGCCCAACTTATTTCTTCCGCGTTTAGAACCCAAAAAGAAAGCGGGTTGTAAATCAACTCTTTAGCCCTTTAATGTACGATTGAAACGCGAACCACCAGTTGATTTCGTGCGATACGGCGCTGTCAGCCTGCCGATCATTACCGGCAGAAGAGTCGCGCCTCATCATGCAAATTGTTTCCCAGACCGGGGCCGTCATCGAAACCATGTCCATTGACGAAGCGTATCTCGACATGTCCGCCGTCAGCCAGGCAGACAAAGCCTGAGCGCCCGAGCTGATTTCAGGATGCATTTCAGCCGAATTGGGCCAAGTTTGATGAGAGAGGATCAGGGAAGAGGTGCCGAAGTGAAAGGCGTCTTCTACGTGAACTTGACACCAGCATAAATTGAGTGAACTGGTGAACTGGCTAAAGGGCCTGCTTGAGGAGTTTATTATGCGTCCGTTCCAACCCGCCCCGGAAATCCAGCGATTATTGGACCAGGTCAACACGATTGGGAACGATCTGGATGCCATGAC
>JAQGPA010000185.1 GCA_028293325.1 Pedosphaera sp. | reverse complement strand
ATGGGGGTTGCGTGACGGCCCAGAACTGTCTGAGCGGGTGATGGATGAGAGTGATGGAGGATCGTTTGGTGGGAGCGATGTGCCAGCTTCGGCCAAGAAAGTCAATTTGGCTGTCGGTATTGACCCGTCGGTGCAGATGGAGAGCCAGATGAAGGTCCAGCAGGGTGAAAGGAGGACAGGGACGCGTGGCCGTGCGCTTTTGCTCCATGGCTTTTTCCCAAGCGTCATTGGGGCTGAGGCCCGTGGTGCGGCAGACGGTGGCATTTTGTCGTTCGACCTCCCGGTCAAGCACGATCTGTGCGGCGGCGTAATGGCCGACCTTTTCGTAAGCCAGGATTGCCACCAGGCGTTTTTGCAGAGTTCCAAAGCGGCGTTCGATCTTGCCTTTGGCTTGCGGGCTGGGAGCGACCAGATGCGTTATGCCAAGGGCTGTAAAGGCGCGTTGAAACTCGGAACGCGGATCCCGGTCATCGGCAGTGGAAGTATGACCAAAAAGGCTCAGGCCATCGGTATAGACGGCCATGGGGATATGGTGCCGGAGAAAGAGAGTGCGAAAATGCTCGAAGTGATTCCAAGTTGTGTCGGTCGGGACGAAAACCGCACCCATGAGTTTGCGTGAATGATCATCAACGGTGAGCAGCAGGGTTTGCTTCTCATCGTCAGGCCACCACTGGTGAATGGAGGAATCGTGCTGCCACAGTTCGCCGATGCGTGAGCGTTCCCACCGCCGCCGGGCTTTGGGACGGGGTTCGGGCTGGGAGATGAGGTGGGGAAAGTGGGTTCTGGCAAAGGCGGCAATGGATTGCCGGTGGCGCTTGAAACCGAGGCGGCTTTCCAATTCATCAGCGACGAGTTGAAAGTTGGGTGGCTTTTGAAGCGGTATGAACTCCGTGAGGAATCCGACGGCCTCTGGCGGCCAGTCCGGCCAATGGTCGCCGCCCGAGAGCTTGGCGGCGAACTGGGAGCGTTCCTTGAGGAAGCGGGTGCGGAGCCGGTAAAGGTGGGCACGGCTGATCTGAAGGTGATGGGAAGCGTCTGCGACGTCAATCAGCCCTTCATTGAATTGTTTGAGGATGTGCTGAAGAAACGGGTTGGTGAGGCGTTTTGCGAGTTGCTTTTTTAATAGCCACCAGTCAATCCAACCGCTGTCGCTTGGTCGAGGGCTTTCGTCGGCCTTCGCTACGCTCAGGCCTCCTCAACCCCTCGACCAAGCGACACTTACCACTAACAGATCAACTGTGTCCTTTTGAACTCACAGCACTCTCCTTTTTTTCCCGCCCCGACACAACAAAAAGACTGTCCGGTCAGGCTTTTAAATTTGGGTTACTCAGTGGTCACACACCCCCTTCCGGTCAGAAGTCTTGGTGGATTTGAAACGTCGCACGCCCTCACCCGTGGTAAAGGCACAGAACCAGTTGGGCTTGCCTGATTGTTTATGGAGACTGGCCATAGTTTGGCATACGGTGGCATAACAACCAGGCTTGGCAAGGCGGTTCAAAAGTGCCATTTTAATGGACTTTTTACGTTATCCTTTGCATGAAACGATGTACAGGTTCAAGTCCTGTCGTGGGCACCACTTCAATTTAAGTCAATAAAATCAAGGCGTTTCATCGGTTAAGTCGAATCAGAAACTCCTTCGCATAACAGTTTGGCATAACAAGTTCAAATTTTCCATCCACGTTCAAGCCTGTTCAGACCAGTTATTTCGAGCGGAGCATTTAATTCATTTCTCGCTGGCTGGGCCACAAAGACGGTGGTGCTCTGGCCATGAAAGTTTACTGCTACAGCCTGGTCGAGGTCTTTTTCCAAGGCAACGCCCCCTCCGCTGATAGGACAGTGTTCGCAGCCGACACCGTTGATAGAACCGTGTCCGGGGCCGACAACGTAACGGCCTATTATTATTCTGGCACCACCGGGTGGAATACCTTCACCGCCAATAGCGGTGTTCCGGCCTTGCCGTGGCTTCCGACGATTCAAACCGCTGACGGCAGCCTTGGCGTGCAGAATAGTCAATTTGGCTTCAACGTCACCGGACCGGTCAACATGCCCATTGTGGTGGAAGCCTGCACCAATCTGGGCGGCGGCGTTTGGACTCCCCTGACGAATGTATTGCTCACCAACGGCATGTATTATTTCAGTGACGCCCAATGGACGAATTATCCGGGCCGTTACTACTTTATCAGCTCGCCTTGAGGGACGCAGAGGTCTTGTGATCTTTGGCGCGGGATTGGGCTGTGCTCAAGGTCGAAGCTAAGGAGGCGTTCCGGGAGCAGACATTGGGCGGGGACGATGGGGGCTAGCAGGGAGACATTCGTACGGATCATTCATTGAAGAGGGTTGAGAAATCCCATTCTCCCACTCTCATTTTGCGGTATCAGAATGGCCGTTATGTGCCCGACCTTGAGAAAATGAGGAAACCTGCACCGACTGAGGATGAGCTGAAAGAGATGGCTAAAACATTCACGGCCAAATTTGTTGATCTCGGTCCAGCCATGCCCTTTCCAGCACCGCCCGAGATGTGGCAGGAAATGTTAAATCTAATTTATACCGGGAATGAGGGAACGGCTTGGAGGTTGCTGGATATGAGTTGGCCGGCTGGGAGACCTGGTAGGATGAGGTTTTTGAGGGAGTTCAAAAAGCAATCGGCCAGCAGTTCATATTACAGGGAGATCAACCGGCTGAACAAAACACTGACAATTGGCAACAAAAAAGGTGCGTTTAAAGATGACATCTGTCTACCGGAGGCTTTTAAAATTCTTTTCTTTGACGCACCCATAGCACCGATGATCTGCCATTACGGTTGCTGTTGCAGCCGGAAAAAAGCAGCTTTTGAAGTGCTGGGCAACATCACGCCAGTGATTGGTATTCCGTTAGTAACTGTCACCCAGTTTGTGGAAGACGCGTTGGTGGTGGTTTGCAAAACGTAATTTGTGGCCGAGGCCGGCCAAAACACAGCGACCTGAGCACCGGCCGTCGCGATGTTCAATGCTGGCGATAGCGTTAGGGCCTCAACAGTGTCCAAGGTGTTGTAATTCGTGTCATACCCTCCAATGACATACATCGTTCCATTGACGACGATCCCGCTCGCCGCCTCCACAGGAAATGGCAGTGAGGTGACCGTGGACCAGGTGCCGGTCTGCGTGTTGAAGGCTTCCACAGTTGACACAGCGTGGCCGTTGCTGGGATTACCCCCACCCGCCACATAAACAATTCCATTGATGACTCCAGTGGCCGCATCAACTCGCGGAGTGATCATGGGAGCCTCATTTGTCCAATTATCAGTGACTGGATTGTAAGCAAAGACCGAGGCGCTGCTCGTCGAGCCACTGTTCCCGCCCATGACGTAAATGATTCCTCCCGACACAGCCACGGCGCGGAAAAGAAGATCTGAGGGACAGGATGAGTTTGTTGACCAGCTATTCAGCGAGGGATTATAGGAATAGACAGCGGTGGGATTGTCGGTGCCGCCAATCACATACAGTTTGCCGTTTGCGCTCGCCACAGCGGCGCCCCAACCTCCACTCGGCACAGGTGCTTCTGTGGTCCAGGCGTTGGAGACAGGATTATAGGCTTGCACGACATTCAAGCCTGGAGGAGCGCCGCACCCAGGATTGCCGCCCACGGCATAAATCACACCGTTCAGTTCCGCCGCTCCAAATTCGTAACGGGCTGTCGGCATGGGAGTAAACGTTGTCCAAGCATTGCTCAAGGGATTGTAAGCCTGCAGCGTCGAATAAACACCGCAAGAATAATTCCCTCCGCCCATCGCATAAATCTGCCCGTTCAATGCCACCGCAGCGCCATCCGCCCGGCCTGTAGATATCGGAGCAACGTTGGTGCTCCAAGATTGTGCCTGGATTGATAACGGCAACGCCAAGAAAAGAAATCTCAGTATGGTTTTCATAGGGAAGGATGCAGAACCGAACTCGTTTTAGGAGAGGGGTGGTTGGCTTGTTTGAAAGAAGTTCGCATGACAGGCCTAATTTCGCGAGATTGTAGAAATTCTGCTTTTTGTTGTCAATCACGGTATGATGAATATCAGACTTGAGTTTCTCAGGTGGGACTTCAATTTGGGCATGAAGGGGAGCTGATCAAAACGCAGTGGATAGGAAGTTCAGATTCAAAAGCCCGGCAATGCGATTTTTGTCGGAGGGGGACAGAGACTCGCAAGCGTCATGTGCCAGAATCAAATTTTTACAAGTTGTTTTCATGCGGGGGATCGTTCAGGGCAACTCACTCAAGCAAAATCCCTACAATCAGCCTCAATTCAACCCAGGCGCAGTCTGAATCAATCGAATGTTTTTCCAGCTCCATCCTATTTTACGGAATCTGGATCATTTGGCATATTCTTCTTGTTGACTGCCGGACTTGATGGTTTGGGAGACGGCACGGGAAATAAATCCATATATAGTCCGATAGTCCGATAGTCCGATAGTCCGGGAAGAGCCAAACATATAATTAGCATTGAAAACTAGCATTGTGAGCCCAAATTATAGATTTGCCCATTCCGCGTATGCCTTGCCATTTCCCAGCCAGTTTGATTTTTGACCAGTAATCATAGGCGGTCCAACTGTCAAAAACGCGTCGTTGGTACCAAAGCGAACGAATACGAGTGTTTTCCTCGCCACGGCCTCAATATCAACTCAGCCTGGTCATTGCGTGAATATCGCGCCACGCCGTCATGCTGATTAGCATAAGAAAACCCCTGTGCGAGCAGTAAACTCAATTCCGGGCGAACAATTGAGATTTTAGATTTGCGCGTGCTATCTCCTGCAACCATGTCATGCTATGACGCTATGCCATTTCACGCCCTCGGGCTTGATGCAAAAATATTGAAAGCCGTCCAGGAAGCCGGCTACACCGAACCCACGCCCATTCAGACGGCGGCCATTCCGCAAATCCTCGCGGGCCATGACCTGATTGGCATCGCCCAGACGGGTACGGGCAAGACGGCGGCATTCACGCTGCCCATGCTCACCAAGCTGGCGGCCATGCCGCCGGGCGCACTACGCGGCACGCGCGTATTGATCATTGCCCCGACGCGAGAACTTGTTCTGCAGATTGAGGAAAACATTCGCGCCTATGCGAAGCATCTGCCACTGACGGTCGCCACCGTTTTTGGCGGCGTAGGGGAGCATGAGCAGATACAGGCACTGCGTTCCGGGGCGAACGTGATCATCGCGTGTCCGGGACGGTTGTTAGATTTGACGGGCCGGCGCAATGGCGATCTCTCCGGCCTGCAATTTCTCGTGCTGGATGAAGCCGACCGGATGCTGGACAT
>JAQGPA010000121.1 GCA_028293325.1 Pedosphaera sp. | reverse complement strand
TGGCCCAGCGCACGCGGGACTGTGTTTTCCACGGCTGGCCGACGTAGTCGTAGAGGTACAGCAGGTGCTGGATGGGCTGGTTGCCGTGGGCGTATTGGCCCATGTCCGCGGCGACCATTTCCGTCATTTCATGGATCATCCCGCCGTAGCTGCCGGGGCGCACGTCGGCGGAGGCCTGGAAAACGCCATCGAGTTTGGCGGCAAAGGCTGCCTCGCCGCCCATCCGGTTCACCAGGCCGGGGATGTCGTGAAACACACACCACGTCCAGTGCCACGAACAGCCTTCGGTAAACCCGCCGCCCCACTGGTTGGGGTAAAACGGTTCCACCCAGGAGCCGTCGGCCTGGCGCTCGCGCACAAAGCCGGTGGCCGCGTCAAAGACATTGGTCCAGTTCATGGCCGAACGCGCAAATACCTCAGCCTCCGCCCTGCGGCCCAGGGCATTGGCCAGTTTGGCCAGGCAAAAATCGTCATAGGCAAATTCCAGGGTTTTGGCCGTGGCTTCGCGAAAGCTGGTTTGGCCTGGCACCGGCGAATACGGCAGGTAACCGCTCCTTTGATAATACTGCACGCCATCCCGGCCCAGGGTGGCCAGCGGGCCGCTGCTGTTGGCGTCGTGCACCATGGCATCGACGGCTTTTTGGGCGTCGAAGGAGCGGATGCCCTTCACCCAGCCATCGGCCAGGAGCGAGAAGGCGTGGTTGCCCACCATGCACTCCCGGTGGCCGGGACTGGCCCAGGCGGGCAGCCAGCCGCTTTGCGCGGCGGCAGCGACAATGCCCTGCAAGATTTCCGCGTTCACCTCCGCATAGAGCAGGTTGTAGAGCGGCTGCGCGGCGCGAAAGGTGTCCCAAAAGCCGCTGTCGGTGTAGAGCACGCCGTCATGCACCTGGCCGTCGTAGGGGCTGAAATAGACGGGCTTCCCCGGCCCGCTCATTTCGTAAAACTTGTGCGGAAACAGCAGCGTGCGGTAGAGACAGCTATAAAACGTGCGCCGTTGTTCCTCCGAACCGCCCTCCACCCGGGCGCGGCCCAGCATCTCATTCCAGCGCGCCGCGCCGCGACTCCGGATCGTGTCAAAATCCGCCGCCCCAATTTCCTGCTCCAGATTCTTCACCGCCTGTTCCGGGCTGATGAAGGAGGAGGCCACCCGGCAGCCGACCACCCGGTTGCTGTCCGTGTCGAATTGCACGTAGGCGCCCGCCTGCTGGCCGGCCAGGCAGGTCACATTGCTTTTGACCCCGCCGGCCAAGGACCAGACGCCATGGGCCGCGAAGGGCCGGTCGAACACCATGACAAAATAATTGCTCGCATAAATGTTGGGCACCTCGCCGCAGTGATAGCGGACTGCGCCAGTGATTTTGTTTTCACCGGGCATGATTTCCACGGATGCCCCTTGATCAAATCCGTCCAGCACCACAAACGAATCACCCGCGCCCTGGAAGGTAAAGCGCAGCCGCGCGGCGCGCTCGGTCGGGGTGATCTCCGCCCGCACCTTCCAGGTGTCCAGCTGCACACTGTAATAATTGGGCTGGGCGATTTCATTTTCATGCCGGAAGTCCGAAGCCCGCGCCTGGTCCGTGACGACCAGTTTGCCCGAGACCGGCATGAGCGAAAACATCGCGTAATCTCCCAGCCACGGGCTGGGCTGGTGGGTTTGGCGCAGGCCGCGAATCTTGCCCGCGCTGTACTGGTAGAAAAAGGAGTCGCGATTCGGCTGGGTATAAGGCGCCCAGGTGTTCATCGGGAAGGGCAGCGCAATGGCCGGATACTCGTTGCCATGCGAAAACTCGCGGGTGGAGTCGGTGCCCATCAACGGATTGACGAGCGCAACGGGCGCGGCAGCGCGGGCCATGGCCGCGGCGACACCCCACAACAGCCACACCGTCAGCAGGGTCCCGGGGTTTTTCATGGCGCAATAATCAGGCGGGAGGTTGACGGCCGATCCTGTGCCCGACTGCCCCATAGAACCCGACGTAGGCGTAGGCGATGAGCGGAACGACGTAGGAAATTTGCAAGCCGCCATGGTCGGCGATATACCCCTGCAAGGGCGGCAGCAGGGCGCCGCCCAGAATCGCCATCACCAGCAGTGAGGAGACCTGGCTCTTATAGACGCCCATGCCGTCGAGCGCGAGTGAGAAAATGTTCGGCCAGCCGATGGAGGTGAACAGGCCGATGCCCACGATGCACCACATCGCCAGCTTGCCGCCAAAAACAATGGCGACGACCAGCAGCGCCACAATCGTCGCTGAAAATATCAGGAGCGTCCGCCCCGCCAGCGCCCGGCCGAACTGGAACAGCACCCAGCACAGCGCCAAGAGCGGCAGGTAATTTTGCACGACGCGCCAGCCGGCGGAAAAATCAAACTGCTGCTGGTCCGCATTCCAACTGCGCGCCACCCAGAACAGCGCAAAGCACAGGAGCGGAATCGCCACCAGAAAAAGCTGTTTGTGGGTCTTCTTCATTTCGCCCAATTCCACCGCGCCCATGAAACGGCCGATCAACATGCCCCCCCAGAAAAGCGAGACGTACTTGCTGGCTTCCACCGGGTCCAGCCCGGCCACGCTTTTCTGGCCCAGAAAATTAATGATGGAACTGCCGACGGACACTTCGCCCCCGACATACATGAAAATCGCCAGCGTCCCGAGGAGGACGTGCGGATATTTCAACGCGCCAACGCCCTGCTCGCTTTTCCCTTCGCCGATGTGCGGCAGACGGATGACAAAAAAAACCGCCGCCAGCACCAGAAAGACGCTGCAGAATGCGAGGTAGGGCACTTTGACCGAGTCCGCGCCAGGCACGCCGGTGGTGGCAAAGTATTGAAAAATCAGAAAACCGCCAATCAACGGCCCGATGGTGGTGCCCACGGAGTTGAAGGCCTGCGCCAGATTCAGCCGGCTCGACGCCGTTCGCTCCGGCCCCAGAATGGTCACGTAAGGATTGGCGGCGATTTGCAGCAGGGCAAAGCCCAGCCCGACAATGAACAGGCCGGCGAGAAACAACGGGTAGGAAAGCTGCGTGGCCGCCGGCCAAAACAGGGCGCTGCCCGTCGCGGAAATCAACAGCCCGATGACCACGCCGTTTTTGTAGCCAATTTTGGCAATCGGATCGCCCGTCGTGGCGGAGATGATAAAGTAAAGCAGCGAACCAATGAAATAAGCGCCGAAGAACGCAAACTGCACCAGCATCGCGTGAAAATAGTCCAGCGTGAAGGCGTCCTTGAACCGCGGGATCAGGATGTCATTGAACACCGTCATGAAGCCCCACATAAAGAAGAGGATGGTCATCATCGCAAACGGGCCGCGATAGGTCTGCCCGTTGCCGGTGAGGGAGGGAGCGGTCGATGGTTGGGTTGAAGCAGTAAAGTTTGCCATGGTATTTTGAAAATCAGTAGTTCACGACCAACTCGCGCGCCACCGCCGCGTTCTCAAAACGTATCCAGAGCCGTTGCTCCGTCGCGGAATATTCAAAGCTTTCCAGTTGTTTCCCAGCCAGGGTCACCGACCGGGGAGCCAAGGCTGATTCCAAGAGCATGATCGCAGGCGTATGGCCAACGCCTTCCACAGTGAAGCTAATTTCGTTGGGCACTGCTTTCTTGGGCAAGGCCTTGCACGCTGATGCCAGCAGATGTGTCCTGCCGGTATGCGCCACGTCCAGGTCGAGCAGGAATTGACGCGATCCCGGTTCGATTGTGACCCGGGTTTGAACGCGCAATTCTGAATCAAAAAGATTCACGAAATGTCCCGCCAATGTGCGCGGCTTGCCTTCCGTGGATTCATCCAGTCCGGCGGCAATGATGTATGGCCCGCGGCGCAACAGCAGATAATTTGCTTCCCGCCATTTAAGGCCTATGCCTTCGGCGCCCAATTTGGCTGCTGCCACAATCCGCTCTGCGCCGGCTGCGCTGGCAGAGAATTGCGCCGGCCTTTCGCGCAACCAAATTAAGCCACCCTTACCCAGGCGATGAAATTGCTCCGCCGCCACCGGGCCCTTCAGGCCCAGCTGCCCGAATAAATCTTCCCGCGGCGTGGTGTAATTTTTACCCTCGCTGTTCCACCAGTCACGCACCCGCAGATAGGGATCAGCGTCCCGGTCGCAAAAAATCAGGACGCCGCCCGCCTGAACCCACTTGACCAACGGCGCGTGGACTTCGGGCGTGAGCGGCTTTTGCCCGTCATAACTCAGGAAGAGAACGTGATAACTATCCAGATAGTGCGGCACCATTACGTTTTCAAGTTGTACCGGCGTGACCGGCAGACCCCGCTTGAGCAGCGGCATGGCCAGGCCATAAACATTTCCCAGATGCGGATCGCTCGGCGTTGGTTCACCGCGTTGAAACATCAACGAGTCGCTTACGAGCACGCCGATGCCCGTTGTGCCGCAATCCCACTCAATCCGCGGCTGCTTCAGGTCGTTGAGGGTGTTGATGACGGTTTGCAACTCGGTCGCGTACGCCGGCGGCAGGGCTTTGCGCTCCTCCGGCGGGGCCGACCGTGGATATCGCCCGCCAAAAACCCGTTCCGGCCATGGGGCAACTTCATACTGGCTGACTTCCGGCTGGAATAACGAGGCCACCAGGGTGGACTCCCAATTCGTGCGGTAATCCGCCCAATCATGGTTGCCGTTGTCCTCGATGGGATCGTTAAGATACCAGACGGAACGGCCGGTGGCGCGAACGAGATTCTGCATCGCGCCATATTCCAAAAATGCGGTCTCGAAAGTGCGGGAGCGCACTTCGCCCCGAAAGCGGTTGGGCTCGCGCGCGGTGCCGGTCCAAACTTGGGCGATATAGCCGTCGCAACCGTTCAGCCGCGCGAGGCTGGATTCGGGGCTGACAATGCACCACTGCGCATAATTGAGCAGGCTGTGGGTCGGCACATAGCAACGAACGTGGCGGCCAGTGCTCTGATTATAGGCCTGCACATAATCAAAGACTTGCTGCAACGCGCGACGATAGAGAAAGTATTTCAACTTCGAGGCGCGCCAGCGGGCATCCACGGAACTGTCCGGTGCCTGCCACTCCTCGCCATAGTACTTCCGCCACTCGCGCTTGAATCCTTCGGAATACCCTGCGCGGTCCCAGAACTCCGGTTCTTCCAGATGAACCGCTTCCGTTCCAGCCTCCAGTGCCCGCTGAATCCCGACGCACAGAAATTTTCCATAGTTCTCGCCGGGACACATGTAATAGACATCGCCGCCATGGCCAATCTTGTGGCCGTTTCTGTCCATCTGCGCTTCATCTTCATGGTTCACCCCGTCGAAGCGTCCGTAAAGATAATCCTGATATTCACCCCAAGATGCGCCCGTCATGACGTGAATGCGATAACCGCGATCGCGCCACGTCCCGATGCGTTGCGGCAATCCTGCATCAATGCCGTAAACTATCGCCACATCGGAACGTAAGTTGCCCGTTTCGCTCCAGGCTTTCCCGGTTTGAAAACAGGTGCGTTCCTTCGCTTGATCAGGATCAAACGGAAAACCGGTTGGTTGAGTGGCGGATGATGGTGACGCAATCATTTCCGGTGGTGATGCTTTCGCTGAATTGGATCCGACAACGTCCGCGGGGCAACGTCCACCGGCAAAAACACCCAATCCCCAAATCAAACCCACCCACAGACTTGGTTTCACTATCATTAATTTTTGTCTCCTGGGCTTGGATTCACCCCATCCGCTCCCGCTCTTTCTGATTAGCACCATTATCATAATGATTGGACTGATAATTCGCCTATGGAATTTCCAAAGTCCCAAGCACTGCCGCTGGCTGGGTGGGCGGAACCAATACCACTCGTTCATCAAGCCCCACGTCAATATATTGACCGCCGGCAGTTTGATGGCAGTGAATCGCCAGGACGTTGTTCTGGTTCAGCAAGAGGGCCTGGCGTCCGGCCGCATTCAGCGGAACATGCTGATAATTTCCCGTATAACCGGAGGCGGAAAAAGCCAGCACGCCATTCAGGTAAATTCGCACGTCCTCATCATGGTGAACATAAAACATGAGCCGGTTGACCTGCTCCGCTGTGAGTGATCCGGGATTGAACGTGCGTCGCAGCCAGATATCGCTCGTGTTCCAGGTTGTGCGAACCACGGCCCCGGGCGTGCCTTCCGTGCCGAATCCACCCAGGCTTTTGCTCCAACCATTGTCATCATAACTTGCGGCGAACCAATTCGTGGTCGGCATGACCATCGTGTATCGCCAACTCTGGCCGGCGGTTTTGGCAGCGGCCACGACGGGATTGAAGGCATACTTTCCTGAAGGTGCGAGGATGGCCGCCTGTATGCGCTGGAGATCGGGTTTGCGCACTTTGCGGTCGTAAGTGTAGAGGCCGTTCAATTCTGTTTCCACGTCGGTGATTTCCGTATAGACCGCCGCGCTTAATCCCTGATTCTGCGCCAAATCGCAAAGCTGTTCGGAAAAATTCTCAAATCTAGTTGTCAGGTCAGCGCCATCTTGTGCGCCAACATAACCCCAGCCGGGCGCCCAAGTGTGGTTGGTAATGGCCAATCCAACGCCACCAAATTCGCCGCAAACCACCGCTTGATTCGTGCTGGCCATATAACCCGGATCGGGATAACGGTGAATGTCGAGGATATCGCCGGCCGCAAAATACTCGCCGCCACTGGCTTGATTCACCAGGCGCGAGGGATCCATCCATTTGACTTTCTGCACCAATGCCGCCGTGTCGTGTTGTCCCTGGCCTTCGTTATATATAACCCACATGATGATGGCTGGGTGGTTCCAATGGGTTTCGACAAGGCGTGTTAATTCAGTTTCAAATTGCGCCACATCCGGCTGCTGCGGATGATCGGTGTACGAATTATAACTGGGCATGTCCTGCCAGACAAGTATCCCCAGCTTATCCGCCCAATAATACCACCGGGCGCGTTCCACTTTGATGTGTTTCCGCACCATGTTGAAACCGAATGCCCGCTCCCGCTGGATATCACTCTTCAACGCCTCGTCTGTTGGTGCGGTATAAATGCCATCCGGCCAGAAGCCCTGATCCAACGGTCCAAACTGAAAGACGAATTGATTGTTCAGCAGCATCTTCACCCGGCCATTGATCGTGCCCAAGCTGATCTTGCGCATGCCAAAATAGCTCGTCACGGTGTCCACCTTGGTTGAACCTCTCGTCAGGGTGATGTCCAAGTCGTAGAGGAACGGGTTGGTCGGACACCAAAGCGTAGCTTGCGAAATGGGGAGTAACAACTCTGCTCCGGGCGCTCCGGAAATTTTGCCAACCACCTTCGTTCCGCTCCGGGCCACGGCATGGACCGTAATGCCATCCGTCGGCCCGGACACGTTGACGGTTACCTCGAGCCGTCCCCGGTCAATGTCCGGCACCAGCTTCAGATCCGCCACGCTGGTCGCGGAAACCGGTTCCAGCCACACCGGTTGCCAGATGCCGCTGCAGGAGGTATACATGATTCCACCCGGGTGCAGTGTCTGCTTGCCGCGCGGTTCGCCCGCCGCATCGGTCGGGTCATAAACGCGCACAATTAACTCCTGCGGCCCATTCTCGCTCAAATACTTTGTGATGTCCTGGCAAATCCCATCATAACCACCTCGGTGGATGCCCACGCTTTTGCCGTTAATAAAGACCTCGGACTCCCAATCCACGGCATCCAGATGGAGCAGGATATGCTGCCCCGACCATTTTATTGGCACGGTGAAAGTTCGACGATACCAAAAGCGGGGATAATATTGCATCACGCCGGAGAGAGCTGACTCCACGGGGAACGGAACCAAAATCTCTCCCGCGAGCGATTGATTTGTCGGCGCCTGATCGTTAATGGCTCCGGGTTGAAACTGCCAGACGCCATTCAAGTTCAGCCACTCGCTCCTCACCATCTGTGGCCGGGGATACTCCGGCAATGGATTGGCAAGATCCACCTTCCGCGCCCAATCGGTCATCAACGGGGCTTCTTTCGGTTGCCATGCCGGGGCTGTTCGCGGCAGATAAACCACTGCGACCAACGCCATTATTCCGGCCGCTTTGGAAATGCAACGCATTATTTTAGGGGGTTTGAACATTCACGAAGCCGAGGTCCACATACTGCCCGCCACCAGTTTGATGGCAGTGGACTGCAATGGTATTTTTCCCCGGCTTGAGCGCCGCCCGGCCTTGCTCCGTCAATGGGCAATACTCATATCGGCCGACAAAACCACCGGCATTCAAGGCCAGCACTCCATTGATATACACTTCCGCCTCATCATCGTGATGAAACCAGAGTTCAAGGTCCTTGAACTTGTCGGCGGAAATTTCCACCTCCCGGCGCAGCCAGATATCGCTGGTATTCCAAAGCGTGCTGGGAACGGCGCCGGGCGTATCACGCATTCCAAAACCACTCCACCCTTCCCGCCAGGTGGAAGCATCAAACTTTATGCGCGTCCATCCGGTACCCGGTTGTGACGTCGTGTAACGCCACTTGGCCGATTGTTTGTCGGCGGCGGGAATCACCACGGTCACTCTGGGCACTTTGGGGATGGGCGCCCAGTTGCCGGCCCTCACCTGGTCGCGCCGCGCATATTTCTGCCAGACGGATTTGTCGTAAAGCATTTGCAAAAACACCCCGCCCACGACCGGGCGGGCGGTAAATCCAACCTTTTTCGCCGTCTTCGTCTGATACCAGTCGGTCATTGGTGAACGATCGGGCGTTTCGTTCAGGAACGCATATACCGAACCAATCAAGTCATCGAAATCAGCGCGGTTCTGCGTAAGCGTGGCCGTCCAGGTAATCCAATCCAGCTTGGCATAAGTCGCGCGGTTATCCAGCGGCAGGCCGTATTTGTTTTGCACGGCTTTGTAGTAAGCCATTTCCTTGCGGGTCACTTCAACGGGAAACAAATTTAATCCCAGTATTCTGTCCCAGACTAAATTGTATTTCTGACTCCATGAATCCGGTTGGTCAAAGGCCAGTCGGAAATGATCTCCCGCATCAGCGGTCTTCACCCAACGCCGGGCAAACTCGCGCACGAGTGTCCAGTATTCATCCGCCTGCGTTTTATCCCCGCGCAGGTCGCACATTTTGGCGAAGGCGCCCAACCCACAAATGGCCTTGGCCGATAGGTTCACATTGTGCGCGAGATGGCCGGCAAAGTCGTCCGTGCAAAGCTGGTTCTCCGGGTCGAATCCTTTTTCCTTCAAATACTGCGCCCACTGCTCAAGTTGTTTCCAGTAGCGTCCCGCAAAGTCCGCGTTGCCTTCCATCTGCGCGACGGCTCCGAACAGGCACAGCAGATTGCCGGATTCTTCCACGGGCATCTGATTATTCACGCCGCGCTCGCCATCACCATAGACCTGGCCGTTGGCTTGGGGATACGTGCCTAAATCATGCGGGGCAAAAGGAAATGCCCACCGCTCGCTGGCTGCGTAATTCATGAACGGCACGATGAATGATTTGGCCAGCGACGGACCGAACAGCAGGAACTGCGGTGACATCGGGTAAAAAACGTCGGACGTGCTGATGCAACCATTGGAATGATTCTCCTTGCAGAACTGGAGCGGCTGGCCGTTCTCATCGGCCACAAATTTGCCGGCAGCAAAACATTGGCGGTAGGCGAGCGCCGCCAGCCGCGCGTATTTTTCGTCGCCCGCCTTGGTCAAATCATCCATCAGTTCATGGTCAAAATTTTCACAACGAACCTTCAAGGTTTCAAAATCGTGAGCCGCAGCTTTCAATAAATCAGCGGCTTCCCAGCCATTGCGGCGCCAGTAAGGCCGCAGGTTTTTCTTCATGTATTGAATCGAATAGAGATCGTCATAAGCCAGCATGAGCCAACGCGCGACCGGCTGCTCTCCGACTTTGCCGAATTGAAATATCATTGCGGAAACGGGTGACTTTTCAGCGGATTGTCCGTCCAACGGCGACTCAACCATCTTCGACAGCCCGCCGGCATTGGCAAACGTCGTGCGTCCGACCTCCGAATCCACCGCCGCCATGACTGGTTTCTGGTCGCTGGCGGTCGCCACATAGAGATAACCCCAGTCAATCCGCAGGTCGTCGCCACTTTGGGCGAGGATCGCCTGGTTTTTGGAGCCAACTTTCAACGCCCTTACTCCGTCCATCTTTTCAGTGGACCAGACCACCCGCTGATTTGGCGTGTTGACGGTGAGCTCACTAGCCGCATCAAAGTAGGTTTCAAGTTCATGTTTCTGTCCGTCCGTCGCGAAACATTCATAGATTAGATACGTTACCGGCCGGGAAAGCAGTTCAATGTCGTCGGGCAACGCCGCCGTCATGAACGTCAACGTCACGCGCACACCTTCACCGGTAAATGAATAAATTGTCCGCGTCGGGAGAACTTCGAGATGCGTTTGGGGCAGGACGGGAAAGGCTGACGGCTCCTTGCCCATCAATCGAAATGTTTTGCCGTCAATCCGCACCAGGCTTGTCAGTCGTTGGGGTTTTCCAGTCCAATGCGTCGTGGCCGCATCGGTCAAATTATTTGCCTGCGACCAGATGCTGAAGTAGGGATCGCACGCCACCAACGGCACGGCCGGCGGGCGCAGCGTTTCTTCCGTGGCGGACGAAACGCCCGGCCACAAAAATACCAGCAAGGCAAGCTGACCCAGGCGGCGAATGGAGTTTTTATTCATTGATTCTGAAATTTATAAGCAAGCGGCTGTGGGCGGGCTGGTCATTGTTCCAGCGCCGTCGTGCTGGCGATAGACCAATTAGGCACATCGGCAGTATGCGGATCATTGTCGTTGTTCCACCGGGCACGCCATTGACCTCTACTGGGATCAATCACCTCATTTCGTTTCACCGCTTCCACATGGCCATCGGCAAAAAGAAGATCCGTGCGGTAATTGTGCCGGTTGGAGGGGCATTGAGTGTGCTGTTGTG
This sequence comes from Pedosphaera sp., assembly GCA_028293325.1. Lineage (GTDB taxonomy): Bacteria > Verrucomicrobiota > Verrucomicrobiia > Limisphaerales > Pedosphaeraceae > JAQGOT01. The sequence continues at coordinate 13,620 of JAQGPA010000121.1, read as the reverse complement.
GATTTTGCATGTTACTCACCTGGGGATCTATGTTCGCGTTGAATTGGATGGTCCCGGCTGCGGCGTCCGAACGGCAATCTCCCAGCGCAATCATTTCCGCCGGCCGACGCACCATCGAATCCTTTATCACCACGGTGGTGGAGGCATCCACATCTCCGCCCAACCCCAACTGCGCACCCTGGCTCAAGCCCCAGTCATTGTAGCCAATGGAAAAACGGGTTCCTTGATTATCACCCGCGCCGGTTTTTATTCCGTAAGCGTCAACTTTACCATCTTCTCCGATAACGGTTTTAACAGTATTGTTTAGGGCGGCGTCCCAGGCGCTGTCTTCACGCGCTGCCGGACAAAAAAAAGCGGCGCGATTATTGCCCATCATGCTCAAAAGCCGGGGCTGCCAGACATACGTGCCGTTCACCGTCCGCAGATTTCCCGGGTACTGGTTGTAATCGCCCGAATACATAACGATCGCTATGCCCAGCTGCCGCATATTGTTAATGCACGCGGTCTGTTTGGCTTTCTGCTTGGCCCGGGCCAGTGCCGGCAGCAGCATTCCCGCCAGGATGGCAATGATAGCAATCACCACCAACAGTTCGATCAAAGTAAATGCTTTGGCACACTTCGCTCGGAAACCATTTCCAAATGGATGATTGCGGGCGGCGTTCATGGAAGCGTTTGATTGTACTGACCAGGGTCAAAAATGTAATGCCACGATGGTTTCACGGATTTTCAAAACATTACGCCCGCAGCCCAACTGTGTCATGTGGCATAAAATGGCCACAATGTCTTGGGCTGGCGAGGTGAAAGAACTTGACGCCTGCATTTTATTGACGAATTGAGGATGAATTGGCCATTGGTGTTTACCGTTTTTTATTGAGTCATTTCCCCACAAAGAAAAGAGGCACCTCCAAAGAGGCGCCCATTGATTATTACTTCACTATTGATTCAAAACTACGGGGTTTTGATCAGGAAGAACCGACGTGATTCGGTCGGAGTTATGGGAATGGCATTGGAGAATGCCCCACTGCCATCAAACACGCCGGTGACATTTGTAGTCCAGGTCGTCAAGGGCGCCGCCACGTTGGTGGATGTTAGTATGGCGTAACTGCCGCCCGCAGTGCCGCCAGCGCCCGCCAGGATCAGATTACCGCCGGAAGCCACGGTTGCTTGGATTGTGACCGGAGTTGTCGCACCGATGGTCAACTGACCGGTGGCCGGATTGAATGTGCCCGTGCCTGAAGGCAGGATGGTAACCGAACTGAAGTTACCGCCCGCATTCGTGGCATTGAATAACTTGAATACTGCGCCAGCGGCCAACGCATTGCTGCCGATATTGGTTACGACCAGTGAACCCGAGTAGGCGACCGTCGTGAGACCAGTTACTAGGTCATTATTGGTCCCGCCACCGTCGAGGCTGACCTTGACCAAGGTAGTGCTTCCCGCCGCCAGGCTCAGGGTATTACTCACCGTGAGCGTCCCAATCAACGCAGTTCCCGGGGCAAGTGTCGCCAGCGACGCCACGGATACAGGCCCAACGATGATTCCTGTGCCCCCCAAGGCTCCCGAGCTGACCAGCGTGAGGCCGGTGTAGGAATTGACTCCATATAGATACAACGTGCCATTACCGAGTTTGGTCAATCCGCCACCACCGCCAGCATCCAGCAAAGACTGGGAGATGCCGATGACGTTATTGCCGCTGTTAATCACAGCGCCACCGGCTTTGACATTGGCTGCAGTGAGGCCGTGCAGGAAGTTTGTGTTGTTGGCGGTGGCCGTAAGGGTGCCACCGTTGAGAAACAATCTGCTGGTGCCGCCCGCGTTTCCCGTGGTGAGTTCACTGGCGGAGAATGTGCCGCCATCCAGGTTCACAATGCCGGTGGCACTGGCATTTTGTGCCAGGTGAACGATGGCCAGGTTCACTGTGCCATTGCTAAGGTTCCAAGTGCCGGTATTTGAATCTTCGCCGACCCACGTGTCGCTCGTGGAAGTGAATGTTCCACCGGTCTGGTTGATGGTGCCAGGGCCGCCGCCATGGGCGATGGAAATTGAACCGCCGCCGTTCTTCGTCATGGATCCACCGCTGATGTTCAACGTTCCGTTTCCGCCTTCGCGACCGACCGCCAGCCAGCTGTTGTTGGTGACCGCACCGCCGCTCAAGTCAAACCGGCCAGTGCCCGACCCGGACTGACCAATCCACAACTCGCTGCTGATATTCAGCGTGCCGCCGGTCTGGTTGAAGTAGCCATTGCCACCGTCGCCGATGATAAAGTTACCGCCGCCGGTTTTGTTAATCGCACCGCCGGAGAAGTTGATGACCCCGTGACCACCGCGACCGATGGACATCCAGTTGCCTAAATTCAATACCGCCGTGCCGCTGATATTGTTGGTGGCTTCAGTTCCGCCATTTTCGGCAAGCCAGTATTCACTGGAGTCGTTGATCGTGCCGCCACTCTGTTGGAGGGTGGCAACGCTGCCGCTACCACCGGTGCCAATGACGATATTGCCGTTGCCATCCTTGGTCAGCGTTCCACCTGTCATGGAGAACGTGCCGTAACCACCGCGGCGACCAATCGCCAGCCAATTATGCTGGTTGTAAGTTCCGCTGCTAAAGTTATACGTGCCGACACCAGATACCCCCTGCCCAACCCAGAGCTCATCGCCGGAATCGATGAAGCCGCCAGTCTGATTGACCACCCCGAAACTGGGTTGACCGCCACCGTCACCGAGCGCAAAGGTTCCACCTTGTTTGCTGAGCACGCCGCCGGTCGCAATCGTAAGTGTTCCCGTTGCCCCGCCGCTCCGGCCCAAATCCAGGCCGCCCGTCAGGACGTTCAGAGTGGAATTGGTCAAGGTAAGATCGGCATTCACTGCGCCCAATCCACCAATGCCCAAATGGCCGGCAACATTATTCGTCTGACCGCCAGCCGAGCCATCAAACACTGTGGCTCCTTGTTCCACACGGTAACCCGCCGAACTGTTTCCGGAATGCGCATTGACACCGGCGGTGGTGTAGGTGAGACGTGCCGGACCGGTTTTTGTGGAGCTGCTGCCGGTCGCAGCGGTCACCAAGCCGCTCAAAGTCAAATTGCTTTGCACCGTGATCGTGCTCAGCCCGCCAATGAGGGAATAACCACGATTAACCGCGGTGGGTACTCCAGAATAACTGAATGTGCCACCGTTCAAAACCAGGTTGGTCGGACTGGCTGACGCAGCGCCAATCGAACTCGGCGAACCGCCGTTGGCCAGAGCGGTGACGTTCAATATACCGCCCGAAATGACGGTTTGGCCGGTATAATTATTGGCTCCCGTAGCAATGGTGAATGTTCCCGCGCCTTGCTTGGTAAAACCGGTTGCGCCACTGATCTTGCCGGCGCCAGCCAAGACATAGGTCAAAGTGCTGTTATTAACGCTTACACCCGAAGGGTTAACCGTTGCGACCAGGTTGATGTTTGTGGTTCCAGCAGCATTGTCGTCAAATTGGACGGCGTTACCTTGACCATAAGTAGTCGGCAAACCAGTGCCGATGTTTACCCAGTTCGTGGTCAATCCAATGTCCCAGTTGCCGCCGGCCTGACCATCCCAGCGCGGCAGATTCACTGAGGTGATGACGATGTCAATGGAGCCGTTAGCCACATTATTGGAGAGGTTCGCTCCGACGCCAACAGGAAATGAACCGATCGTGAAACTTCCCGGGCCGGACTTGGTGCCATATTTGATCAACGGAAACTGACCAACTTGCGGCAGCGCATCGGCCAGGTTGATGGCAATGATGCCGTTGACGGCCATCGTTCCACTCACGTTCAGCGGCGCGAGTGTCGGGTTGCCAAAATTTCCCAAATCAACATCCACTGAGGCCGCTGTGGAACTGGCCAGCGTGAGAGTTGCCGCATTGAGCTGGGCATTGGCAGACTGTACAACCAGCGACAAATCAGCGTTGTTAGCCACAGTGTAGGCACCGCCGCCGGTGGAACCCGTGGTGGTCACCAATTTTCCCGCGTTGACCACTGTCATGCCGCTGTAACTATTGGCCGCTGGCAGCGTAAGTGTGCCGGTGCCATTTTTGGTCAAACCACCACCCCCGTTATCTGTCAACGCCTGGGGAATAGTGATGTTAAAATTTTGGGAATCAATGACCGCCCCACTCGCCCCCACTTGCGCGAACGTCAAACCGCCAATAAATACCGGATTGTCGGCGATGGCCTGCAGCGTTCCACCGTTGAAGTTAAGAGTACTGATCGCCGAGACGTTGCCCCCATTGATTGCATTTGCCTGGAATACACCGCCATTGAGATTCAATGTCCCGCTCGCACTCGCATTGACGCTGATTACAACGTTTGACAATGCCGCCAAACCACCGTTGAAATTCCACGTGCCAGTTGAAGTTTCTCCCAAAAAAAAGTCGCTGGTGGTGTTGGTAATCACGCCGCCAGTCTGGGTGATGGTGCCGGGTCCGCCGCTGCCCACCGTGAAGTGATTGCCATTGTTGCCTGTCTTGGTGATGGCACCACCGGAAAGGTTCAGAAAGCCCGTGCCACCATTACGGCCAACTGCCAGCCAATCATTGACGTTCAATGCCGCCGTGCCGCTCAGGTTGAATGTTCCCGTGCACAATCCGCCTTCCGGAATTTGAACCTGGTTCTGGCTGTTAATCGTGCCGCCGCTTTGATCCAACTCGCCCAAGCTCCCATCGCCCGTCCCAATCAGAAAGTTTCCGTTGTTATCCTTGTTGAACGTTCCACCCGTCATTACGATCGTGCCCGTGGCGCCGGCGCGGCCAACCGCAAGCCAGTTGTGGAGATTAATTGTGCCCCCGCTTAAATAATAAAATCCCGTGCCCAGCGGCACCTGGCCAACCCACAACTCGCTGCTGCAATTATTGGTGCCGCCCGTTTGAGTGACGGTGCCGGTCCGCGCGCCCACGCCATTCCAGCCCCCGTCAGCAATGACAAAAACGTCGCCAGCCTTGTTAAGCACGCCTCCGTTAAGGTTCAAAAAGCTGGTGCTGCCCGGACCTTCACCCAGAAAGAGACGTCCATTGTTCACATTTAGGACGCCGTCGTTCATTGTGTAGACGCCATAGGAATTCGCCCCCGCCCCCACATGAAACCAACCATTTGCGGTTACAGTTTGACCGTTTTGTTGAATGGCTCCCAACGCATTCGTCGAACTGCCGGCAGAAATATCATTGATCGTCCAGTCCGGATTGCCAACATTGATTTGCAGCACATTGTTCGTGCCGTTGTTATTGTTGGCATTGTCGCTGGAACCCGGAACCACTCCGCCGCCCCATGCTGCCGCATTGGTATAGCTGTCAGTTCCTCCCAACCAGAAAATATCCGCCGCCTGGGTAATAACTGGCCATGCTGTTACGACAGCCAAAGCCAGGAGAAGTTTTTGATAATGCGCCGTTGATGCAAGCATGTTGCTTAACCTTGATGTTTTAGGGGATTTCATGTGATTGTTTTTGGGTTCCGTTATTATCTGCGTTCGCAACCAGGGTGCCGTCGTCTCTGCAAGTCCTGCACTCCATGCTTTTGGAACAAACCGGGACAAACCGTGTATGGGCTGTTTTTCCGTCTGACATGTGGAATATGCTGTGACTATAAAGGTGGTTCGCAATCTGTCATGTGGCATGAAATGGCCACGTCTGAATCGCAGCGCTAAAAACGAAGCCAATCATTCCGGCTTCCCTGCCCGCTTTAAGCTTTTGCTTTTATCTGGCGGGTTCGCTTTAGTTGGTTCTCGCTCCTGTGGCCAGTTTATGCCACATGACTATGCGCCGGGAAAGCTCGACACTGACACGAAGCCTTGTTTTTAGACGCCCGGCGATGTGTCGCCCATTGGCGCGAAACAGCACCGGTAAAACCTGCAACACCCAAAACTTAAAATGCAAAACTCAATTGCCACCGCGGCCATCCTGACGGCAACCATCGTCGCGACAGGCTTGATGGGATGCTCCGCACCGACTTCTTCCAGCCGGAAAATCTCCGAACAGTCTTTCGGTGCGAATACCGAAGGTGTGCCGGTGAAATTATTCACCTTGCGCAACCAAGGCGGGGCCGAGGCCACCATCTGCAATTACGGCGGTCTGGTTACCTCATTAAAAGTGGCTGACCGCAACGGCAACTTGGGAGACATAGTACTGGGTTACGACCGGCTGGCCGATTATCTCACAAATAGTCCCTACTTCGGCGCGCTGATTGGACGCTACGGAAATCGCATTACGAAAGGCAAATTCGAGCTGGACGGAAAGCAATATTCTCTGGCCACAAATAATGGCCCCAACGCCCTGCACGGTGGCGTGAAAGGTTTTGATAAAGTCATCTGGCAAGCCAGCGCTTATCAAAGCGAAGCCGGACCGGCGTTAAAGCTGACTTACCTCAGCAAAGACAACGAGGAAGGTTATCCGGGGAATCTCTCGGTCATCGCGGTCTATACTCTAACCGATGACAACGCCTTAAAGCTGGAATACACCGCAACCACGGACAAAGCTACAGTCATCAACCTCACGCATCACTCCTATTTCAATCTTGCCGGGAAAGGCGACATTTTGAACCATTTGGTCATGATCCCGGCGGATCGGTTCACTCCCGTGGATGACACCTTGATCCCAACCGGCGAGCTTGCGCCGGTGGCGGGCACGGCTTTTGATTTCCGGACGCCCACGCCCATTGGCCAGCGCATCACCCAAAACGAAACCCAACTCAAGTTTGGCAACGGTTACGACCATAACTGGGTCATCAACAAACCGGTGGGTGAACTTGGTTTGATGGCGCGGGTTTATGAACCGACCACCGGAAGGGTCTTGGAAGTGTTGTCCCGGGAACCCGGCCTGCAATTCTATTCAGGAAATTTTCTCGATGGTACTCAGACGGGCAAAGGCGGTTGGAATTATAAATTCCGCAATGGCTTTTGCATGGAGCCGCAGCATTATCCCGATTCACCCAACCAGCCGAATTTTCCGTCCGTCGTTCTCCAACCCGGGCAGGTCTATCACAACACCATCATTTACCGTTTCTCCGTGAAACCATAATTACCCGCGCCGACGGTGGCCAAAACGATGATGTTGCTGGAAAACCCGGGCAAACATCGTCGAAATCAAAATCCAGGGAAATATGTCTCCAAAGCCTGCCATCGTTTGTGGTAGGCTTCCTGCCGTGACTGTGGGTCAAATGTTATTCATGTTCCGCAGAATCTTTTTTGTATTGCTGGCTGGCTTGCCGGCTGTGGCCTGGGCAGCCACGCCACAATTTTTGCCGCAAGAACTGGCGATGCGCGTCTGGACCAAACAACAGGGTTTGCCGGACGATTCGGTAACTGCTGTGCTTCAGACGCGGGATGGTTACCTGTGGATTGGTACATCGGCCGGTTTGGCCCGGTTCGACGGGGTAAGGTTCGTGCCGATCGCCCCGCTGTCCCCAAAAACCAATGCGCCGATCAATGTGACCGCACTGTGCGAGGATTCGTCGGGCCGCCTCTGGGTCGCGACCCAGGGGAATGGTCTGCTGTATTATATGGAAGGCCTGCTGCAGCGATTTTATGCAGATAAGAACCTGCTTGATACCACCATTCATAGTATTGCCGAGGATGCCACAAAAAATCTTTGGTTGGGCACGCCTTCGGGTTTGAGCCGGCTCGAAGGTCGGAAGCTCACGCGGTTTACCTCCAAGGACGGTTTGCCAAATGACTTCGTATCCAGCGTGAATGTTGCCCGCTCGGGAACTGTTTGGGTTACCACCAGAGGCGGCATGTGCCAGTTTAAGGAGGGTCGGATATTTCCATTCCCATTTCAGACTGACAGTCCCGGCCGCAATCCAGAATCGTTGGGCGTCTATGAGGATCGACGCGGAAATCTGTGGGCGTTTGGCGACACTTATCTGGTCAATCTGACGGCGGGCAAGCATCTGAATCATTTCGCCAGCGGTGACGCCACTGCTTCGATGCGCATCTGGGGCTTGTGCGAAGGACGACACGGCGAACTGTGGATTGGAACCAGCGGCAAGGAGTTGTATTGTTTTGCCGACGATAAATTCATCCCCATTGCCTTGCGCAACGGCGGCCTCACCAGCGATGTGCGCGCCCTCTGCGAAGATAATGAAGGCAATCTCTGGCTGGGAACGGATGGCGGCGGGCTTGTCCGACTGCAACCCCGGAAGGTCCGCGTGCTGGATGCCGGTGTCGGATTGCCCAATCGCCCGGCAGTGTGCCTGGGATTCAATTCGCATAGCCGCGCGTGGTTGGGTTTTGAACGGGACGGAATATACACCAGCACGGCGGACAGTTTTGAGCGGGTCACGGGTGAAACCAGCAGAGAGTTGCAGAACCTGATTTCATCCATCTGCGTGGCTCCCGATTCCAGTGTATGGGTCGGAACTCCGGGCAGCGGCATTTACTGCCTGGTCAATCAAGAGACGGTGCATTATACCACCGCCAATGGACTGGCCGATGATAACATTACGGCGGTGGCCGCAGATTCTGAGGGGGCGGTTTGGGCAGGAACGGCCTCCGGAGATCTGCACCGATTTGCGGGCGGTGAGATGAAAAGTTTCGGCGCTCGTTCCGGCTTACCCGAACAACCCATTACGGCCATCATCGCCGCGCGCGGGCGCGGAGTCTGGATTGGCTTCAATCACGGCCAGGTTTTCCGCCAGGAGAAAGACACTTTTCGTTCGATGGGAATGCTGACTGCTCTGGGCGGCAAAGCCATTCGGGCTCTGGACGAGGACGCCGCCGGCAACCTTTGGCTGGGCACCGCGGGCGGAACTCTTGCCTGTATTTCGAACGGCCGGCTGCTGAGTTGGGATTTGAATCCTTCAGCGCTGGATCACCAGTCCATTCTGGGAATTTTGAGCAGCGATGATGGCGACTTGTGGTTAAGCACGCGCATTGCCATTTACCGCGTCTCCCAGCGGGATGCCACCGCTTTGCTGTCCGCCCAATCTCCATTCCGACCACAGTTAATTTACAAGGCAGACCTGGCCTCCAGCACTCCCCCGGCCTACGGTTGGCCGCAGGCCCTGAAAGCCCCCGATGGAAAACTTTGGTTTGGGATGGCCAGCGCCGTGGTTTCTCTTGACCTGCGCGCACCGATGGATGACTGGGCTGCGCCGCCGGTTTTGATCGAGGAAGTTGTCGTCAATGAACAACTACTTCCGCGTGCCCCGGCTGGAACCTCGCCTGCTGCCAGCGGCAAGACGGAACCGCCGGTCCGTCTGTCGTCCGATTTGCGGTCGTTGGAAATTCAATTCACCGCGTTGAATTTATCTACTCCGGAAAAAGTGCGTTTTCGACATCGACTGGAGGGCTTTGACCCCGGCTGGGTTGTGGACAATGATGCCGGGCGAAAGGTGCATTATGGCCGGCTGCCTTATGGGACCTACACCTTTCACGTGCAGGCTGGCACGGCGGATGAATCCTGGTTCGAGCCGGGAGCGTCGTTTCATTTTCTCGTCCCCACGCCGGCTTGGCGAACGGCCTGGGCGCTGGTGCTTTACGTTCTGGCCACCATGATACTGGTGGCAGGCGTGGCGCGGCTGGTTTTCAACCGGCGGTTGCGCCGTAAACTGGCCATCCTGGCCGCGCAACAAGCCATGGAGCGCGAGCGCATGCGCATTGCCAAGGACATGCACGATGAGATCGGTTCCAAACTCACCAAAATCTCCTTCATGAGCGAACGGGCCAAGGACGAACTTCAGGGCCAGGAGGCGGTGGCACGCAAGCTTTTCTCGATTGCCCACACCTCGCGCGACCTGCTGCAAACCTTGGATGAAATTGTCTGGGCGGTCAACCCGCACAACGATACGCTGGAACAGTTGGCCAATTATCTGGGCCAATATGCCATAGAGTATCTGCAAAATACCGCCGTGAATTGCGAACTGCACATCCCGGGCGATTTGCCGGACCATCCGTTTTCCGCCGAAACCCGCCATAATATTTTTCTGGCTTTCGAAGAATCATTAAACAATGTCCTGAAGCATGGCCGGGCCGCGCTCGTCCGGGTTGACATGCTGGTTGCGCCGTCGCTCTTTCAAATCAAGATAGCGGACGATGGCTGTGGTTTTGATTTCGCCGCCATCGGTTCCCGAGTGCAAGCCGCCGAGCCGCCGCCCGGTGATCGCGGCGGAAACGGACTGCGAAACATGTTCCAAAGGCTCGCGGACACAGGCGGAAAATGCACCGTCGTGAGCCTGCCGGGCAAAGGCACCACCGTATGCCTGAGCGTGCCGCTGCATGCCGCCAATGGGTCCGCCAAACGAAAATGAATTATGAGCAAAGCCATCCGAGTTTCCATAGTTGATGATGAAGTTGACCTGCGCGAAAACATCGCGGGTTATGTGGATGCCGCGAAAGGCTTCAAGTGCGTGGGCGTTCACGGCAGCGCCAAGGAAGCACTTTTGCAGTTGCCGCAGGAGAAGCCGGACGTGGTGCTCATGGACATTAATCTGGGCGGGATGAACGGCATCGAATGCGTTCGTCAGTTGAAGCCGCTGATACCGGAAACCCAGGTGGTCATGCTGACGGTGTTTGAAGACACGGAAAAAATTTTCAGCGCACTGGCCGCCGGGGCGAGCGGTTACTTGTTGAAGCGATTGTCGCCGGTGAAATTATTGGAAGCCATCCGCGAAGTTCACGGCGGCGGTTCACCGATGTCCGCTCCCATCGCCCGCAAGGTGGTGCAATCTCTCCAGCCGTCGCCGTCCGCGCACAGTGACGAAGCCACCACGTTGTCCCCGCGCGAGCGCGAAGTGCTGAACGGCCTGGCGGAAGGTCAGGCTTACAAGCAGATCGGGGACAAATTGGGATTGAGCATTCACACGGTGCGCAACTACATCCGGCGGATTTACCAAAAACTTCACGTGCGCTCGTGCGGTGAGGCGGTGGCCAAATACCTTCAGCATTAAACTTATGCCCCAAGCTTTTGGCAACCCGGTTGCATTACCCGGCTCCGCAATATTATTTCGCAGGATCAAAAAATTACGGCTGATTTATTTTTTATTGGGATTGCTGCTGTGGTTTGGGAATGCCTTGTTCGGCGCTGAGGCCACGAATCGCTGGCATCCCGCCGCCGGCTCATTGATGACGCGCTGGGCGAAGGAAGTCAGTTCAACCAACGCCCTGCCCGAATACCCCCGCCCGCAACTGGTTCGCACCAACTGGCTCAACCTTAATGGCTTGTGGGACTATGCCATCACTCCCTCTACGGCGAGGGCGGCGACTAATTTTAACGGTCACATACTGGTTCCATTCCCGATTGAATCGGCGCTTTCCGGAGTAATGCAGCGGTTGGATGAGAACAGCACCTTATGGTATCGGTGTCGTTTCAAAGTGCCACCGGCATGGGCTGGGCAGCGCGTGCGGCTGCACTTTGGCGCGGTGGATTGGCACGCCCGGGTTGCCATCAACGGCCGGCCCGTGGGTCAGCATCGCGGTGGTTATGACGATTTCAGTTTTGACATCACCGACAGTTTGGCATGGCAAGGCGATGAGGAATTGGTGCTGGCGGTTGACGACCCCACGGACGGCGATCAGCCGCACGGCAAACAATCGCGCAAATCGGAAAATATTTTTTACACTCCAACCTCGGGCATTTGGCAAACCGTTTGGCTGGAACCCGTGCCTAAAATATGCATTGATGATTTGCGCCTGATTCCAGACGTGGACAAAAATCTCCTGCGCGTAAAAGTCGCGGTCGGCAGCCGGATCGAGTCATTGAAAGTCGAAGTCGTGGCGTTGTCCTCCAACAAAGAAATTGTGCGTGTGCTGGGTGCCGTTAACCGGGAATTGAGCCTGCCCATTCCTTCGCCGCACCTGTGGTCGCCGGATGATCCCTGCCTCTATGACCTCAAAATCACGCTCCTCGACGGCAACCGCGTCGTGGATTCCATTTCCAGTTATTTTGGCATGCGGAAAATTGCCTTGCGCAAGGACGAAAATGGGAAAACGCGGATTGCCCTCAATGACCAGTTCACTTTTCAAATGGGCGCGCTGGATCAAGGGTTCTGGCCGGACGGCCTTTACACCGCCCCTACCGACGAAGCCCTCCGTTTTGATATCGAGTCACTGAAGCGAGCCGGCTTCAATCTTGCGCGAAAACACGTCAAGGTAGAACCGGATCGGTGGTATTATTGGTGCGACCGACTCGGCCTGCTCGTCTGGCAGGACATGCCCAGCGGCAAAAATACCACCACTGAGAGCCGCCTGCAGTTTGAGACCGAATTGCGGCGAATGGTCGAAGGCCGGGGAAATCATCCGTCCATCATCGTCTGGGTTCTGTTCAACGAAGGTTGGGGACAATATGATACCGAACGGCTGGTGCCATGGGTAAAAACCATGGACCCCTCGCGCTTGATTGATAATGCCAGTGGTTGGACCGATAAGCGGGTGGGCGACATCATTGATACACATAGTTATCCCGGCCCTGAATCCCCCCAACCCGAAGCCGATCGCGCGGCCGTGCTTGGAGAATTTGGAGGGCTGGGTCTCGGTTTGATCGGACATACATGGTCAGACCAATTTTGGGGTTATCAACCCATGCCTGACAAAGACACTTTAAACAACCGTTACTGCCAACTTTTATATCGGGTCCATATCCTGAATAATTCACTTGGCTTGAGCGCCGCCATCTATACCCAAACCGCCGATGTTGAAACGGAATGCAACGGCTTGATGACATATGATCGCTCCATTTTCAAACTCGATACCGCGGCGGCACTCGTCGCCAATCGCGGCGAAAATATCGTAAAGTTTTTCCGAGCCGTCATGCCCAATGCTCTCCAGGGCCGGGTGCTCTGGAACTACACCACCGAAAAACCGGATGACCACTGGTTCAAGCCCGGGTTCCTCGCCATAAACTGGAAAGAAGGCGCCAGTGGCTTTGGCACTTCCGGCACACCCAACACCCTGGTGAATACCACCTGGGACACCGCTGACATCTGGCTGCGACGTGAATTCACTCTGAATCACGAGGATTTGAGCACTGCCGTCCTCCAGGTTCATCACGACGAGGATGCCGAAATCTATTTGAACGGCGTCTTGGCGGCCCAATTGCCCGGCTTTGACACCATTTACAACGAACAGAAGATCAATCCTGAAGCTGCCGCGACGCTAACGCCTGGCGTCAACCTCATCGCCGTCCATTGCCACCAAACCAGCGGCGGACAATTTATTGACGTCGGTATTGTCGCCCCGCAAGCCACCAAAGTGGCAAAATAAGCTGTGAGAGTGTTGCCGCCCACCTGCCCCGGGCACGGTTTTTACCGTGGCCAGTTTATGCCACAGGACTTTCTGCGGAGATTGTTTTAATCTTGCCGGATACCCTTATGGCCAGCCAATTTTTGCCACAGAGAGTCATTATGAGTTTGACTCGCATCAGCCTCGCCGCTGTCACCCTCGTGTCGTCCACCGCTTTGAGCGCTGACAAATTCTCGTTGCTTGACCGCCCGGAGCTTTCGCAAACGAATTCTTTTTATCTCGGCAACCGCGCGCCGCTCGCACCAGCTCGTTTCATCGCCTTGCCCATCGGCGCGGTGCGCCCGGCGGGCTGGCTGCTCGAGTTTCTCAAGCGCCAGCAGCACGGCCTCTGCGGCAACCTGGGCGAAATCAGCGCCTGGTTGCAGAAAGACG
>JAQGPA010000120.1 GCA_028293325.1 Pedosphaera sp. | reverse complement strand
CCCATCGTTCATCGCGGACCGTACGAATACAGCGTTCCAGGCCGGAGCCGGGATTTTACGCCGCAGAACGAAGCATAACCATTAACGGCTTACTATTTCATGGAAATTCCTTATACCTCAGAACCCCGGCAAGACACCGGTTTGTTCAATGCCAAAGTCGGCATCTGGCTCTTCTTGGCGTCGGAAGTCATGTTGTTCGGTGCGTTGTTCTCCACTTACATCCTGTTGCGCGTTGGCGCCGAGCCCGGTGATTGGCCGCATGGATTGCTGAACATTCCGCTGGGCATGACGAACACGATTGTGCTCATCGTCTCCAGCATCACGGTGGTGATGGCCTGGGCGTCGCTCAAGATGAAGAATTTCGCGCGGTTCAAGATGTTTCAATCCATCACGCTGATCTGCGCGGTGATGTTCCTGGGCATCAAATCCTACGAGTATCATGACAAATTCTCCCACTACGAAGTGCTGTTGAATGACGGCAAAGTGGTGGACGGTCACTTGGTCGGCAATGGCAAGGAAGAGATCACGATTCACGGCCATTACGTCGATAAGGCGGAAGCGGCGAAGGTGACCCATGCCTGGCAGGAACGTGAGATTAAGCATGAGGAAATCACCATCAAGCGCTCCGACATCAAATATATGGAGAGCTACGGCCCCTGGCACAGCACTTACATGGCGATTTATTTCACCCTGACCGGCCTGCATGCATTGCACGTCATCGGTGGCGCGCTGGTGATTGGTTTCCTTTGGGGTCCCGGTTCGAAAATGTGGAAAACGGATCCCGAACGGTTCACCAACCGGATTGAAGTTTCCGGGTTGTTCTGGCATTTCGTTGATTTGGTCTGGATCTTTCTGTTCCCGGTCCTTTACCTCTTGTAAATATTATGAGCGATAATCATGACGCCCACGACGTGCAGAGCCACGTCAAGAAATACCTGTTCGTGTTTTATGCGTTGATCGTCGGCACGGTCATCACGGTGGCGGCCTCCTGGCTGCGGATTGACAGCGTCGCACTGACGGTCGCGATCGCGCTGTTCATCGCCTGCATCAAGGGTTTTCTCGTGGCGGGTTATTTCATGCATTTGATCTCGGAGCGCAAGATGATCTACGGGATCCTGCTGGCCACGGCTTTCTTTTTCGCGGGGCTGATGTACCTTATCATCTGGTCGATGAACCCGAACAGCCTCATCCACATCAAGTAACATGTCGCTCAAAGCCTTCCATCTTGTTTTCATCGTCTCAGCCATCCTGCTGGCCCTCGGGTTCGGCGCGTGGTCGTGGATGAATTACAACTCGCCGCAAGGCGTAAGGCTGGATTTGGTTTGGGCGGTGGCTTCGCTCGTGAGCGCGGTGGGGCTCGTGATTTACGAGATTTATTTTCTGCGCAAACTTAAAAACGTCAGTTTTATATGAGTCGTCGTATTCCCAACATCAAGTTCGTTTTGGCCGCGCTGGTGGCGGTCCTGGTCCTGCATTCGGAATCGCTTTTTGCCTGCGCCGCCTGCTTCGGCAAGTCGGATTCACGGCTGGCGGTGGGCATGAACTGGGGAATTTTCAGTCTGCTGGGGGTGGTAGTCTGCGTCCTGAGTGGGTTCGCGGCCTTCGGCATCTATTTGGCACGAAAATCGGCATCGGTCGCGGCCACGGCTGCGGTTGAACAGGCGCCGGCATCAACGCAGAAGGATTGATCATGGAGAAATTTTTTAGAGAACTTATGGGACTCCCGGTCCTGGCATCGAAACACGGTGCGGACGTGGACAAGCTCATCATTTACGTCCATTACCTGATGGCCGTGCTCTTCGTGGGCTGGATCCTCTATTTCCTCTACGCGCTGGTGCGCTTTCGCAAGGCGGCCAATCCCAAGGCGGACTATGTCGGTCTCAAGGGACATCTCTCCAACTACATCGAAGCCGCGGTCGCCATTGTGGAAATTATTTTGCTGGTCGGTTTTGCCGTGCCGCTCTGGGCCCATGCCGTGGATGAATTTCCCAAGATGAGCGAGAACCCCACCAACATCCGCGTCATCGCCCAGCAATTTGGCTGGAATGTGTTTTATCCGGGTGCAGATGGCAAGTTTGGCAATCGCGCGCTCAGTTTTGTGACCCAGGAAAATCCGTGGGGAATCGACAAGAACGATCCCGATGGCAAGGACGACCTGGCCCCGATGTCCAACATCATCCATGTGCCGGTGGACAAGCCGGTGATCATCCTGCTTACCTCCAGGGATGTCATTCATTCCTTCAAGTTGATTGCCATGCGCGTGACCCAGGATGCCATTCCCGGTGTGCCGATTCCGTTGCACTTCACCCCTACCAAGGTGGGAGTGTATCAGATTAATTGCGCCCAGCTTTGCGGCCTCGGCCATTCGAGCATGTCCAACGGTCGTTTGTACGTGGACACGCAGGAAGATTACGACAAATGGCTCGCGAGCCAGCCCAAGTCGAGCGGCGGCGGCGCGGTCAATTTCGAATAACGGACGCCGTTGTTCGGGGGACGGTGACGGTATCTTCGATCCGGCAGCAGCGCGGATCGTTGGTGAATTTCGATGGGGGTCAGCCAGGCTTATCCTGTGAAGGTGCAGTCCTGCCATGGTCGGCGGCTTCGCTCGATTCCATCGCTGCCAATTATTTTGAGCAAAGTTCCCCGGAATCAGCTCCTATCACCATGATTTGGTCATGAATAAACCCGCACGACATATTGAATGGGCGGTTTGGGGCGGCTTGGTATTGATTATCGCCGTCATTGGGGGAGCTTTTGTCTGGTCGCGACTTAACGAGAACAAACTGCCGCTGCCGGTGCTGGGCCAGCTCTCCGATTTCAATCTGACCAATCAGGACAACGGGGCGGTTTCCTTGGCAAGTCTGCGGGGAAAGGTCTGGGTGGCGGACATTATTTTCAGCCGCTGTCCCGGCCCGTGCGCGAAAATGACCCGGCACCTGGCGGAGTTGCAGGCCGCGTTGCCCAAAAATTCGCCGGTGCAATTGGTTTCGTTCACGAGCGATCCGGACTATGATACGCCGGTAATTTTGAAGCGTTATGCGGAGCGATTCAAGGCCGACCAGAGCCATTGGTGGTTCCTGACCGGCAACAAGCAGGAGATCCGGCGGTTGGCGGTGAACGATTTCAAGTTCGTGATGGTGGAAAAAAAGCCGGAGGAGCGGGAGGTGCCCGACGACCTGTTCATTCACAGCACCTGGTTTGTGCTGGTGGATGCGAAAGGCCAGATCCGCGGCTGGACGGATGCGCAGGGGAGTCTGCACGCGTATTTTGATTCCGAGGACCCGGAGACGCGGGCGCGAATCCTGGCCGCCATCCCGGAATTGCTGCGCGAAACATAATTTATGACAATAATGGATTTACCGGCGGTCAACGGCTCGCTCAACGGGTTAAGCGCCATTTTGCTAACGATGGGTTACGTGTTCATCAAGCGCAAAAACCAAATCGCGCATCGCAATTGCATGATCGCGGCGTTCGTGACTTCCACCCTTTTTCTGGCCTGTTACTTGACCTACCACTTTTACCTCGCCTACGCGCTGCACCGGGGGCCGACAAAGTTCGTCGATCCCGCGTGGTTCCGGCCGATTTATCTGACGCTGCTTACCACCCACACCATCCTGGCGGTGACGATTGTGCCGATGGTTTTTATGACGATGAGCCGGGGATTGAAGCAACGCTACGAGTTGCACAAGAAGATTGCCCGCTGGACCTGGCCGTTGTGGATGTATGTCTCCGTGACCGGCGTGCTGATTTACTACCTGCTCTACATCAAATTTCCGCAGCACTAGACTGGGAGATTCTTACGGCAGCAATTTGCCAACCAAGGAGCTGACGGACTTCCCATCCGCACTACCGGCGGCTTTGGCCTGCACGGCCTTGATGACCGGGCCCATGTCCTTCTTGCTGGCGGCTCCAAGTTCCTGAATC
>JAQGPA010000087.1 GCA_028293325.1 Pedosphaera sp. | reverse complement strand
GCGAGTGCGGGCGCGGGTGGGTTGGGACTCGGTTTGGGGGCGGCAGCCGCCTTGGCCTTGGCTTCAGCGTCCGCTTTGGCCTTGGCTTCCGCCTTGGCCTTATCCGCGGCGAGGCGGGCATCCACCTCGGCGGCTTCGCCGGGATGAATCTTGTGATAATACTCGTTCGGCTTGGCCAGTTGCTGTTTGTCCATGAGCAGGCCTTCAAATCGGTTGGAACTGCTCAATTCAAACTCGGTGTCCATCTTGATGGCCTCAAACGGGCAGACCTCCACACAAATTTGGCAGCTCATGCAGACGGAAATATCAATGTCAAAGATCGCCGGGTAAAACTGGGGTTTGCCAATATAATCGGGCTTCTTGTCCTTGCTCTTGGTGATGTAGATGCATTTAGGCGGACATTCCTTCTCACATATCTGACAGGCGACACAACGCAAGCCCCGCTCGGCATCATCGCCGTCATGGACGAGGAAGGGAAAATTCCGCGCGTTTTCCTTCGTGGGAATTTTATCCTCGGGAAACTCGACCGTCGTGAGGCGCTTGGGGTCGGAATAACTGCCGACGAAATTCCTCGCCGTCTCCGCCATGCCTTTGATAATGCCTTCGCCTAACATGCAAATAAATAGTTAACGATCCACTTCCCCCAGCACAATATCGACGCTGCCCAGGTTAATAACGACGTCCGCCACATCCTCCCCAAGGCACATATCCTCCAGCACGGTAAGATTGATGAGGCTCGGCGGACGAACACGATAACGATAGGGATTGGGTGAGCCATCGCTGATGAGATAAAAACCAAGCTCGCCTTTCGGCCCCTCAATGCGGCCATAAGCCTCGCCGGCCTTGGGACGGAAGCCGCGGATTTTTGCCTTGGGGTCAACAATTGGGCCGGCGGGAATGTCGCGAAAAGCTTGATTGAGAATCTTCACCGACTCGCGCATCTCCAGTAGGCGGATCATGTAACGGTCATAAACGTCGCCGTGATCACCCAAGGGAACGCGGAAGTCGAAGCGCTCATAAATCCCGTACTTGTCCACCTTGCGAATGTCATAATTAACACCGCAGGCACGCAGCATGGGACCGGTAATGCTGGCCGCAATTGCGAGTTCTGCCGACAACACGCCAACGCCCTGGGTACGGGCGACGAGGATTTCGTTTTCCGTGAGCAGCTTTTCAAATTCATCGAGAAAACCGGAATAATTGTCCACAACCTGTCGGGCTTGTTCGAGCCAGCCGGCGGGTAAATCAACCCGGCAACCGCCGAAGCGCATATAATTGCACATCATCCGCGAACCGCTCAGCGATTCAAAAAGATCGAGGATCAATTCCCGTTCGCGGAAGGCATACATGAGCGGCGTGCCCAGCGCCCCCATGTCCTGCAGGAGAAATCCCACCAGGCAGGTGTGATTGACCAGGCGCGTGAGTTCAGCGGTGATGATGCGAATGTATTCCGCGCGTTCGGGCGTTTGCAGACCGGCGAGCTTTTCCACGCTTAACGCATACGCCCAGTTGTTGGTCATGGAACAAAGATAATCAAGTCGGTCGGTGTACGGCATTGAGCCCAAATAGGTCGTGTTCTCCGCAATCTTCTCGTGATTGCGATGCAAATAGCCGAAGACCGGTTTGAGTTTAACGACTTTTTCGCCATCCAGCACCACGTCCATGCGAAACACCCCGTGCGTGGACGGATGATGCGGGCCCATGGCCACTTCCAGCAATTCGCCATCCATCGTGCCATCGGACCCGGTCTTGGGAAGAACTGTGTAATTCGGTTCCGGAGTTACTTCCGGAATCTGGATGAGCGAAGGCGAATGGTTCGCCACGATTTGATCGGTGCTGTCGATCATGGCTTGGCCTCCGCTGGCTGGCGTTGTTTCACCTTCTCCAGCACTTCGTCGTGCGGCGTCGGTTCGTAATCGTAATCGTCGGGCTCGACGTAATCCTTGCGCATGGGATGGTCAACATACCCGTCCCACATCAGGATGCGCCGCAAATCGGGATGCCCATCGAATATGACACCGTAAAGGTCGAAAATTTCGCGCTCCTGAAACTCCGCGCCACGCCAAACCGGCGTCAATGAGGGGAGATGATTTTTGTCGCTGCGATTCTCCGTGCGCAAGCGGATGATTACTGGACCATGTTTCAGGGCCATGGAGTAGAGATGGTAAACGGCTTCCAGATACCCTGCCCGCTTTGTCTCGATCTGCTGCTCCACTTCTTTTTCCACGCCCTCCACCAACTGCTTCGCCTTGACCTTTTCCTTCAAGACCGTGTCCAACCAATCAACGCCGGTGACGTTGGAACAGTAATCAAGGCGAAGCTGCGGGTCGTCACGAAGAAATTTAGCGACGGCAACACCATGGGCATTGTCCACCAGCAGCGAGCGCTGGCCGGACGGGCTCTCGTTGGGAATAATTTCCAACTTCACGCCGGGAACGCTGGTTTCGAGACTGGCTTTAATTTGTTCGAGTGTTTCCATTTCAACGCAATTCCACGGACAGAAATGCCTGGCGTTATTCGGTTCTCACCAATTTGGGCGCCTGCCAGAGCGCGGGATTGTTCGGCGGCACCAGGTCGTGTTCGCCAAATTGCGGCACCGGAAATTCGCTGGGCGCATCAGGATCGAGATGCCGGGGACGGCCAGGGCCGGTCAATTTTTGGGCATCAATCTTGTTCTGTAACGTCATGAAGGCGTGGATCAATGCTTCGGGTCGCGGCGGACAGCCAGGGATATGCACGTCCACGGGAATGAAACGGTCGATGCCCTTCAGCACATTGTAACCTTGTTTGAACGGTCCACCCGAGATGGCGCAAGCGCCCATGGCAATGACATACTTCGGCTCGGGCATTTGATTGTAGAGCCGGACTACTTGCGGAGCCATTTTCTTCGTCACGGTCCCGGCCACGATCATCAAGTCCGCCTGGCGCGGAGAGGGCCGGAAAACTTCAGCGCCAAAGCGGGCAAGGTCATAGCGGGCCATGGTGGTGGCAATCATTTCAATGGCGCAGCAGGCCAGGCCGAATTGCAGGGGCCACACGGAGTTCTTACGACCCCAATTGTACAGATCGCTCAATTGGGTGGTGAAGATCCCCTGCTTGCTCAATTCGCTGCGCAATCCTTCGTCCATCGGCATATTTAAAGTCTAAGTTTCAAAATTCATGACCAGGTTAGAATTCCCTTTCGCCAGGCCCAGACGAGTCCCTCCACCAACAGGAGCAGAAACACCAGCATGGCGACGAACGCGCTGGCGGGCAGTCCGGTGAAAGCCACGGCAAACGGGAGCAGAAAAATGGTTTCGACATCGAAAATCAGGAAAATGATCCCATAGAGATAATACTCCGAGCGGAATTGCATCCGGGCGTCGCCTTTGGATTCCAAGCCACACTCATATATGGCGTTCTTGTCCGGACCGGGCTTGGCGGGCGAGAAACGTTTGGCCCAAAGATAGGCCATGAGCAGCGGCGCGACGGAGAAAAGAATCGCCGCAACCAGAAAAACCGTTATCAGCAAGTAGGGGTTGTATTCGACCATTTTTATTTACCGTCCCACTTTGTTACTTTTTTCACAAGCAACCGTAAGCATTGTCAATCAATGCGTCAAGGGATGGTTGTTTTGCTGCTTTTCTAATTCACGGAAGAGTTCTAAGCGACCATGGCGTAAGGCTCTACACCCGGATTGTTAATTCATGGGCATTTCTTGCGGGAACTGGGGTGACGAAGACAAAGGCAGACTGGGATTACAGGCTGAGATTGAATTACGGGCGGCGCAAGCCGACGGAGTGGGCAATATCATCAAACTCTTCGTGACTGACTTCTTCGAGGCGCTTGCCTTTGGCGGCGAGCTTTTCATTGATTTTGATGACCTTCTCGGTCATCACCTCGTGGGTTTCCTGTTTGCCGCCGACAAGGGTGAAATTGGGACCGGTGGTAATTCGCTTATGACCATCGGAATCCAGACCAATACCGAGCAGGATGGCTTTGGAATGCTGTTTTTTCTTCTTAGGCGAGTTAGCCATGTACGAAACTTAAAGTCAAAGTTTCGGCGAAGCAAGCAATTCAGCCAATCGGCGCGAGGCTTCGCGCAGAATGGGTGTGCCGTGCGCCATGACCATGCAGTCGAAGGGTTCAGCGAGGAATAATGCCAAATTGCGCCGCAGTTCTGCCGGGTTCCGACAATATTTTGCGGGCAACAATTCCAGTTGTCGTGAAGGCAGATTGACCACGGAATCGCCAAATACGACGAGCGATTGGCCAGCGAGCCGAAAGGCAATCTCCCCACCCGCGCCGCCGGACATGGAATGCAGATGCAAGCCTTTCCATTCGAGCTGGCTGGGAGAGAAGCGTTGCACCTCGGGAATAAACAATGTCGCGTCGGCGGCGGCCCAAATTGGGACCTGCCAGCGCTTGCGCCAGGCGAGGCTGTCACGCTCATGATTTTCGTTCGTGAGAACGATGGCGGTTGGCTGGCCGTGATGGGAAAGTTGACGGAATGGTTCGTCCGCGAGAGGGATGGGATCGAAGCAGAAAATTTTGCCACCAGTCACGATGGCGTGGGAGGTGAGCTCCACTTTATGATTCGGTGAAAAGATTTCCCAACGAAAAACACCCGGCACGATTTCCTGAATCGATTGAGCTGCCAGTTCCGCTTTCATGACGGGTTACAAGGCCAAAAAACTTATTATGGCTTCGCGCGGGGACTGAACTTGGAAACGCGAGCGAGTTCTGTCCAAAGTCTGCGCTCCTCCTCGGTGATCTGTTCCGGAACTTCAATTCTCGCGACGACAATCAAATCGCCGTTCGGGCCGCCGGGGCGTTCCGGCAAACCGCGTCCGCGGATGCGGAGTTTCTGACCGTTCTGGGTGCCGGGCGGAATTTTGATGTTTACTTTGCCGTCAAGAGTGGGGACGGCGATGGTGGTTCCGAGCACGGCTTCCCAGGGAGCGAGTTCGGCTTCGTAAATGAGGTTGTGCCCATCCACCGTGAAGTCGGGATGTTTGGCGAGATGGACGCGCAGATACAGGTCTCCAGATGCGCCCCCGTGCGCGCCAGTTTCACCACGGCCGGGCACCCGCAAGCGCTGGCCTTCGGTCACTCCGGGCGGAATCTTGACCTGGTACGTCTCAGTTTTCATAACCTCGCCCGTGCCGCCGCAGACCGGACAGACGCGACCGTTCTTGCGTCCGGTTCCGCCGCAATTCTCACAAGGCACGGCTCGCCGCAATGAAATGGAGCGGACGGAACCGCGCACCGCTTCCTCCAGCGTGACCATGATGTCGCCTTCAACATCGCGGCCGCGTTCGGCGAAATCCTCCTCGGTAAATGCGCCGCGCTGGCCGAAGGGCGAACCGCCGCGCCCGCGCGAGCCGAAGAGTTGTTCGAAGAAATCACTGAACCCAGTGGTGCCGCCAAATTCAAATTCCACGCCCCCATCACCGCGCCGGCCTTGCCCGCCGCGCGTGAAGGGAGTTTCCTGCTGCCAACCCGGCGGCGGACGGAAGTCAGCGCCTTGTTTCCAATTCGGGCCGAGCTCGTCGTACTTCTTGCGCTTGGTTGGATCGCTGAGAACTTCGTAAGCTTCGTTGATCTCCTTGAATTTTTCCTCAGCACCCTTCTTGGTCTTGGCCACATCGGGATGATATTGGCGGGCGAGTTTGCGGAAGGCTTTTTTAATGTCCTCTTCCTTCGCCGTTCGCGGAACGCCCAGGACCTCGTAATAATCTTTAAATTGAACCGCCATAATATTGGATTGAATTACGACAGGAGTTACATGAATTCACCAGCAAAAAGCATATCGCATTACGGTCGGATGACAATCTCCCCGTTGGCGGGCGCCGGTTCCGCCAGTGCGTCATGGGGGGCAAGGCCGATCATTTCCCGGAAAGTATGGCCGTCCATGCTTTCGCGCTTGAGCAATTCAGCGGAGACGGCTTCCAATTGGTCGCGATGCTGTAAGAGGATTTCACAGGCCTCGCGGTAAGTGTCGGCGAGGAGGTTTTTGACCTCCCGATCGATTTCCTCGGCGGTTTTTTCGCTGCAATCCCGTTGGAAAGTGCCATCGGCCCCATGAAAATAAATTCCCTGGCGCAGGGCGGAGTGGGCCAGGCCGAGCTTTTCGTTCATGCCAAAGAGGCAGATCATTTGACGCGCCAGAACCGTGACGCGTTCGAGATCGTTTTCCGCACCGGTGGTTACTTCACCGTAAACAACTTCCTCAGCGGCGCGACCGCCGAGAGCACTGCGAATGCGATCCACCAATTCCGACCGGGTCATGAGATATTGATCCTCAGCCGGGAGTTGCATCGTGTAACCCAGCGCGGCGCGGCCACGCGGGATGATGCTGATTTTGTGGACGGGATCGGCGTGTTTGCTGTAAGCCGCCACCAGGGCGTGACCAACTTCGTGATAGGCGACGCGGCGTTTGATTTCCTCGGTCAGGCGGCGGCTCTTACGCTCAGGGCCAGCCACCACTTTCTCGATGGCCTCCTCCAAATCATGCTGGTGGATCACACGACCGCGACGCCGCGCGGCCAGCAGGGCGGCTTCGTTGACGGCGTTGGCCAAATCTGCGCCGGAGAAACCAGGCGTGGCCCGCGCAATGCGCCGCAGATCAACATCGTCATCCAACGGGACGGTGCGCGTGTGGACGCGCAGAATCGCCTGCCGCCCATCGATATCCGGGGCATCGACGATGACTTGGCGATCAAATCTGCCCGGTCGGAGCAGAGCGCGATCCAGGACTTCGGGGCGGTTGGTGGCGGCAAGGAGAATGACGCCGGCATTGGGAGCGAACCCATCCATTTCGACGAGCAAGGCATTGAGCGTTTGCTCGCGTTCGTCATTGACCGGGCCGACATGCACACCGCGCTCCCGGCCGATGGCGTCCAATTCGTCGATAAACACGATGCAGGGAGCTTGGGCCTTGGCTTGCACAAACAAATCCCGCACCCGTGCGGCGCCGACGCCAACAAACATCTCCACGAAATCGCTGCCACTGATGGAAAAGAACGGCACTTGCGCCTCACCGGCGACGGCTTTGGCCAGGAGCGTCTTGCCGGTGCCGGGGGGACCGACGAGCAGGACGCCCTTGGGAATTTTTGCGCCGAGGGAGCGATAGCGGTCCGGATTCTTCAAAAAGTCAACGACCTCCTGAAGTTCGTATTTGGCTTCGTCGCAGCCGGCAACATCATTAAAGGTGATGCCGGTTTCCTTTTCCGCGACGAGCCGGGCGCGGCTCTTGCCAAAGCTGAGTATGGATGAACCGGCCCCGCTCGACATGCGCCGGCTGATGAAACCCCAGAGCAGGAAGATAAAAGCAATGGGCAAAAGCCAGGCGAAGAGGAACTGGGACATGAAACCGGGGCGCATGCCAACGAATTTGACGTGGGCGGCTTCCAAATCCTCCACCAATTTGGGGTCCTCCACGCGGACGGTGCGGAAGAGGTAGGGTTTGTCCCCACCACCGGCAGCGGTGGCATTGGATTGATTGCCGGAGGTGGCAGCATGCGGATCAATTCTGCCTTCAATTGTGTCATTGCGAACGGTCGCTTCCACCACCTGCCCCTGGCGGACTTGAGTTTTGAATTCGCTGTAAGGGATGGTGCGGACATTCATGCTGGAAAACGCCTGCTGCCACATCCACAAGAGGAAGATCATGAGCGGCAGGTACCAGAGCAAGACGCTCCACTGGGGCGGGAAGCGATTGGGACCGCCTTTGGGTGCTGGTTTATCCGGTATCATAAGATCACCTTCCCAAGATACTCCATTTCCGCACCGCGCACCCTGCGCCGTCGTGCTCGCCGCCACCGATTTTTAGCCTGCTCCTTTAATGCCCGCATCTTGCCTTAACCTAGCACTGGGGAAATGAAAGAGCGAGCGGTTCGCAGGGTGGGCAATTACCAGCTATGTCTGAATCATCCCAGCCACTCGGGATGCTTCATGGTTGAATCGAAATGGTCGGAGGTCTTGAACAGCTCATATTTACCGTTCACGGCGACTTTCGCGGTACGGGAGAGCAGTTCGGCCACCTCGGTTTCACTCATCGGTTTGAAGGTGCGCGCAGCTTCGAAGGCTTGATTGAGGATTTTCATGCTGTCGATGCCCGTGATGACGGTTGAAGTCGGCAGGTTCATGGCATAATGAAGGCACTCCATGGGAGTGACCGTGCGGCTTTTCAGGATAAAGGGGTCACCCATGGATTTCATCCCCAACACGCCGATCTGTTCCTGAACGGCCACGGGAAGAACCTGATGTTGGAAACTGCGAAAATGTGCGTCCATGACATTGAGCGGCATTTGCACGGTGTCGAAATGGAATTGGTGGTCAGCGGCGACCCGGAGCATCTTGAGATGGATTTGCGGGTCTTTGTGGCCGGTGAAGCCAATATAACGCAACTTGCCGGCCTGCTGGGCGGCCAACACGGCTTCCAGTGCCCCACCCGGCGCGAAAATTCGGTCGGGATCCTCCATGCGAATAATTTCGTGAAATTGGAGCAGGTCGAGGTGATCGGTTTGCAGGCGCTGGAGAGATTCATCAAGCTGCCTGGTCGCGGATGCCTTTGTGCGGCCATCGATCTTGGTCATCAGGAAAACTTTTTGGCGATAGCCATCGCGCAAGGCTTTGCCGAGGCGGATTTCACTTATGCCTTCGTTGTAATCCCAAGAGTTGTCCATGAAATTGATGCCGCCGTCGATCGCGCTACGGATGATGCGAATGGTATTCGCTTCGCTCGGCCGGTTGAGATGAAATCCGCCCATGCCGATGGCCGAGACTTTCTCGCCCGTCCGACCCAATGTGCGGTAGAGCATTCCCCCACCCTGCACGATGGCTTCGGCCGCCCGTGCCCGCGCGCCTAAAAGGGCAGCCACACCGGTAACGGCGCCTGCGGCGAGGACAAACTTCATGAAGCTGCGCCGGGTCACGCTACCATGGTCCGGATCACGCGCTTTTTCACGATCGCCCTTTGAATTATGGTTGGACGCACGCATAAATGAATCTCCTTTTATGATAACTCGTCACCAGGTAACCCTGCGGCCAAGAGCGGATACCTCCGATTAAATCACCTTCCAAAGCGTACTGGACGAAAGTGCTTTCACAATAGGGCAATACCCCATTAGGAAACGCGACCGGGAAAGATGGAAGAAAAGATGATGATGGCAGCCTGGCACGTCTTAGAAAATAGACAGATTTGACAGGGTGGACAGTTTGCTGTCTGATGCGCGGTAATCTTGAAGAAACCAATGTCTATGAGTTTGATTGCGTTTGCGTACCGTCTGAGCCGGCGGAGGTTTTATTTAGCAATAGGTGTCTGCCTGCTCGTGCTGCCGGAAGCGCTCTCGGCGGCCACCGATTCCAAGCCGTTGCCGCAGGTGCCGAAATGGGGGCGGTTTGAGCAATCTTTTCGCAGCTCGGTCGCGTATGCGAATCCAGTGCAGGACGCCGCCTTAAGCGTGACTTTTACTTCCCCGCTGGGTGAGACATTGAAGGCCAATGGATTTTGGGACGGGGGCAAGACTTGGCGGGTGCGCTTTGCGCCGGATCAACCGGGCAAGTGGAGTTTCAAAACGACGTTCTCCGACCGCACCAACAGCTCGCTTCATAACATTGCCGGAGAATTTCTCTGCACAGCGTTGACGAGCAAGTCACGCTTTGACCGGCACGGTCCGGTACAAATCGCGCGGGACCGCCGGCATCTGGAGCATCGGGATTGGACGCCCTTTTTCTGGCTGGCGGACACGGTTTCCGATGGCGCGGTACTGGCCAAGGCGAACGAATGGGAATATTATGCGCAGGCACGCGCGCAGCAAAAGTTCAGCGTGGCGGAATGGATCGCCGCGCCCGGTCGCAACCTGGAAAATGAAACGGCCTACTCCGGGAACGCGCGCATTGTTATCAATCCAAAATTTTTCCAGAAACTGGACGCGCGCGTGGAGGCGCTGAATCGGGCGGGAATATTAAATGCCATCGTGCCATTGCGGGACATGGTAGATGAGGAAGCGCTGCCGGAAGAGCAGGCAATATTACTACTGCGTTACATGGTAGCGCGCTGGGATGCGAATGACGTGGCTTGGGTGGTGACGTGCGAAGGCGACAACCTGGGCCGCAATGCGAGCCGCTGGAAACGGATTGGCCGGGCGGTGTTTGGCACTGGCCGGCATGCGCCGGTTATTTTGAATGCGGGCGAGACGTATTGGGTGTTGGATGAATTTCGCGCAGAACGTTGGGTTGATGCCTTTGGTTATCAAAGCGGACAGTTGGTCAATGATGACACACTGCTTTGGCTGCTGGCAGGCCCGGTCTCACGGGATTGGATGAAGCCGCCGGTCCGGCCTTTTATCAATCTCGCAACGGCCCATGAAAATGAACGTCCACCGCAAGCACAGGAGCGGGCAGACCCGCTGACGGTCCGACGCGCGGTTTATTGGAGCCTGCTCAACGCGCCGACGGCGGGAGTGAACTACGGCGGCCATGGAGTTTGTAATTGGATGACGGATTCGCGATCCACAACCGGCGATTCGCTGCCGGTCTGGCAAAAGGCACTGTTTATGCCGGCGGCAAAACAAATGTCGAGTGTGGCGGGCTTGTTCAACACGATTGATTTCTGGCGGCTGCGTCCGGCGCCAGAAGTGCTCGCGCGGCAGCCGGGGCTGGAATCGCCGAGCCGGCATATCGCGGCGGCGGCCACAGAAATCGGGGACGTGGTATTAATTTATGTTCCCGAGGATCGGAGCGTGGAAATGACTTTGGCAGCATTGCCATCTTCGCCGAAGGCAATTTGGATTAATGCGCGCACCGGGGAACGGAGTCCGGCGGTGGCGGTGGTCGGCAATACGACTTGCACATTTGCGACGCCGGGCGCTGGCGACTGGCTCCTGTATCTGAAGACCTCAAAAGACCAACCCTGAAGCACACATGGCAATAAAAATACGTGACGGTTCAAAATGCAAATACGACCTCCTGGCCTTGGGCGAATGCATGGTGCGGCTGGCACCACCGGGGCATGGGCGGATTGAATTTGCGAAGACACTGGAAGTTGACGTCGGTGGCGGCGAGTTCAACGTGGCGTATGCGGGGGCGCGTCTCGGTCTGCGCGGCGGATTCATCAGCAAGTTGCCGGATAATCCGGTGGCGCGGATTATTTTGAACCACGCACGCGCGGTGGGCATGGATGTTTCCCATGTGTTGCTGGAAAAATTCGATGGTGTGGGCCGCAAAGGAAGGGTGGGATTGAATTTCACCGAAGTGGGCACGGGTGTGCGTGCGAGCGTGACGATGTACGATCGCGGGCATTCGTCGATCAGTTACATGAAACCGGACGAGGTGGATTGGCAGGGCGTTTTCGGCAAGGAGGGGGCGCGCTGGCTGCACACGGGTGGAATTTTGACCTCGCTTTCCGACAACAGCGCGGCGGTCGTGAAGGCCGCGTGCAAAGCGGCGCGCGAGGTGGGGACAATTGTGAGTTATGATTTGAATTTCCGGAGCAAGCTTTGGAGCAGCGAAAAAGCCATCGCGACCACAAAGGAAATCATCCCGCACCTGGATGTGTTGATCGGCAACGAGGAGGATTTTCAAAAGGTTTTGGGTTTTGAAGTGGAAGGGACCGATGCGAATCTTTCCGAACTGCCGGTGGCAGCTTACAAGCGGATGGTGGAACGCGTCGTCAAGACTTATCCGAACATTCAGGCGGTCTGCACGACATTGCGCGAGGTGAAGAGTGGGTTGATTAACAACTGGGGCGGCATTTTGTGGTACGACGGGCAATTCCATGAAGCCCGCCAGTTTAAGGATTTGGAAATTGAAGATCGCGTCGGCGGCGGTGACGGCTTTTCCAGCGGCATTGCTTATGGATTCATCACCGGCATGAAGCCGCAGGACATTGTGAACTTTGGCGCGGCACACGGGGCCTTGCTGCAAACGACACGGGGCGACACCTCACAACTGACACTGGAGGAAGTGATGCACGTGATGAAAGGCGGCAGCGCGCGGATTCAGCGTTAGGCGAAGTTGCCGGTTTGAATTTGAAACGGCCCTCGAGTGAGGGCCGTTTTTATTTTCACGCAAGCCGCGGGAAATTTTCCAGCGTGGGTTGTTACTTTTGAGTGTAAGACAAACGCCTACGGCATTATCAGACTTCCGGCACTGTTCCACTCCGTACTATTCGGCGAAGATAAATCCAAGAAACCCGACGTTCCAT
The DNA here is from genome assembly GCA_028293325.1 of Pedosphaera sp. GTDB lineage: Bacteria > Verrucomicrobiota > Verrucomicrobiia > Limisphaerales > Pedosphaeraceae > JAQGOT01. The sequence goes on along the minus strand of JAQGPA010000087.1, from coordinate 3,966 downwards.
GCAGTTCATGAAATGCGGGCGTCCGTTCGAGCCTGACATATCAGAAATGGAAACGCTTTATGACGAATGGCAAATTGCAGCGAACCCGGGAAACATCCTCTGCGGATTTTCATCAACTCCCCAACCTTCCGATCAAGGAAAAGTTTGCGCTCAACGCGCTGCCGGTTGTTTCTCAGTCTATTTCTGAGTTGCCGACTGATCGCTGGGCTGTCTCAGTTCCGCACAGGACGGTGTCTCAAAAACATGAAACGCTGGGTTTGTGCCCCGCTGCGGGAATTGTACGGAATCGAGGCAGATTTAATAGCTGCCAGCAAGCGTTTGCGCGGCGAATCACCATCAAAGACTCCCTATTATGTTGGGTGAAAAGCACTGTCGGCCAAAAGCGCACACGCTCTATCCTCAAGGTTGAGAACCGTTTCCATCATTTGAGAAAATCTCTTTCAGCACTGGCATACCTCTAGCTGAATCGCTCTCGAATTAGAGTCTTAACGATCTAATCCATTTGTAAACACATGACCTCAATACCCACAACTACCGGCGCTGTGCGCAGCACATCCAGTCCATTTAATTCCGCCAACAGCGCCTTCGGCCGTTTGAGCACCCTGCTCTTTCTCCTGCTGGGAATGCTCGCCTTGCCCGCAGCGGCGGCGCAATTTGGCGCGAGTGCCGTGGTGCAAAAATCACCCGCCACCATTACGGTCAGTTGGGATTCTCCTCCCTGGGGCGTGGCGAATTATACCGTTTATCGGTCAACTGTCATCGGTGGCTTTGCTGGCGGCGACGGCAGTTGGACCATGCTTGCCACCGGCCTCACCGGGACAAGTTATGTGGACAGCAATGTGGTTCCGGGAACGGAGTATGAATATCGAATTGGGCGGACAGGTTCGCAATTCGATGGCGATGCATATCTCGATACCGGCGTTGAACTGCCGATGCTGGACAATCGCGGCAAGCTCATCCTCATCGTGGATAACACCTACACCACCAGTCTCGCCACTGAGATCGGCCAATTGCAAAGCGACTTGACGGGTGACGGCTGGACGGTGATTCGCCACGACGTGGCTCGAACTAGCACGCCGGCGTCCGTAAAAAGCCTGATCCAGGCCGATTACAATGCGGACCCCAGCTTCGTGCGCGCAGTATTTTTGTTGGGCCGCATACCGGTGATTCATTCCGGCAGTCTGGCTCCGGATGGCCATAACTCACGACCCATGCCGGCGGACGGATATTACGGCGATATGAACGGGGATTGGAGCAGCAGCCCGAGTTTTCTGCCGTCCGATGTGGATTTGCAAGTGGGCCGGGTGGATATGTATGACATGCCTTCCTTCCTGCCATTGACGGATGTGGATCTCACCCGCCAATACCTGAGCAAGGATCATAATTTCCGTCACAAAGTCTTCAGTGTGGCCGCCCGTCAGGCTGAAATGACGTCTGATACCGGCAATTCGATTCAGCGGCAATTTTTTGGACTCGCCACACCCACGAACATTCCCAATCTCTATTATCCTTCCAATGGTTATTATTCACCGGAGTTTTGGAATGAAGTTCAGAACCATGATTACCTCTGGTTCACCAAAGGCACCGGTGGCGGCCAATATAACGGGTGCACGGGAATGGGATCGACCTCTGCGTACGCGGCTTCCCCAGGCGTAAAGACCGTTTTCAATACCACTTTCGCAAGCTGGTTTGTTGAATGGGATGTGACGGATAACTTTCTACGGGCACCGCTCGCCGCGAAGGGTTATGCCCTCTGCAATGTCTGGTCGGATCTTCCGGCCTGGGTATTTATGCATATGGCCATGGGCAAGAATATCGGATTCAGCACCCGGGTAAGCCAGAACAACAACAGCTATTACAATATCATCGGATATGTCGGCCTTCCGGCGACGCACCGCGGAGTCCATATCGCGTTGATGGGTGATCCGACATTGCGCATGCATACCGTGTCGCCGATTTCCGGTCTCAGTGGCGCCGGCGGTCCGAGCAGTGTCAATTTAAGTTGGGTCGCCTCGCCGGATTCAGCCTTGCAAGGCTATGCCATCTATCGCGCTCCCAGTGCCGCTGGTCCGTTCACCCGCTTGAATGCGTCACTTGTCACCGGCAACAGCTATACAGATGCGGCTCTCTCAAGCGGAAACTATACTTATATGGTGCGCGCGGTGAAGCTGGAAGTTTCGCCCAGCGGCAGCTATCAGAATCCAAGCCAGGGTACTTTTAAAACTGTGACCGTCGGCAGTGGTGGCACCGTTAACCAGGCACCCGTGGTCAGCGCGGGCAACAGCCAGACGATTACCTTGCCGGCCACAGCCACGCTCAGCGGCACCGCCGTGGATGACGGTCTGCCCACGCCTTCTTTGCTGACCTCCAGTTGGACCAAGACCAGCGGACCGGGCACGGTCACCTTTGCCAACTCCGCCGCCCCGAGCACCACCGCTTCCTTCTCTGCCAGCGGCACCTATGTGCTGCGTCTTACCACCACGGACGGCGCCTTGAGTTCCTTTAATGAAGTCACCGTGACTGTGAACCCGGCGAAAATTAACAATCCCCCGGTTGCCAACAGCCAGTCGATCACACTTTCGGCTAACGCAGTTCGGATCATCACGCTGACCGGTTCGGATCCCAACAATGATCCGCTTATCTATTCCGTGTTGAGCAATCCGCTGCACGGCACCTTGAGCGGCACCGCACCCAATCTCTCCTACACGCCAGCGGCCAACTACACCGGCGCGGACAGTTTCCTCTTTACCGTGAACGATGGCCTGGTCAGCGCGCCCACCGCTGCAGTGTCTCTCACCATCAATGCTGTTACAAACACAGCCAGCGCTGATGTGGTGGCAGTTTTCCATCTGGACAACACATTGGCGGATGCCACCGGTCTCCATGGCAATGTGACTCTCACCAACAATGCCCGGCTGGACGCCAGCAATCTAAGCTGGATGACCAGTCCCAGCGGCACCGCTTTGCGCTTCTTTGATCTAGGCGACCAAGCCTCCATATCCTTGCCCATTTCCGACATTTACAAAGCCGGCGTGACCACCAGCGTCAGTGTGGAGGCGCAGATTTATATCAACCGCTATACTAGTTACAGCCGTGGCAATGCCAACCTGCTGATGCTCACCAAAAGCTGGGCTTCCCAGTTCATTATGGCGCAAGGGATGTGGGATCCCTCAGCCCGGGTTGTGGTGGGCAATCAGCAAGTTCTCATTAGCGCCGCCAATCTGTCCGGAGCTCTCACAGCGGGTCGTTGGCACCAGGTGAGCATGCTGCTGGATGGCACCGGTTACACTTTGAAAGTGGATGGCAATGTCGTGGCCACCCTGGCCAGCACCGACCTGAGTTTGTGGAACGGCACCGGCTCGGCCCTGCTCCAGTTCGGTGACTTTGACGGCTGGATGGACGAGGTGGTGGTGCGCAGCACCGGCGCCACTGTCGTCACTCCTCCCCCCACCTTGCCCGTGGTCACCGTGGTCACCACCGTCAATGCCTCCGAGGTGGGGCCCACGACCGGCGCCTTCAGCGTGGTGCGTTCGGGCGGTGATCTCACCCAGCCTTTGACGGTGAACTTCGCCACCGGCGGCACCGCCCAGAGCCGCGTCAACTACCAGCCCCTGGCCAACAGCGTGACCATCCCGGCGGGCAGCACCGCGGCCAATGTTTCAGTGACTCCCATTCTCAATGGCATATTTACCGGCCCGCTCTCTTTAACTCTTACCTTGGCTTCCAGTTCCAACTATCAACTCGGTACGCCGGGCGCTACTTCCATGCTCATTGGTGATCTGGAGCGGCCCAAGATCAGTTTGTTGGGCAGCTCCTCCTTGGCGGGCGGCGGCTCCACGCCCGCCACCCTGCAGATTTCCGTGGCCGCCACCCCGGGCATTGCCTACCTGTTGCAAAGCTCCACCGACCTGGTCACCTGGACCATCACCCTGACCAATCAAGTGGGCGCGCCCCTGGGTTTTGTCA
>JAQGPA010000018.1 GCA_028293325.1 Pedosphaera sp. | reverse complement strand
AACCTTAAGTCCCATGTTGGCCAGCGGTGCGTTGCAGTTTGCCTTTCAGAAGGCCACCACCGAGGGGAAAATAACCATTGGCGTGCTGGTGCTGCTCTCGCTCTTTAGCTGGACGGTTATCATCACCAAGGTGCGTCAGCTCTGGCGCGCGCGCCGGGCCACCGCCCGGTTCAACGCCGCCTACCGCACCACGCGCGATCCCCTGGAAATCTGGCGCAAGAAGGAGGAGTACGATGGCGCTCCCGCCAACGAGCTTTATTACGTGGGGGCGGAGGAGTTGAGCTACCACTTGCAGAACAATCCGGTGAATGTCAAAGGCCAGACCCGGATCAGCGCGGCCGGGTTTGACTCGGTGCGGGTGGCGCTGGAGCGTTCCGTGGGCACGGAAGCTTTGGGCTTGGAGAAGGGCATGATCGTGCTCTCCACGGCGGTGGCGGGCGGCCCGTTCATCGGGCTGTTGGGCACGGTGTGGGGGGTGATGGAAACCTTCTCCGGGGTGGCGCGGGCCAATTCCGCCAGTCTCACGGCCATGGCGCCGGGGGTGGCCGGGGCGCTGATTGCCACGGTCATCGGGCTGATGGTGGCCATCCCGGCCATGTTCGCCTACAACTTCATGGTCACCAGCATCCGGGCCATCACCCAGGAGCTGGACAACTTCGCCACGGAGTACGCCACGCAGATCGAGCACCAGTACGTGGACAACCGCTCGATGGCCGATGAGATCGTCCATGCGCTGCAACGGCAGTCACCCCCCCCGGTGCCGCAGGCCGGCTACGCGGCGGAACTCACCGCATGAAAAAGTATTCCAAGTCCCATCACCACTCGCTGGGCGAGTTGAACATCACGCCGTTGCTGGACCTGGCCTTTGTGCTGCTGGTGATCTTTATCATCACCACCACGCCGGTGGTCAATGACCTGGAACTGAACCTGCCCACGGCCAGTTCCCGGCCCAAGGACGCGCCCAAGAAGCCCAATTACGTGACGGTGGACGGGAGCGGGAAGATTTACCTCAACCTGAAGCAGGTGGACTTGATTGCGCTCCAGCAGTTGTTGGTGCAGTTGCGCACCGATGATCCGGACTTGAGCGTGGTGGTGCGCGGGGACAGCAAGATCCAATACCAGAACATCGTCAACGTGCTGGACATTTTACAGCAGGCCAACGTGACCAAGGTGGGCCTGGCCACCGAACCGTCCATTGCGCCCAAAGCGGCCGACTAAGAGAGCAGCCCATGGCAGCGCCCTCCCAGCGTAGGAAGAAGAACTCCGCGAAGATCAACCTGACCTTCTCGGTGATATTTCATGCGGTGATCCTGTTCTTCATCGGGTTCTGGGCGGCGCACGAGGGGGTGTTGGGGAACAAGTTGCGGGAGATCACCGTGGCCATTGTGCCCAAGGAGAAACTGCCCGAGCCGGAGAAACCGCCCCCGCCCAAGGTGGAGCCCCCGAAGGTGGAACCGCCCAAAGTGGAGGAGCCCCCCAAAATGGTGGAAGCGCCGCCCCAACCCGAAATCGCCCCCGCGGCAGCGGCGGGCGGCCCCGCGGTGGCGCCCGCCGCCGACAGTCTGCCGGACTTTGCCTTTGGCGACGGCGCCAAAGTGGTGGAGACGGGGACCAACGCGGCCGTGAGTTATTATCGGAGCGCCGTGGAATATGCCTTGCGCTCCAACTGGGACCGGCCCACGGACATGGACGATTACGGCTTCTCAGCGGAGGTGGAAGTGCGGGTGGATCCAGCGGGCCGGATCATCGGCACGGACTGGAAGAAAGGCTCGGGCAACCCGCGCTGGGATGACTCGGTGAAGAAGGCCATCGCCGCGACCAAATCAATCAACCGGCCCCAGCCCAAGGATTTTCCGGGCAAGTTCATCATCCGCTTTGATGTCCTGCCCACCACCGAGCCAGTGATGTAAGCGGACTATACCAGAGGGTGCGCATCGCGGAGTAATTCGGGAGTAGTGGCGGGCTTCTCCTTACAATACGCGCAGAAAAGCGACGAGATTGGTCTTCTCTGGCTGCGTCAGGCCAATCTGTTGCACCAGATTGAAAAACTCGACCGTATCTTCGAGCGTTAACAGCCGCCCATCATGAAGGTAAGGCGGTGATTCCTTGATGCCGCGAAGGGGGAAGGTCTTAAGCGGCCCTTGGGCGGTCATCATCATGCCCCCTTCCATATGGGGTTTATAGAATCTTTCGACCTCGAGGTCATGCATCATGTTGTCGGTGTAAAAGGGCGGCACGTGGCAGGCGACGCAGTTCGCTTTGCCAAAAAAGAGTTCTTCTCCGCGCACTTCGCTTTCGGTTGCCTTCGATCGATCCAGCCGTCCATAAATATTGAGTTTTGGCGCGGGCGGGAAATCCAGTATCTCCTGCATTTCCGCCATGAAGTGCACTTGTGATCCGCGCTCGAGAACGTTTACGCCCTTTTTGGTGGCGATGACCGGATCGCCGTCGAAATACGCCGCACGTTGCTCAAATTCAGTGAAGTCTTCGACCGTTTTAAGCGCTCTTTGCGACCCGAACAGGCGCTGGATGTTGACGCCGCGCAGAGTGGTCGTGTCAAGGCGACGGCGATTCGCCTGCGGCCGGATGTCACCCACCTGATGCGTGGCTCCCGAGGTGTGGCCGTTGACATGGCAATCAAAGCAGGCGATACCCTGCATCCCGTCCGGCCGTTCCGTCTTGCGATCATCGGTGGCGTTGAACTGCTGCTGGGGAAACTGGGTGAGCAACAGGCGCAGGCCCTCAAGCTGCTTTGGATTGAGAATGCCGTTGAAAAGCTCGAAGAAGTTGGTGAGGGTGACCAGTTGTCCTCGGGAAACATCGCCGAGGTCCTTCCGTGTCGTCAGAAACATCGCCGGGGGAAACTCCGGCAGGAACCATTCCGGCAGGTCAAAGTCCATGTCGAAACGTTCCAGCCGGGGCACTTCCTTGATCTGGGGTTGCGTAAAGACCATGCCGCCCACCGCCTGTTCGATGTGCGGCAGCGGCAGATAAGGGAATACCCCTTTCTCCCGGATCTCATCCGGCGACATCCGTGCCAACTGTTCCCAGGTCACGCCGCCTTTGAGCTTCGCCGTCGGCCCCACTGGGATCGGCTTGCCACGCGTCATGTGCACGTTCTCGTCAACGTGACGTCGCAGGTCGTAACGCTCGTCAAGGTACTTCTGGTGCTCGGCCATCACGCGTGGCTTCGCCTCCTTATCCCGCGCCCGCACCACATCGAAAGGCTCCACCACCAGCGGAAAGAGGTATGAAGAGGGAGGCTGCTCTGCGGGCTTGGGTTGCTGCGAAAGCGGTTGCTGCGCGTTTGCGCGTGGGTTGACGATTGATAACGCGGCGGCGGCCGCCATGAGCGCGGAAATGGTTAATAGTTTGAGCTTGATGCGTGTCGCAGTTTTCATAAGTTGCTCCTGTTGCGTAACCGCAAGAAAGGCGGCCGGGCCAGCCTGCCGGGTTTGTTGGCAAGGTTCACCGATTTTGATCGTGAACCATTCCTCCATGGCTTGTTACGACTTCTGAAACTTCCTGCCATACTTTCAGGAACCCGGGTTCATCACAATGGGGTGGACACCTGCTTTTGCACCTGAAGCAGGGATAGTTCATTGTTAGAGCAATTCCATAAATGCTGTAGCGCGGCGGAAAAATTATTGGGAAAAGCGGTCTTTTTGACTTTTGGCTTCGTTTCGGCTCGATCACAGGCCACCTTGGGCATGCTCCCTCGCCAAAGCCTCGCCCAAAGTCAAAAATCCTCGCTCCGCCGTGCTACATCATTTCTGTCAATGCTCTAGGGGTTGAGCCTTTTGGCTTTCGCTTAGGAAGAGAAACTGTTAAATAGCGCGGCATGTCTGCGAAACTAACCATTGGTTTTCTGGGGGCTGGCCGGATGGGCACGGCTTTGGCGCGGGGGTTTATCCAGGCCGGTCTGGTGACGGCGGAGCAAATCATTGCGAGTGACCCCATCGCGGCGGCAAGCGCGGCGTTCGGCAAAGAGGTGGGGGCGAGGACGACGAGTTCCAATGCGGAGGTGGTGAAATTTGCGAAGGTATTGATTCTGGCGGTGAAGCCGGATCAGGTTGCGGGAGTGCTGGAGGAAATTCGCGGAGAATTTACGGAGAAACATTTGCTGGTGTCCATCGCCGCCGGCGTGCCGCTGGCGAAGCTGGAGGGTGGACTGGGCGCGGGTGCGCGGGTGATTCGCGTGATGCCGAATACGCCGGCATTGGTGGGGGCATCGGCGACGGCGTATGCGCTGGGCAAAGCGACGCAGCCGGAGGATGGGGAATTGGCGCAGAAACTTTTTGCGGCGGTCGGCATTGCGTTTCCGGTGAAGGAAGCGTTGCTGGATGCGGTGACAGGATTGAGCGGCAGCGGGCCGGCGTATGTGTATTTGATGATTGAGGGATTGAGCGATGGTGGTGTGGCCGCCGGATTGCCGCGGGACATTGCGACCAAGCTGGCAGCGCAGACAGTTTTGGGCGGCGCGAAGATGGTGTTGGAAACGGGCCAGCATCCGGGCGCGTTGAAGGACATGGTGACGAGTCCCGGCGGCACGACGATCGAGGGCTTGCATGAGTTGGAGAAGGGAAAGGTGCGCGGTTCGTTGATGAACGCGGTGCGCGCGGCGACGGAGAAATCAAAGAAATTGGGCCAGGGCTAAAACTGCATGAATATACAACCGCCCACCCGCAGCCAGGCGCAGATGCTTTGGTTTTCCCTGACGGCGCTGGCGGTGGCGTTGGTGCTGGTGTTGGTCGGCCTCCTGATCTGGTGCATGGGCTGGGTGCTGAATGAACTCGCCGCCATCCTGCTGCCGGTGACGTTTGCGTTGATCCTGGCGTACATACTGGATCCGGTGGTGGAATTTTTCGTGCGCCGGAAGATTCCGCGGTTGTGGTCGGTGGTGCTGGTCTTTGTCCTGGGTTTGCTGGTGATGGCGGGGGTCTTGGGGTCAGTAATACCCGGGTTGCTACGCGAGACACGCAAGTTGGTGGATGAATTGCCGAAAAATGCGGAGGCGATGCGGATTAAGACGCACGATTTTCTCGAGCACTCGTCGATTGGGAAGCGGTTGCCGGGACTTTGGCAGCTTTACCAACCGCGGGAGCATGCCGCATTGCCCAATAAACATGGCACTGAAACGGCTACTGTTCCGACGGAGCCGCTGCCAACGAACACCAACGGCGTGGAGGTGAGCCTGAACATCAAGGTTACCGACCAGCCAAAGGATGCCGGCGGAGCGCAAACCAACTCGGTGCAGGTTTCGGCGAACACGGAGGATTTAAAAAAAGCGCTGGATGCGCCGATGAGTGAGACGGTGATGCCGCGACTGGCGGAGGGTTTGGTGGCTTTTGCGAAATTGGCAGTAAACGTGGCAGTGAACCAATTGAGCAAGGTGAAGACGTGGACGGAATCGTTGATCGGGCTCATTCTGATACCGGTGTGTTTGTTTTATTTTCTGCGGGAGAAACGGGGAATCGTGAAGCGCTGGACGGATTACCTGCCAGTTCATGAATCCAAGGCGAAGGAGGAAATTGTTTTTGTGCTGCAGGCGATCAATGACTGCATGATTGTTTTTTTCCGCGGGCAGGTGCTGGTGGCGCTGTGCGTCGGGGCGCTGTTGACAATAGGTTTCCTGATCCTGGGGTTAAATTACGCGGTGCTGCTGGGATTGGTGGCGGCGGTGATGGGCATTGTGCCATTCGTGGGGACCATCATCACGCTGGTGCTCGCGCTGACGGTCGCCGGGGTGCAGTTTGGCGATTGGACGCATCCGCTGCTGGTGGTGGGCATCGCGGCGGTGGTGAAGATGCTGGAGGATTTTGTCATCAGCCCGAAAATCATTGGCGACCGCTCGGGGTTGCATCCGCTCACGATCATTATCGCGGTGATGGCGGGGACCATCGTGTTTGGAGGAGTGTTGGGAGCGTTGTTTGCGATTCCGCTGACGGCGGCGTTGCGCACGTTGATGTTCCGGTACGTTTGGCGGCGGCGGCCGGCGGCAAGTGAGAAGAAAGAGCGGGAGGAAATTCCGGAAGCGGTGGGTTGAGAGGGAATTTTAACCGCGGAGACGCGGAGTCGCGGAGGGGGGATTCAAATTCGGAGTTCCACCTTCGCCAAGGCTACGGCGCGACAACGCGCGGAGCTTGGAAAGGGATGCGGAAGCGAGGACGACGACGAGGACGATTGGAAAAGATTGAGGACCCTCTCCCCGTACCCTCTCCCTACTCAAGCATTCGTAGGGCGAGGGGGTGGATTGCGCTGGGTTGTAAACGCGGCATTTCAAATTTCTGCCATTCGGTGGTGGTTACGTTGAAGCGGTCCCGCGTGCGGGACCGCGCGCCATTGACGAGGGAGAAGGCAGGGAAAACAGCCACCCTCACCCCATGCCCTCTCCCGTCGGACGGGCGAGGGAGTGGATTGGTGCTGGGCATTTTTAGCGTGCAGGTGCTGCTGTGGGCTCTCGTGCAGTTCTGGTGTTGAAGCGGAATGAATTCCGCGCGCCATCGGCGAGGGAGGCGGAAATGAAAAACAGCCACCCTCACCCCATCCCTCTCCCGTCCGACGGGCGAGGGTGAAGGAGGCGCTGGAGTGTAATTTCCAGCGCGGGGAAAATTATTTCGTGCCGTTTTTCAGCAGGGTCCGCACGTCGATGGCTTCCATGCCGGCGTCACGGATTGATTGCATGCCCAAATCGGTGTCTTCGTAGGCGCGGCAGAATTGCGGGGGCACGCCGATGCGGCGGGCGGCTTCGAGAAAGATGTCCGGCGCGGGTTTCTGATTCACCACGTCTTCGCTCGTGACGACGGCATTGAACAAATGGCGGATGCCGAGGTGTTGCAATACCTGCTCAATGATCTGATGTGTGCCACCCGAGGCCACGGCCAGGGGAATTTTTCCGTAATATTCGCGCGCGACACCGACGACCAGGTTGATGGGTTCCACCTGGGCGATGAGCGGGCGATATTCCGCTTCCTTCTCGTGGGCAATCGCGAGATGGTCGAGAACGATGCTTTGTTCTTCGCCGAGCATCTTAAGGATGTCGCGCGAAGGGACGCCGCCCAATGAATAGAAGCGGTCTTCGGGAAAATGGAGCTTGTGACGGTGGGTGATGGCCTGCCAGGCGCGCCAATGCAGCGGCATGGTGTCGGCAAGCGTGCCGTCGCAATCGAAAATAATGCCTTGGAGCTGGGAGTTATCGTTCATCAAATGTAAGCGGTGAATTTTGGAGCGCGCGGCTTATAATTCCAAGGCCGCCATTTTTTCCTCGAGGTCATTTGCCATCAGGGGTTCGATCAACTGATCGATATCCCCTTCGAGAAAAGCGGGGAGATTATAGAGCGTGACTTCGATGCGATGATCGGTGACGCGATTTTGGGGAAAATTGTAGGTGCGGATGCGTTCGTTGCGTTCGCCGGTGCCGACCTGTTCCTTGCGTTCGGCGGCGTATTTGGCATTTTCCTCGGCGATTTTATGCTCGAGCAAACGCGAGCGGAGAACGGTCATGGCGCTGGCTTTGTTTTTGTGCTGGGAGCGTTCGTCTGCGCAATAGACTATCAGGCCGCTGGGCCGATGATGAATGCGCACGGCGGAATCGGTGGTGTTGACGCCCTGGCCGCCTTTGCCGGAGGCGCGGCAGACATCGATATCCAAATCCTCGGTCTTGATTTCAATGTCCACTTCCTCGGCCTCGGGCAGCACGGCGACGGTGCAGGTGCTGGTGTGAATGCGGCCTTGCGCCTCGGTGGCGGGAACGCGTTGCACGCGGTGGACGCCGCTCTCGTACTTGAGCCGTTTGTAAACATCGTTGCCGGTGATGCTGAGAATGACTTCCTTGAAGCCGCCGAGGTCGGACGGGCTTGAATTGAGCGCTTCCACTTTCCAGCGGCGGCCTTCGGCGTAGCGGGTGTACATGCGGTAAAGGTCGGCGGCGAAGAGGGCGGATTCCGAACCACCGGCACCGGCGCGAATTTCCATGATGGTGTTGCGCGAATCGGTGGGATTGGGCGGGAGGATGCCGAACATGACTGCCTGAGTCAGCCGTTTCACATCGATTTCCAAACGGGCCACATCTTCACGGGCCATGGCGGCGAATTCGGAGTCGGCGGGTTCGGACGCCAGCAAGGCGCGGTTCTCGGCGAGGTCGGCCACGGATTTGAGGTAGTCGTTGCCACTGGCGACGAGTTCCTTCAAGCGGGAGTATTCCCTGGACAGTTCCTGGGCGCGCTGGTTGTTGTCGAAGACTTTGGGGTCGCTCAAAGCGGCCTCGACTTCGGACAACCGGCGGGCAAAGCGATCAATATGCGGACGTAGATCCATGACTATGCTGCTGTACTTTCACGTGATTTGAAAAAATGGGCGCGGCGGGAGAATGGGTTGAAAAACCGCGCCCCATAAAAAGAGTCCGCCCGTCAGGCGACAAAGCCGAACGGGCGGAGGGTGAAAGCGGAGCTACTTCTTTTTCTTCTTGGCGGCGGTCGCGGCCTGGGCGGCGGCCGTCTTGGCCAGGCGCTGCTGGAATTTATCCACGCGGCCGGCGGTATCGACGAACTTCTGCGTGCCGGTATAAAACGGGTGGCAGGCGTTGCAGATGCCCAATAAAAGGGTTGGTTTGGTGGAGCGGGTTTTAATCACGTTGCCGCAGGCGCAACGAATTTCCGCTTCCTGATATCTAGGATGAGTTTCAGCTTTCATAACAAAGGCTGGATAACCTACCAACGAATGGCCGTTTGACAAGTGTTAATGTTGGGCGGTGAAACGGCGGGGGTGAGGGTTTTGGGGTGCTGGGGGTTTTGTTGGTATGTGGCTGTGGGGTAGGTGGTTGTGTTCAAGTGCGGAGTGCGGAATTCGGAGTGCGGAATTGTCTGGATGGGTTTTTAACCACGGAGGCACACTGATTCATGCGGACGGGGGATGGGAAATAGGGATTTTTACCGCAGATTAACTCAGATGGGCGCAGATGCGGAATTTTACCGCGGAGATACAGTGTAGGAGGTCAACGAAAATTTTAACCGCCCCCGGGCGCGAGCTGGGGGCTCGCCGCCGCCCGGCGGCTCGTTTTATTTCGCTGGTTTTGGCCGTAGTGGGGATCAAA
>JAQGPA010000178.1 GCA_028293325.1 Pedosphaera sp. | reverse complement strand
CATAAATAGCCGCAGATGGCGCGGCCAGAGATTTGGGCCGGCCACGAGGCGAGAGGAGGGAGCATCCCCAAAGGGGGCTGTGACCGACGAACAACGAAGTGGCCGGCCCAAAGATCGGCCGTTCCATCCTTTACTCAATCATTTTCTGTTTCTCGTCCTCTCCTGTTTTCCTTCCCAAAACGCCACTGTGGATATTTATGAGATGGCTTCTAACTTCCCTTGGAGGGGCTGGCAAAATTAAACCGATCGCTGCCCGAGGCGCCGTAATCTTGCCCTTTTGCAACTTATACATGTCAATTTTGCTAGCCGCTCTTAGGCACGAGCTACCCTAGGTAACCTCCATCAACCCACCCATCACTTTCGCGCACCGCGCGGCGCCTGTCCGCCATAGCCTCGGCGAAGGCGGAAGCCCCGCGAGCATCTCCGCCAACCCTGAACTCTGAACGATCTGAACCCTGAACCCTAAACATTCGTGCTTTGCCTTCACATTGGCCGTGCGCAAGCACCCCCATTGACCAGTCCGGAAGGACACCATTTCAAACCTTGTTTGCCCCCCATCCCACCGCTACCCTGCCACCGGTCAACCGTTATGTTTTTTAATTTATAAGTATATGCTTCCGGCAAAGCGTATTGTATTGGTCCCCACCTATAACGAATCCGAAAACATCGAACGCCTCATCAAAAAGGTGTTTTCGCTGCCGGTCCCCTTTGAACTGTTGATCATCGATGACAATTCCCCCGACGGCACCGCCCAAATTGTCAAAAACTTGATGCCCACGTTTCCCGGCCAACTCCACCTCCTGGAGCGCGCCGGAAAATTGGGACTCGGCACTGCCTACATCGCCGGTTTCAAATGGGCGTTGGTCAATGGTTACGACTACATCTTTGAAATGGACGCCGACTTCTCCCACAACCCGGACGATCTGGTTGCCCTCTACGAGGAATGTGCGATAAAGGGCGCTGATATGGCCATCGGCTCGCGTTATAAATGCGGCGTCAATGTGGTGAACTGGCCCATGGGCCGGGTGCTCATGTCGTACTTCGCCTCCAAATATGTCGCCTTTGTCACCGGCATGAAGATCAACGACACCACCGCCGGCTTTAAATGTTATACCCGAAAAGTCCTCGAGGCCATTGATCTCGACGCCATTAAATTCAAAGGCTACGCCTTCCAGATCGAAATGAAGTTCACCGCCTGGAAATCCGGCTTCATCATCTCTGAAGTCCCCATCATTTTTACCGACCGCAAAGCTGGCGCCTCCAAAATGAGCGGCGGCATCTTCAACGAAGCCCTATGGGGCGTCATCCTCATGAAACTCCGCAGCTTCTTTAAGCACTATAATAAAAAAAAGTCTTAGCCGCCACCCGCCGATGGCGCACGGAGCGTAAAGCTCAGCGTTGCTCGCGGCCAAATCCGCGTAAATTATACCCACGCACTCACCGCGCCACACCCAAGTAGGAGATGAGGTCTCGAGGCTCTGACATCTCCCGTCAGAACGTTGCCCCGTCAACCGCTTCGTCCAACCCGCCGCGCCGATTCACCCGACACTTTTCACCTCCCTCGTCCCGCATGCGTGAAGAGGTTACGGGGTGAGGACCATCAAGCTTTCCCAATCGTCCTCGTCCTCGTCGTCGCTCCCTTCCCAAATCCCCCGTGCGAAAGCACCTTCTTTCTGGCTCCGCGCCTCCGCGACTCCGCGGTGAAACTTATATCACCCCTCACGACTTAACATCCCTCACCTGAATCACCATCGCCCCAATCACAAACGCCGCCCGTACTCGTGCTGCCGCGAGTGCTGCGATGCAAAGGTGTTTCACTTGTCGCCTCCACCCGCCTTGTTGTTCAGCAGCTGCTCCAGCTTCTCGACACGTTGTTTTAACTCGACGTTCGCGGCGCGTTCTTCTTCGAGCTTCTGGTTCAGGCCCTGGATCGCCGCCAGCGCCACGCCGTCGGCGTCCACAGTTGCGATGTGCTTGTCATCGGGACCGACCGTAAAAGCGGCGTAAAAGTCCTGCGCCATCGGCCCAAGGTGCTTGGTGTTGGGATCGTTCTTGTAGGCCCAGGTTTGAATCGGCAATTGGGCGACTTTTTCCAAAACGGCGCGGCTGTCTACTTCGGAGAAGTCCTGTTTGATATTCCGATCGCTGGCGCTGACGAACGTGCCATTGACGACCAGGCCGCCAGAGGTGAGGGTCATCAGCACCGAGCCACCAAGGCCCGGATCAAAGGTGGTGTCGCTATGGCTGCCACCGGCATACCAGCCAAAGCCGCCACCAGTGCCAATGCGCGAGTAGAAGACGCTGTTCTGGATGCCCATGCCGAAGGTCGTGCTGTAAAGATTGATTTTCGGGCCAAGGCTCGCGCCAAAGGAGATGGTGCTGAACTGACCGGCACCCACAAATACCCCGTCAAACTCGGTGTTGTTGAATAACACCGATAGTGTGCTGTCAAAGGAATTCGCGCTGATCAAATCCACTTTCCCGTCCCCGTTGGCATCCGCCGCCACGACCGACTCAGGCTTGACGCCAACGGGCAACGAAGCAGCGAGCGTGAAACTGCCGCTACCCTTGTTAATTAACACCGAGAGGGTGTATGCAGCGAAGTTCGCGCTGATCAAATCTATCTTGCCATCCCCGTTGACATCTGCCGCCGTCACTGAAATGGGTCCGCTGCCCACGGCGGGCGAGGAGGCGAGCACGAAGCCGCCGCTGCCGTTGTTGGTCAATACCGAGAGTGTGCCGCCACTATAGTTCGCGCTGATTAAATCCATCTTGCCATCCCCGTTGACATCGGCTGCGGTGACCGAATAGGGATTGGAGCCCACGGCTGGCGAGGAGGCGAGCACAAAGCCGCCGCTGCCATTGTTGGTCAACACTGTCAGCGTGTTGACCGTATAGTTCGCGCTGATTAGATCCATCTTGCCATCCCCGTTGACATCCGCCGCCACGACTGATCGGGGCCCCGTGCCCACAGTTGGCGAAGAGGAGAGAACGAAGCCACCGCTCCCGTTGTTCGTCAACACCGTCAGCGTGTTAGCCGAAAGGTTGGCGCTGATTAAATCCATTTTCCCATCCCCGTTGACATCCACCGCCGTGATTGAAAAGGGCCCGGTGCCCACGGCGGGCGAGGAAGCGAGCACGAAGCCACCGCTCCCGTTGTTCGTCAACACCGTCAGCGTGTTAGCCGAAAGGTTGGCGATGATTAAATCCATTTTCCCATCCCCGTTGACATCCGTGGCTGTGATGGAATTAGGCGAGCCCACGGTTGGCGAGGAGGAGAGCACGAAGCCGCCACTGCCGTTGTTGGTCAGCACCGTCAGTGTGTTGGCCGAGTAGTTGGCGCTGATCAAATCCAGCTTGCCATCCCCGTTGACATCCGCCGCCACGACCGCGGAGGGAGAATTTCCCACACTCAGCGTTGCGTTCAGGACGAATACCCCCGACACCGAGCGGATGGAACCACCCGAACTGAGCCCAAGATCTACATTGGTCACACCGGCGCCGTTGCCGCTGAACGTGCCGGTAACATTGATGCCGCTTCCGCCATTGGTCACGACCGAGGCCGGCAGTTGCCCCAAGGGGATCACGCCCGTCACGTTGCCGGCCAGGATCGCGTACGGCGTGGCGGTGATGGGTTGACGCGGTGTGAGGGCGTTGAAACTTGCACCCCCGTTGGTCACCACGCCAATGTCCAGCCAGCGTGGGCTGCCGTCGAAGGCCGCCGGGTTGAAGGCAAGCGAGACCGTGAACAGGCCGTTGCTCACCGCCACCGCCGGCACCGTCACCGCCCCCCCAAAGAGCGAGCCGTTGGTGGGGGCGTTGAACGCGCGGAAATTGAAATCATACACGCCATTGGCAGGTGTGCCATCCACATCGAGCCGGCCTTGGTAGGTGAATGTCGTGCCCTGCGCGCGGAGGGTGGAGAGTTGCGAGTTAACGGCGCAGAGGAAGGTCAACGCCAAGACGGCAATCAGTTTGTTTTTCATGATTCGTTCGGCCGTGGGATTACCGAGTTAAAAACCGGTGTCGCCAGGATTAGCGGTTCATGGCCAACGAACCAGTAACGGTGGCGACAGAATCACTCTAGCAGATCATGGATTCCGCACAAGTGATCTTACCCAGCCTTGAACTGCTGGTTAACCCGGCTAAATGTCCCCCCTCGGCTCGCGGAATTGCTGGTGGCCGCGCGCAAGCACCTTCTTTCTGGCTCCGCGCCTCCCATCGCCAGTGCGGAAGCACCTCCGCGGTGAAACTTATATCCACCCTCACGACTTAATATCCCTCACCTGAAACACCATCGCCCCAATCACAAACGCCGTCGTACTAATGGCCAGCAAAATAATTTCCGACTGCAAAATTTGCGGCCATGGCGCGGGATTTTGAAACACCAACAGCCAGCACTCAAAATGATGCGTGATGAACCAGTTCTGGTATTGCTCAAAAAACGGGATGTGCTGCATCACCATGTTCACGAACAAATACGAGAGCGCCAGGATCGTGGCCGCCGCCGGCTTCATGTTGAAACAGGAAAGCATGAACGCCACCGACAACAGCGTGATGGCGTTCATGATGATGAAC
This sequence comes from Pedosphaera sp., assembly GCA_028293325.1. Classification (GTDB taxonomy): domain Bacteria; phylum Verrucomicrobiota; class Verrucomicrobiia; order Limisphaerales; family Pedosphaeraceae; genus JAQGOT01. Next base: position 8,761 of record JAQGPA010000178.1, on the reverse strand, counting down.
AGATGTGAAAACACAAACAGCGCCAGCCCGTCACCCGCCGGGAAAATGCTGAAGGTCGAAAGCAGGGGTGCAAAGACAAACATCCCTTTCCACGGAAAAAGCAGGCGCGCAAACCCCAGCGCGATCGCGCCCAGGGACAACACCAGCGCCGCGCAAAAAATGATGCCGGCAAACCATTTCACCAGCAGCAGCCGGAGTCGCGAGATGGGGCGCGATAAAATCATCCGCAGCGTGCCGTCCTCGGCTTCCTTCGCGACCTGGTCCCCGCCGACCAGCGCCACATACAGCGGCAGCAACAACAGCACTTGCGGCGACAGCATCACCACCGCCACCGTCAGCGCGGAAATATAATCGGACGCCAGATATCCGTTGCCGGACAGCAGCCGCTCAAAATGAATCTGCCAGCGCGTGTATTTGAACATCAGCAACATGACCGACTGCACCAGCACAAACGCGCCGAAGCCGATGTAGGTGCGCTTCTTGCCGAAGAGTTTCCAGAGTTCGTTTTGTAGTTGGGCAAAGAACATGGTCAATGAGGGTTGGGCGGCGCTGCCGCTTTGACGACGTTTAAATAAAAATCTTCCAGCGTTTGCTCCTGTTGCCAGATGCCTTCTACGGACAAGCCCGCCTCCACCAGCGCCTTGGCCACTTCCGCCGTCGTCCGTCCTTCACTTAACTCGATAAATTTTCCGTCCACCACACCCGTGATGATTCCCCGCTCGCGCAGGCACGCCGTCGCCGCCGCAAAGTCCGGCGTCCGCAGCGTCACCCGCCCGCGCGCCGCCTTCACCTCCGCCACCTGTCCCTCAAAAACCTTGCGTCCCTGGTTCAACACCGCAATCCGCGTGCAAAGCTGCTCCACCTCGCTCAATTGGTGCGACGAAAGCAAAATCGTCAGCCCCAGCTCGCGATGCAGCCGCCCGATCGTCCGGCGCATTTCCGCAATCCCTTCCGGGTCCAGCCCATTGCCCGGTTCATCCAGGATCAACAGTTCCGGCTGCGGCAACAGCGCCTGCGCCAGGGCCAGCCGCGCCCGCATCCCGTGCGAATACGTTTTCACTTTGGACTGCTCGCGGCCCGTCAACCCCACCCAATCCACCACTTCCCGAATCCTTGCCCGCGTCGTCGGCGCGGAGTAATGGCTCAAAATTTCCAGGTTCCGCTGGCCGGAAAGATAATCATAAAATGCGGGCGCTTCAAAAATGGCGCCGACCTTCTGCAACGCCCGCGCCCGCTGCATCGTCACGTCGTGTCCGCAAACCTTCACTTCACCACCCGTCGGCCAGACCTGGCCCAGCATCATGCCGATGGCCGTGCTTTTGCCCGCGCCGTTGTGCCCGAGCAACCCGAAGATTTCGCCCCGTGGCACCGTCAGCGTCAGCTCCTCCACCGCGAGCCGCTGGCCGAAACGTTTGTTGACGCGCGAGAGTTGAATCATATCAGTGCGCTGCTTTCTCGGCTGCCGCCATCAAATCGATTTTCTCTTTCACACGCTTCTTGATCCAACCCGACAAATCTTTGCGCTGCATCGCCGCCTCCAGCGCCGGCCGGATCAATTCCGCCGGTTGCTCGAACTTGAGCAAGGCTTGAGTCGCATCGGTCGCCACCAGCCGGTTGGTCCCATTCATCGCTTCAATCAGGGCGGGAACGGCAATCGCCGGCTCGGCCTTCATCTCGCCCAACACTTCGGCCGCCCGATATGCAATCTGATCGTCCGGGTTCTTCAAAATCTGCGCCATGATCGCCACCACGCCCGCGTTCGTGATCAGGTCCGGGGCCACGCGATTCAACGCCCCCGCCGCCACGATCGCCACCTGCGGTTGCGGGTCATGCACCGCGTTCGTCAGGATCGGGGCGACAATCCCCCGCTCTTCCGGAAAATATTTCAATGAAATCGCGGCATTGTTGCGCAGCCCCCAATTGTTTTTATTTTGCACGTCGCGAATCAACGCGGGCAGCAAAGCCTGCTTTTCCTTCGCGGGCAGTTGATTGAGCAGACATTTCTCGTCCTCGCTGGAATTGAAAAAGTTGATGACGCATTGCCGCACCGAGTCCGCCTCGTCATTCTTGAGCATCCGCTCCATGATCGGCGTCGCGCTTTTAGCGTCAGTTCCAAGACTCTCCAGCAAAGAAACCATGCACATGCGACTGCTGCGCGTAGAATCATCTTTTGGATCGGGCAGCCGCCGCGTCAGCGCAAACGGCACCCTGCGGTACAGCTTGCGATAAGCCCTTTCCCCCGGCCGATTCGCTCGCTCCAACCCGCGAATCAAAACCTGGACCCCTTCCTCGCCGTAACCTTTCCACTCTTTCACCTGGGCATCATCCCAGTATTTCAGGTTCTTGATCCATTCACTCTCGGGCCTGCCGTGAAAAAGCGGATCACTGTTGCCCACGCTCACCCCCGCAAACCAAAGCACCAACACCGCCACCCCGGCAGCGCCTGCCACCAACCCGGCGATGACCCACTTGAGTTTCTTGCGCCACCCGGAATTGCTCTGCGCGGAATCGCTCATTTTGGCAGCGTCCCTTCGATGGCCAGCAGATTTTTAATGTGTCCATCCGCGTAAAGATAATTCACGGCTTTGCTCATCCCGCGCGCGGCATGAAAATTTTCCTTGTCGAAAAAAACCGGAATCGCGTGCGCATCAAAATCCATGCCCAGCACCTTCAGGTGATCGGCGTTCTGGCCGTTGAGCAGGCTGTTCCAGGAATAACTCGAACCCGTCTGCTCGAAAATGTTCTCCCGGTCAGATGGACAGCGCAAAACGTCGAGATTGCCCAGCTCGCTTTTCAAAACCACTTCCACGCTCGGCAAGGCATTCGTCGCCGGCGCATTCGTGTCTCCGGTCCGGTCTCGCATCACCGGCAGCCGGTTGTTGTTGCCATCCACATAAATTTGCAGCGCGATGCCGATTTGCCGGAGGTTGCTGATACACGCGGTCGAGCGCCCACCCTCTTTCGCCTTGCTCAACATCGGCAGCAACAACCCGGCCAGCAAAGCAATAATGCCAATGACCACGAGCAATTCGACGAGAGTGAAAGCCCTTGCCTTCATGGTCCTCGCTGCATCCTTCCCGACTCCATCCCGTGCTGCAACTCTTCGAGCAGCGGCGCCAGTTCCGCCTTCGTCTGCGCCGAACTTTGACTGTAAAATGAATTCAACCCCATCGTCCGGATTTTCGCCTCCAATTCCGGACTGATGGGCGCGGGCCCATTTGTGCCGCCCCGTCCCGCGCCGCCACCGCCCGGGGCGCGGTTGTTCGCCGTGCGCATTCGTTTCAAGGCATCATCAATCGCCTTGTGCCGCTTCTCCTCCGGCAATTGCTCGAACGCGTTGATCATCTGCTTGAAACCCGTCGGCATCGTCGCCTCCAGAAATTGCGCCTTTTCTTCCTCCGTCATCTCCGCGAACCAGTCGCTCATCAGGCCCTCGCCCCGGAGACGCTGCCGCTCCTCATATGAAAGCGCGTTAAGTCTGTCCTCCAAATCCTTGAGCGCCTTCGCTCGTGCTGCGCCGGTCAGTTTGCTGAAATCCACCGACCCCACATACGCGCGCAACTTCTCCGCCGTCATCTTGCGGCTTTCAAAAAACCAATGCCCCGCCCACGCCACCACCCAGATGCCGACAATCGCCACCACCGCTCCCAAGAGAAATCGCCGCCTCTGATTTAACATGCCCAACCCTAACCCCTTTCCCACCCCTCACGCCACGAAAAATCCGCCGCCGCCAGCGTGGCGACCTTCACCGATCCCAATCCGCTGGGCGGTGCTCAACGGCTCTTTATCGCGTCGTATCGCCCTAAAACGTCGCCTTGTCCCCGATTCATGTGACTATCGCCTGGCGGGGCCTTGAGAATAGGATAAGGACAATCCCAGGGTCTTTCGCCCCAAGGAACACGGTTCTGGAGGTAATATTCCGGCAGATTGTTTCCTGACGTCCGGACGGATGGCCCCAAGATAAAACGACTAATTCTATGATGTACGCGATTGATATGGTTCGATTTGGCCTGCTGCGAGGACGCCAAATGTGTTTGACCGCCCTCCTCGTTTTTGTCCTTTCCCTCTGTGCGGTGCAGGCCAGGCCTGGCGCGACCGTGCCCTGGACGACCTACGAAGCCGAAGCGATGACCGTCAATGGCGGGACGATCCTTGGGCCGCCACCAAGGGCGGTGGACAAAAACGTGACGATAACCAACACCGTCGAGGCCGAAGCCTCGGGCAGGCTATGCGTGAAGCTTTCGGCCACCGGACACTATGTCGAATTCGCCGCCCAGGGAGTGGCCAATACGCTGGTGGTTCGTTACTCGGTGCCCGATACAGCGGATGGAACGGGGGCGGACTACACCCTCAGTCTCTATGTTAACGGAACCTTCGTCCGAAAAGTTCCGGTGACCTCGAAGTATTCCTGGCTCTACGGCGCTTATACCTTTTCCAACACCCCGGGCAATGGCAGTGCGCGAAATTACTACGATGAAGCGCGCCTGATGAACCTGTCGATTGGCCTTGGAGATCAGGTCCGCCTGCAAGTGGACGCGGATGATGCGGCCGCCTATTACGTGATTGACCTGGTGGACCTGGAGAATATTGCTCCGCCGCTCTCCGCACCACCGGGTTCGCGCTCTGTGCTCAGTTACGGGGCAGTCGGCAACGGGACCACGGACGACACGATTGCCATTAGCAACTGCGTCGCTGGAGCTGGGATCATTTGGTTTCCTCCCGGAAACTACCTCGTCACCCGCGACATAAACGTGACCAACAACACGACCATTCAAGGGGCCGGCATGTGGTACACCACCTTCGTTGGCTCTCCCGCAACCTACGTGAATGAGCACGGCCGGGTCCGCTTCAACGGCGCGGGCACCAACCTCCACTTCGCCGACTTCGCAATCGTCGGGAAGCTCAACAATCGGAATGATTCCCATGCCAATGACGGCTTCAGCGAAATCTTCGGCAACAACTCGAGCATTTCCCGGGTCTGGGTGGAGCACACCAAGACCGGCGCCTGGCTGGCCAATGCCACCGGCATGGTCATCGCGGACTGCCGGTTCCGCAATACGATTGCCGACGGCATCAATCTTTCGGTCGGTATGAATCACACCATCGTGACCAATTGCACCGCACGAAACACCGGCGATGATTCCTTCGCCATGTGGCCCGCCACATATCGCACACCGGCTTACGAAGAGGGTTTCAACGTCTTCACCCACTGCACCGCACAGACGCCCTTTTTTGCCAATAGCTGCGGCATCTACGGCGGGAATAGCAACGGGGTCGAAGACTGTTTGTTCCAGGACATCCCCAATGGTGCCGGCATTCTGATTGCCGGCACCTTTCCCATCGGCACGAACGCGTTCCGGGGAACTACGTTTGCCCAACGCTGCGATCTGAACCGCTGCGGCGGTAATGATCCCGGCTGGCGCTGGCGCGGTGCGCTCACGCTCTGCCCGGACGGCAATACCATCAACGGCCTCCAGATTAATAATCTCAACATTTCCAACAGCTTGTCCTACGCGGTGCAGGTCCTCCACAATACGCTGTCCAACGCCACCATGAGTGACATCAATGTGCACACTTATGCCGTCGGGGTCCCGCCGTACCATCCTCAGGATCCCTATCCCTATCATACCAATTACTGCGACGGTGTCTTCGGCGTGCTGGCCGATGGGAGTGCCAGCGGCAGCATCAACGTGAACGGCCTGTCTGTAAACGGCACCAACATCGTCGCCGCGCAAACCGGCAGATATGAAACCGATTGCATCGATAAGAGCACAGCATTTGCTTTTAATTTTTCGACCACACCGGTGAACGTGACCGTCCAGGCCAATCCCACCGGACATTCATTTCTGGTGGACGGCGTGGCTTACACGAATTCCCAAATCTTCACCTGGATACAAGGCTCGACCCACACGCTCGCGGCAACTTCACCGCAAAATACCGGGGCCGGCGTCCAGGATGCCTGGACCTCGTGGAGCGATGGCGGCGCGCTCTCTCACACTGTCTCACCCGTGGCCGACACCATCTATACGGCGAATTTCGCCACGCAGTATTACCTGACGATGAACGCGGGTACTGGCGGCAGCATCAGTCCCAGCAACGGTTGGTTCAACAGCGGCTCGACGGTAAGTCTCAGTGCCACGCCGACAGCCGGTTATTCTTTTACGAATTGGGCCGGCAGCGGCAGTGGGTCTTATTCAGGAACCAGCAATCAAGTTTCCATTGCGATGAACGGACCGATTGGCGAGACCGCCAGCTTCTTCAGCCCGCTGGCTACCAATATCAGCGTGCTGGTGCAGGCCAATCTTTCCGGACATTCGTTCTCAGTGGACGGCGTGACTTACACGAATTCCAAAACATTTATCTGGACACAAGGCTCGGCCCACGCGCTCGCGGCGACTTCACCGCAGAATACCGGAGCCGGGGTCCAGGATGCCTGGACCTCGTGGAGCGATGGCGGCGCGCTCTCGCACTCCATCTCGCCCATGGCCGACATCACCTATACGATAAATTTTACGACGCAGTATAACCTGACGATGAACGCGGGTACTGGCGGCAGCGTTAGTCCCGGCAGCGGTTGGTTCAACAGCGGCTCCACTGTGATTCTTACTGCCACGCCCGCGGCTGGTTTTGCTTTTTTAGGTTGGGCTGGCAGCGGGTCCTACTCAGGAACCAGCAATCCGGTCTCCATTACGATGAACGGACCGATTGGCGAGACCGCCAGCTTCTTCAGTCCGCCGGTGCAATCCTTAAGCTGGGTCCAGCAGCCGGCCAACGTTTTGCAAGGCGCTGTCATTAGTCCTGAAGTTCAGTTGCAGGCCATTGGGACTAACGGCCAAAGCCTGGCTGGCAGCTCGGTAACGCTCTCGCTGGCAAGCGGCACCGGAAACCTCACCGGCACCCTGATCCGTTCCACGGACGCGAACGGCATCGCCCATTTCAATGACCTCAAACTGAACCAGGCTGGCACTAAAACCTTTACCGCCGCTGCATCGGCGGGGAGCGCGCCGACCACCAACAGCAATCCGTTCACGGTTACTGCCCTGCCGGCCAACACCTACACCGCCACGAACAACGCCGGCTGGAACACGGCCAGCACCTGGGATCCCAACGGCATCCCGGGCGCAGCCGACATCGCGATCATTCCCGCGGGCAGGACCGTGACCTACGCCGGCACCCCGGCGACCGTGGGCACGATCCTGATCAGCGGCACCTTTTCGCCTTCGACCACCGGCACCTTGGGTGATGTCTGGGTGGACACCACCGGCAACTTTAATGTGACGGGCAGCGGCGCCAACCTGGTGTTCAGCGGCAGCGTGACCAATCTGGGGCTGATGCCCATCACCTCCCTGGGCAGCGCCACCGCCTACACCTACTCCGGCGCCGGCAAATTCCTGGCCGGCAACATCAGCAACGTCGTGGCCAACTTCACGGGCAGCTATCAAAACGTGGGCACCTTTGTCGCCGGCCTCAAGGGCAACCAAAATGCCTTCAAGGGCACCGGCGCCTTCACCAACTCCGGCGTGCTGATCCTGGCCAGCGGCCAGAACACCACGCCCACGGTCGGGACTCTGGATTGTTCCGCCGCGGGCAACTTGGTGGTGTGGACAAACTTTAGTGGCACGGCCGTCCCCGAGGCGGCCACTTACTACGATGTCATCTTCGGCCAGACGGGGAGCTCGGCCTGGAATCTGAGTGGCGCCACGATCAGCCATAACCTGACGTTGACCCAGAACGGCCCCATTTCCGCCTGGCCCGTCGGCGGCAGCATCGGGGGAAAGTTCACCTATGCCAGCGTCTCCACCACCGCCAGCACTCTGCCGGCGGCGTTCTCGGTCGGCGGCTTCGCCCAGACGGCCGGCAAAGTCACCCTTCCGGCTGGCGGCACCCTGACGGTCACCGGCACCGGGGCAGGCGTTTGGAGCCAGGCCGGCGGCGCGCTGACGGCCGGTGCGGGCGGCACGGTGAAATTTACGGGCCCGGCCCCTGAGATTGGCGGCGCCGCGCTGAACAACCTGGTGCTCGACGCCACCGCAGCGAACGCCACCGCCGGCGCGGCGTTCTTTGTCACCAACACCCTGACCGTGGCCGCCGGGGCCTCACTCGACGTGACCGCCCTGCCCGCGAGCACTTACACCTTGTCGGGGGCCCAATCCCTTTTGCATGGCGGCACCCTTAAAGGCGCGCTCGCCACGGTGTCCGGCTCCAAAGTCTATGCCGGGACCGATGGCGCTTACGCCACGGGCACCGTGACCGGCGACCTCACGCTGGCCGCCGGCAGCACGGTCAACCTGGACGTGAACAACGCCGCCGCCGGGGCCAACGACTCGTTGGTGGTGGGCGGAGCCGTAACGCTCAACAACAACACCTTCAACCTCAAGGCGCCCAGCGCCGGCGCGGCCATCGATACGGCCGGTGACTACACGCTCGTGACAGCAGCGAGCATCTCCGGCACCCCGCTGTTGCATTGGGTCACCGCGCCGGCCGACACGACCAACTACACCCTGGTCGTCAGCGCCACGGCCATCAAACTGCACTATGGCGGGACGCCGGTGGTGGTGGGACAGCCCACCTTGAGCTATTCGCTCAGTGGCGGCGTCCTGACTCTCTCCTGGGACGCCACCACTTTTCCCGGCTTCACGCTGCAAGAAGTGGCTGCCCTGGGCGGTGCGTGGACTCCGGTGGCCAACGGCAACGTGAGCCCGGTCATTCTCCCGATTAATCCGGCCCCCGCCACCGCCTTCTTCCGCCTGTCCAATCCTTA
>JAQGPA010000177.1 GCA_028293325.1 Pedosphaera sp. | reverse complement strand
CATAAATAGCCGCAGATGGCGCGGCCAGAGATTTGGGCCGGCCACGAGGCGAGAGGAGGGAGCATCCCCAAAGGGGGCTGTGACCGACGAACAACGAAGTGGCCGGCCCAAAGATCGGCCGTTCCATGCCTTTACTCAATCGTTTTCTGTTTCTCATCCTGTTCTGTTTTCCTTCCCCAAACGCCGCTGTGGGTATTTATGAGATGGCTTCTACTACTTCACAACCAGCGCGCAATTGGTGCCGGTATTTTCGCGGGACATGCAGGAGCGGAGATATTCCACAATCTGGTCCTGCATCGTCTGGCAACGGCTGCTCCAGCGGCGCGCGCCCGTCAGTTGTTTCACGCAACGGCGCAATCCCTGAAAGCACAGCATCTGTGGCGATTGCTGCAGTTGCGCGCGCAACTCGTCGCGCAGGCGCGGAAAGAAAAACAGTTCGCAACCCTTGCCGGATTCCGAAACCAACCGGCAGAGATCCGACTTGATCACAATCGGCGCGGTCTCATCAATCGGCTCCGGGGTTTCCGGCGTGAGCGAAAAACCGCGCAGCACCCGCTCCAACGCCAGCGAAAACTCCGCCACGGAAACCGACTCCTGCCCGAGTACCTCGCGAAAATAATGAAACACCGCCGCGGCGGCGTTCTTGATGAATTCCGGGTCGAACATGCTGGCGGTGTCGCCCATGAGTTCGACCGAAATCATCTCCGCGGAGTAGGGAATCCCTTCCCCCGCCGCGGTGCGAAACACGAGACAGTCTTCCGCCAATAATATCATGGTGCGTTGTCCTCCAGTTTTTTGACTTCCTGCACAAAGTCCGTCGCTTCCTGGAACCGGCGATAGACGCTCGCGAAGCGCACATACGCCACCTCATCAATGCCCCGCAAACCAGTCATCACCCGCTCGCCGATGACCGAGCCAGGAACTTCCCGCTCATATTTATCCTGAATTTCGTTCACGATCGTTTCCAACAAATCTTCAATCACCTGCGGGCTCACCGGCCGTTTCTGAAACGCCTTCTTCAATCCGGAATGCAATTTCTCCCGCGAAAACTCTTCCCGCCGCCCATCGCGTTTGATCACCATAAGATCTTCGCGCTCAACTTCTTCATATGTCGTAAAGCGGTGGCTGCAGACCGTGCACTCGCGACGACGGCGGATGGTGGCTCCCTCGCGCGAAGCACGCGAGTCAATCACCTTATCGTCCTGACATCCGCATTTTGGGCAACGCATAAGAAAACACCCCTCTAATGGTGTTTATCCGTTCTTAACACACCAAATGTAGTGGCGTCAAGAGTAGCAAAAATAATGATTGTGGGAAGATAAGGGATTTCTAATGGTGGGTGGCCGGATATACGTATGCATCTGCGACCTTTGGCAACGAAATCTTGGAGTCCTTTAGCTTGCACATTGGCTCAGCCCAAAACCCTGGTCGGCACTGTGATGTTGGACCTTATTCCGCATCCCCGAAGGGGATGCCAGATAGTAGCCGGAGGTTGAGCGCAGCGATACCTCCGGAAGGCCCGATAATGAACTGCACCCCGGAGGGGTGCCAGAATCCGGTTTTTCCAATAAAATCGTCAACTGAACCTCTCCTACACCCCTAAACCAGATACTTCGGATCAAATTTCACGCCGTTCTTCGCCAACAACCGCTTCAATTCATCATTAAACGATGCTTTGCGATGATGCTCCTCCTGATTCTCGATGTACCGCTTTACAATGGCAACATGCGTCCAACTCACTGCAAGGACAGCATAACCTTCTTGCCAGGAAAACATCGGTTCGTGGTTCTCAATTGCCCATACTGATGAGGCTTTCTTCAACTCACGCACGAACTCGGCCAGCGTCAGTGTGGTGCTTAGGCTCACCAGCAGATGCAAATGATCTTCCACCCCGCCAATTGCCTTGGCTACCCCACCCAGGCCACGCACTGTCCCACCAATGTATTGATGGAACTGCGCCCGCCAACCGGAGCGGATGAATGGGCGCCTCTCTTTCGTGCTAAAGACGATGTGATAATGGAGACTGTGGTAAGTTGAGCCCATTTTCGTATGGCTATGGTTCTGGCACGCCCTCCGGGGTGCTCCCGTTTATTCGACGGTGACCGGAGGTCTTCGCCTTGCTGCGACCTCCGGCTACTATCTGGCAATCCTCCGGATTGGCTGAAGAGGCAGAGTTTTTACATTCTGGAAGCATTTGGCGTTCACGACGAATCAGACCAAACCCTACCTACAATGCCAAGCTCAACAATCAACACCACCGAGAAATACACACCGCCATGAATTGCAGCCTCGCCCATCACGCATCCCTCACTCCCGCCGGCCACTTGCGGGCTCGCCGCCGACACCAGCCCCAATCGCAGCTTTCCCATGCATCCCCGAAGAGGATGCCAGATAGTAGCCGGAGGTTGAGCGAAGCGACACCTCCGGTAAGGCCCGATAATGAACAGCACCCCGGCGGGGTGCCAGAATCTGGTTTTTTCTAATAAACCCCTCAACGGAAACCTAATCCCCAATCCCCACGCCCGCCCACCCCAAAACTGTGCCACCATGTGTGACACGGGCAAATCTCGTGTGCCACTGTGACACAAATGTCACACTTTCCCATTCCCAAAAAACGAGCGACTTATTTCACAACATGCTTAGTACAAGCAATTTGCAACTTACATGTGACATTGGCATTGGCATTGCTCAGCTATATCTAGCGGTTAAATATAATTTCTGACATCATTTTATGGCTAAAGTATTAGGTATCGATTTAGGAACCACCAATTCCTGCATGGCGGTGATGGAAGGTGGCGAGCCGGAAGTCTTGGAGAATTCCGAAGGCAAACGCACCACCCCTTCCGTGGTCGCGTTCAGCAAAACCGGCGAACGCCTCGTGGGCGACGCCGCCAAGCGCCAAGCCGTCACCAATTCTCGCAACACCGTCTATTCCATCAAGCGCTTCATGGGCCGCAAGTTCGACGAAGTGCAGGAGGAAATTAAACGCGTCCCCTATAAAGTCGTGCGCGGCGCCAATGGCGACGTGGCCGTGGAAGTCGAAATTGAAGGCAAGCCAAAGCAATTCAGCCCGCCGGAAATTTCCGCCATGATCCTCAGCAAGCTCAAGGCCGACGCCGAAGTCCGTCTCGGTGAAAAAATCACCCAGGCCGTCATCACCGTCCCCGCATATTTCAATGACTCGCAACGCCAGGCCACCAAGGATGCCGGTCGCATCGCCGGCCTCGAAGTGCTGCGCATCATCAACGAACCCACCGCCGCTTCGCTCGCCTATGGTCTGGACAAGAAGAAGGACGAGAAAATCGCGGTTTACGATCTCGGCGGCGGCACGTTCGACATCTCCGTCCTGGAAATCGGCGACGGCGTGTTCGAAGTCAAAGCCACCAACGGCGACACCCACCTCGGCGGTGACGACTGGGACAACCGCCTCATGGATTTTATTCTGGACGAATTCAAGCGTGAACAGGGCATGGACCTGCGCAAGCAACCGGACGCCTTGCAACGCATCAAGGAAGAGGCGGAAAAAGCCAAGATCGCCCTCTCCAGCGCGCAGCAATACGACATCAATCTTCCCTTTATCACCGCGGACGCCAGCGGCCCCAAGCACATCAGCCTCAAACTGACCCGTGCCAAAATGGAGCAGCTTTGCGATGACCTGTTCGAGCGCACCATCGCGCCGGTCAGGAATTGCTTGAAGGACGCCGACATCACCGCTGACAAAATCGACGAGCTCGTGCTGGTCGGCGGCATGACCCGCATGCCTCGCGTGGTGGAAACCGCGCACACGCTGGTCAACAAACCCCCGCATCAGGGCGTGAACCCGGACGAAGTCGTCGCCATCGGCGCCGGCATCCAGGGCGGCGTGCTCAAGGGCGAGGTCAAGGACGTGTTGTTGCTGGACGTGACCCCGTTGTCGCTGGGCATTGAAACCCTCGGCGGCGTGTTCACCAAGCTCATCGAGCGCAACACCACCATCCCGACCCGCAAATCGGAAATCTTTTCCACCGCCTCGGACAATCAGCCGGGCGTCGAGATCCACGTCCTGCAAGGCGAACGCCAGTTCTCCAAGGACAACAAGACCATCGGCAAGTTTCATCTCACCGAGATTCCACCCGCGCCGCGCGGTGTGCCCCAGGTCGAAGTCACTTTTGACATCGATGCCAACGGCATCCTCCACGTCAGCGCCAAGGACCTTGGCACCGGCAAGGAACAGAAGATCACCATCACCGCCAGCAGTGGTCTCTCCAAGGACGAGATCGAGAAGATGCGCAAGGATGGCGAACTCCACGCCGAAGAGGACAAGCAACGTCGCGAGGAAATCGAGACCCGCAACGAGGCCGACAACTCGGTCTATCGCTCGGAAAAAATGTTGAAGGACAATGCGGACAAGATCGCCGAAGGCGACCGCACCAAGATCGAATCAGCCGTCAACGAAGTCAAGGAAGCCCTCAAAGGCACCGACTCCGCCGCCATCAAAACCGCGAGCGAGAAGCTCAACGAAGCCTGGCAGGCGGTCTCCGCTGAACTTTACAAAGCCGCGGCCGCGAAGGCCCAGGCCGACAAAGGTGCAGCCGGCGGTCAGCCCGGAGCCGGCCCTGAAACGGGCGGCCCAAAACCGGAAGAGGGCAAGAAGGACGAAGGCCCGATCATCGACGCCGAAGTGGTCGATGAACAAAAGAAGCAATAAACCGCTGCCGCGATAACGCGGAAGGACCTAAATGAAGTTTAGGTCCTTCGTGCTGTTGCGGTCGCCGCTAAAATTTTCCCGCACGCGTGTGCGGCGGGATTTGATTCAAGCAGTCAAATACAAACAAAGAAAAAGGAAACCAAATATGGCACTGAACGTTAAACCGCTCGGCGACCGCATCCTCGTGGAAGCTGTCGAAGAGAAGGAAGTCAAAAAGGGCGGGATCATCATCCCCGAAACCGCCAAGGAAAAGCCCACGGAAAGCATCGTCATCGCGCTGGGCACCGGCAAGACCGACGACAATGGCAAGAAGCTCCCCTTTGAAGTAAAGAAGGGTGACCGCGTGCTTATCAGCAAATACGGCGGCACCGACATCAAATTGGACGGCAAGGAATACAAAATCCTCAACTCGGACGACATCCTCGCCATCCTCGAATAATCGTTAACCCCAACACTGAACAAATATTATGGCAGCTAAACAATTAGTATTCGACGAAGCCGCGCGCCAAGCCCTCCTGAAGGGTGTTGAAAAATTGAGCCGCGCAGTCAAAGCCACCCTCGGGCCCAAGGGCCGCAATGTGGTGCTCGACAAAAAATTCGGCTCCCCCACCGTCACCACGGACGGCGTGACGGTCGCCAAGGAACTCGAACTGGACGACCCCTATGAGAACATGGGCGCCCAGATGGTCCGCGACGTCGCCAGCAAG
>JAQGPA010000136.1 GCA_028293325.1 Pedosphaera sp. | reverse complement strand
GACCGGACCACCCTCACGACGGCGGCGGGAAAGACCTTCACGATCTGCGCCCGGGAGAATGGGCCGCTCAAGGCCTACATCGACCGCGCCACGTTAAACGGCGAGCCCTTCACCCGGACCTACCTGAGCCATGACGAGCTGCTGCGGGGGGGCCAACTGGACTTTCAAATGACCTCGGCGCCCAATTACCAATGGGCAGTGGAACCCAAGAACCGTCCGCCCTCCGCCTTGGCGCGGCTCAGGGACGCAATGTCGAAGAGCGCAGAAACCAAAAAGATAAAGTGAATGAAAAAAAGGTGGTTGGCGATTTCCAAGACACTTAACCGTGCGGCGGCTATTAAATTCATTCAGGCACTGGTAGCGATCTTGGGTTTAATGTTTTGCAATGTGGTCGCTCAAAAATCTGCGGTTGCGCAGGTGGCAGACACCAATGCCACGGCCTTTCCGCTCAAATTGGAGAAGCGGTATCTGAATTTGCCGGTCAGGAATGGCGCAACCAGTCGACATCTGAGCCTGCTGGTGGAGGGCCAAATGGCGCGAGAGTTCGACATCGAACTCGCCGACAGCCAGCCGGATTGGTGGACGTTCCTGGATCTGACATCCTTCAAGGGCAGGCAGGGGACTATCAAGGTGGACAAGTTTCCGGGAAGTTTAAACGGCCTTAAAGCCATTTACCAATCTGATGAAATCGAAGGTCAGGAAAATCTTTATCACGAGCCATTGCGGCCCCAGTTTCATTTCACATCGCGTCGCGGCTGGCTCAATGATCCGAATGGATTGGTATTTTATAAAGGCGAGTATCATTTGTTCTACCAGCACAATCCCTATGGTTGGAATTCAGGAAACCTGACTTGGGGGCACGCAGTCAGTGCCGACCTGGTGCATTGGCAGGAGTTGGCCAACGCACTGTATCCCGACGAACACGGGGCCATGTGGTCCGGTTCTGCGGTGGTAGATTGGCACAACACGGCGGGCTTTCAAACCGGCGCGGAAAAGGCGCTGGTCGCGATCTTCGCCGCCGCCGGCCATCCGTTCACGCAAGGCATCGCTTATAGCAATGACCGGGGACGCACCTGGATTAAATACAAAAACAATCCCGTGCTCCAGAACATCACTAGTGAAAATCGCGATCCGAAAGTGTTGTGGTATGCGCCGGAAAAGAAATGGATCATGGCGCTCTACCTCGACCAGAGCAACTACGGGTTGTTCGGCTCGGTAAATCTCAAAACATGGGAAAAATTGAGCGACGTAAACATTCCGGGCGACAGCGAGTGCCCGGAATTCTTCGAGCTTGCGGTGGGAGGTAAAACAGGGGAAAAGCGCTGGATTTTTTACGGCGGGAAGGGGCGATATTTGATTGGAACATTTGATGGCAAAGCCTTCACGCCGGAATCCGGTCCCCACACATTGCAGCAGGGCAATTGCTGGTATGCCTCGCAAACGTTCAATGATATTCCGGCGGCAGATGGCCGTCGTATTTTGATTCCGTGGGGCCAGATCGCCATGCCCGGAATGCCGTTCAATCAGATGATGGGGATTCCGGTTGAACTCAAGCTGGTCACCACGGAGGCAGGATTGCGGCTTGCCGCCAATCCAGTTCATGAACTCACATGCCTGCGCACCCGTTCAAAGGGCATAAAATCGCAACCCCTTCATCCAGGTGAAAATTTGCTGGCGAAGGTGAAAGGCAAGTTGCTCGACGTGACTGCGGAAATAGGCATTGGCGAGGCGAAAGAGATCGGGATTAACCTGCGCGGAGTGCCCGTGACGTACGACGTGGAAAAACAGGAGCTTTCCTGCCAAAACCGGAAAGCCTTGCTGAAGCCTGAACAGGGAAGGATTCGGCTGCGGTTACTGGTTGACCAAACTTCCATCGATATATTCGGCAACGAGGGCATTCTTTATATGCCCATGGGCATGATAATTCCGGCAGATGACACCGCGGTGGAGGTTTTTGCAAAAGGGGGCAATGCGCAGATAGACGCATTAAAGGTTTATGAGTTGAAATCAGCGTGGAAGTAAGCCGGTTGGCGGGCTGATTGCCGTAGCGTGTGGCCATTTCATGCCACATTGACGCAGTTGGCCCGCCCTGCGAAAATGTGACCATGAATCCACCCAATGCGCGCACGCCAATTCCTTAGCTGGCGTTGCGGTGATATCCGGCGGCTGCGTCTGAATTTTCTCTGAACAAATCATGAAGCTTTCTGTTGTTGCCGCGTTGATCCTAGGATGGATGCTCATTACTGTCGGTGTTTTGGACGCACAACCCTA
Source organism: Pedosphaera sp. (assembly GCA_028293325.1). Lineage (GTDB taxonomy): Bacteria > Verrucomicrobiota > Verrucomicrobiia > Limisphaerales > Pedosphaeraceae > JAQGOT01. The sequence goes on along the minus strand of JAQGPA010000136.1, from coordinate 5,067 downwards.
TGGGCTCAATCAACCATCGCCAGTGGGCGCATATCTGAACAATATTTTTCCTCATACGGCCCCTTCTTCAACGGCTTCATGGCATGTCGAGGTGGCATTCACCAACATTGTTTTTGACCAGCCCATCTTCATGCTGCCGTATCCGGGAACAAACCGGCTCGTGATGGTGCACAAAACCGGACGTATCACCACGTTTCCCAACCGGCGCGACGCGCTGCCAGCGGAGGAGATGGCTTTTCTCGACATCAGCGCGCGCACGTTCACCGCATCGGACTCCGGCATGACGGGCGTAGCGTTTCATCCGGAGTTTGGGCAGGCGGGTTCGACCAACCGCGGCTATTTTTACGTCACTTACAAATGGCGTCCGACTACGGTGGGTACTGGTTTTCCCGACTATGCCTACCTTCGGCTTTCACGTTTTACGGTGCCGGACGGACAGACGGTGGCCGACCCCAATTCCGAAGTCGTGCTGGTGCAACAATTTGACCGGCAGGAATTTCATGATGCGGGATGCCTGATGTTCGGCGCCGACGGTTATCTTTATTTTTCCATCGGCGACGAGGGCGGGGCGAACGATGAATTCAACGCGACCCAGATTTTAAACGAGCGTCTGTTGTCGGGCATATTTCGCATTGATGTGAATCGGAATCCGACGTCGGGTCACGTCATTCGGCGGCAACCCTTTCACCATCCGGCGATGCCCGCCGGTTGGCCGGAAAGTTTTACCACCAATTATTTCATCCCGAACGATAATCCGTTCGTGAACACCAATGGGACCGTGCTGGAAGAGTATTATGCGCTCGGTTTTCGGCAGCCTTACCGCTTCTCACGCGATCCGGCGACGGGTTTGATCTGGGTGGCGGACAGCGGACAAAGCACGCGGGAAGAGATTGACATCCTGGTCCCCGGCGCGAATTACCAATGGGCTTACCGCGAAGGAACCGTCGCCGGACCGCAAATACCGCCGGCCGTGACCAATGGCTTCGAAAAATTGCCGCTGTGGGATTATGGCCGCGATCAAGGCGGTTGCGCCATTGGCGGCTATGTGTATCGCGGCGTTGAGCACGCGGCCTTTTTGACTGGAAAATATATCTGGGCCGACAACGTCTCCGGCCGCATCTGGGCGATCACCTCCGACGGCACGACCCTGAGTAATGTGGATTATCTCGCTAACATGCCGTCCGGCTCCGTTTATGGCGGCACATCATCGTGCGCGCTGGATGGGCAAGGCGAAATCTATTTTCTCAAATTCGGCGGCGACGGCTCCGGCCAGGTTTTCAAGCTGGCGCGCACAATCACGGCGGTGCCTGACCCGCCGGCATTGCTGTCACAAGTTGGTGCGTTCACCGATCTGGCCACGCTGACGCCCGCGCCGGGTTTGATTCCGTATAATGTCAATGTGCCGCTGTGGTCAGATGGCGCGAGCAAACGGCGCTGGATGGCTGTGCCGAGCGACGGCACGAATGACACGCCGGGAGAGCAGATCATTTTCTCGCCGACGAACGAGTGGCAGTTTCCCGCCGGCACGGTTTTCATAAAACATTTTGAGTTGCCGGTGGATCAAAATAATCCCGCCACGGTGCGTCGGTTGGAAACCCGCTTCATCGTGCGTGACCAGAATGACGGAGTTTATGGCGTCACTTACAAATGGCGGCCCGATGGTTTGGACGCGGATTTGCTACTGACCGGTGACAGCGCCGATTATAACATCACCACCACCTCAAACACGGTGCAGGTCCAGCACTGGCCTTTTCCCAGCCGGCTGGATTGTTTGACCTGCCACAACGCGAACGCCAAAGGCGTACTGGGCGTCAAGACACACCAGCTCAACGGCAATTTCACTTATCCGCAAACGGGACAGACAGACAACCAACTGCGCGTGCTTGGGCATCTAGGTATTTTTACCACAAATTTCAGCGAAGCGCAGATCAGCAGTTATCTTCAGTCGTACAGTCTCACTAGCACAGCGCAGCCCCTCGTGAACCGGGTGCGTTCCTACATCGACGCGAACTGCGCACAATGCCATCGTCCCGGCGGCCAGCGCGCGAATTTTGACGCGCGCTACAACACGCCTTTGGAACAACAAAACCTTATTTACGGCACAGTGTTTGATGCGGTGAACGGGCCGGATGACCGCGTGGTGCGGCCACAGGACCTGGTTCACTCAATGTTGTTCAACCGCGCCAACCGCGTCGGCGCGCTGCAAATGCCGCCGCTCGCGAAAAATCTGGTGGATACAACGGCCATGCAACTTTTTGCCGACTGGATCAACAGTCTTTCGAGCGGGCCGGGCGTAACGCTGACGCTCGCGCAGGTTACACCCATATCCGGCCCGTTCAGCGTGGATGTCCAGTTCACGGAATCCGTCACCGGAGTACTTTCAAGCCAGTTCATCGTGGGTAACGGAGAGATAATGAGCCTGACGGGTTCGGGGCAAAACTATACAATCGCCATTAATCCCCAGGTGCGAGGCGCGGTAAACGTCCAGTATGCCGCCAATCAAGTCACCGGAGCCACGGGACAGGGAAATTATTTTTCCAATCCGCTGTCGGCACTCTATGATCCGCTTAACCAGTCGCTCAGCACCTGGCTTCCGTTCGAGGAAGGCACAGGGACGACGACTGCAGACGCATCCGGCCATGGCAACATGGGAACGCTGTTCAATATGATGCCATCCGATTGGACCGCCGGCGTGAGGGGCGAAGCCCTGAACTTTGATGGCGTGGATAATTACGTCCAGATTAGCAATCAACTGGGAGCGAGTTTCACCATCGCCTGCTGGGTCAAGACCAGCCAGCTTTTCCAGCAAGTGGATCCGACCTACGACGGCACGGGGATCCTATGGGCTGATGTAGGTGGAGCTGCAAATGATTTTATTCTGGGCGGCACGCGCAGCACCAATGGAGTCAACCGCCTGTCATTCTTTGTGGGAGGCGCCGAAGCCACCTTCAGCGGCTCCCAGGAAATAAGCACCGGCCAATGGAGGCACCTAGCCGTGACGCGTGATGGAGTCACCGGCGCGGTGAAACTTTATGTTAACGGCATTCTCGATGCCAGCGGCACTGCCAATACCGCAATTTTAAACGCCAATCCAATAATCGCCATCGGCGGGAACATTCTGGATGGTCGTTATTTTAATGGGACGATTGATGACGTTCGCCTTTACTCGAGGGTACTGACCGCAGGCGAAATCGCGACGTTGCTGCCGGGCACACCGCCGACCGTGACACTCACCACGCCAGCCGCCGCTGCTACGAACAGCTTCACCGTCACGGCCACATTCAGTGAAGTCGTTTCTGCGTTTGGCCCCGGGGATCTGGTGGTTTTGAACGGCTATGCCGGCCCCATCAGCGGTTCGGGCGGCGTGTATCGTTTCAAAGTCACAGCCGCAGTTCCGGGAACAGTGACCGTGCGGCTGCCTGCCAACCGCGTGACCGATGCCGATGGCAACGGCAATTCTGCCTCCGCCGATCTGGTCGTGAGCGTGGCGGATGGGGCGATTCCCCTCCTGGGGTTGGCAGGCTATTGGTTATTCGACGAAACCAATGGCGTCACGGCGTTTGACAATTCTCCGGCTGGAAACAACGGCACCCTGGTGCAAATAAATAACAACGATCGGGTGCCCGGCGTCTGGGGGAGCGCGCTTTCCTTTAATGGCACGAATGCTTACGTCGCCATCAGTAATAATCTGGGCGGGGACTTCACCATTTCATTGTGGATAAAGAGCACGCAGATTTTTCCGCAGACGGATAACACTTTCGCCGGAACCGGTTTGTTCTGGTCGGATGTGGGCGGAACCCACAATGACTTTGTCCTGGGTGGCACGCGCAGTGCGACGGGGATAAACCGGTTGTCCTTTTTCACGGGAAACCCCGACAGCTCCATCAACGGGACGAAAAACATCGCAAGTGGCCAATGGACGCATCTGGCTGTGGTGCGTCACAAAGCCACCGGCGAGCGCCGGCTGTTTGTGAACGGCACGGTGGACGCGGACGACAGCGGCAGCACCAATTTTCTTTCAGGAAACACCATGGTCAGCATAGGTGGCAACACGTTGGACAGCCGCTATTTTCTCGGGCAGATGGACGAAGTGCGGGTGTATAACCGCGCGCTCTCGGATGCTGAAATCGCCGCGCTGGCGGCCGCTGGTGGCTATGCCTCGTGGGTGGCGGAAACCATGCCGGGCGTGTCAGCGGCGCTCACCGGCGCGGCGGCGGATACGGATGGCGATGGCCAGCCTAATTTGATTGAATATGCCTTGGATACGAATCCACTACAGACAAACGCCCCGGCATTCAAAATCATCGGTTTCGGGGATGGTTCGCTATCTTTGAGCTATCCACGGCGCACCGGTTTTTCAGGTTTGGTTTACACGGTATGGGAATCGGATGATCTCCTTACCTGGACGCCGGTGACCTTCGGTATCGCGGATGAAAGCACGCAGCCCGTGGCGGGCAAATCCGTGGAAATCGTCACAGATAAAATCGGCAACCTTTCAGCACGCGCCTTTTTCCGCCTGGAAGTAAAGCCGGTTACGCCATGACGGCAGACTGGCTCGCCCAGGCTCACTCTGACTTGGGAGGTGGTTTTTCGTTATGCCTGGCGTTTCCATCACTGACAACGCCCCGATTTAAGGTGTAGTCTTTTGCGCAACATTTTCATAAAATAATTAAACAATTGGTGTTTGCTTATTCCCGCTAACTGGACGGCAAGGTTTACATTCCAACGAAAGCATTGCCGGATGTGACGGAAGGCGGCAAATCCATTGACCAGGCAAAAGGCGTGAGGTTTTTGCTCTTGGAGGAGGGTCGCGCCATGTATGAACTCGGTTCCGGACAATCCGCTTTTGTTTCACAGGCAACCTTCTGACCGACTTTATCAAACCAATTGGCAGTACCGATGTTGAAAGCGTTGCGATCGCCTTTGGTAGTCCAAAGCCGTCTAGGGCCTGTTAACACTAATTGACAATCGAAGGGTTTGAGGCATTCTTGGTGGGCATGGAGTTAACCGAAAGTCAGTTTGAACGTATTGCTCATTGCCTGCCGCGCCAACGTGGCAACGTCGGCA
>JAQGPA010000114.1 GCA_028293325.1 Pedosphaera sp. | reverse complement strand
GCGTTCGCCACCTTATTTCCGCACCGGGTGCTCTATTTGTTTTTTCTTCCGATTGAGCCCCGGGTCAAAACCCTGCTCTGGTTGGGAATTCTGATTTCGGTTATTGGCATGGTTCTGCCGCCGAAGGGCATTGGCGTTGCGCATTGTGCCCATCTGGGTGGTCTCCTGGTCGGGCTTTACTATATCCGCTCCTTAAGGAGCCGGCATCAAATGCCGTCCCTGCTGGCTGCTGCCACCACGAGCCGGTTAAAAGTTGTGCCTGTGCCAAAATAATTTTTTAGCATCATGATACACGATCGTGATTATATGAGGGGTTCGCCGTTGGATTCACGCCGTTCATTGACGGTTACGCTGATCATCCTATTGCTCGTGCTTTACGTGGTTCAATCCTGCCTGGTTTTCTATGCGCACCTGCCGCTCGACCATTGGTTTGCGTTAAGTCTTCAAGGTTTTAAGGATAAGCACTTTTGGCAATTACTGACTTTTCAATTCATGCACAGCGTGCCCTGGCCCTGGCACGTTCTCTTTAATTGCCTGGGGCTCTATTTTTTTGGCCGGTCAGTTGAGGAAACTCTTGGCCGGAAGCAATTCTTGCTTATCTATTTTGCCAGCGGCTTCTTTGGCGGAGCACTGCAACTTTTAACCACCTGGATTTTGCCCAACCATCCTGCTGCTTACGTAGTTGGCGCTTCCGCCGGAGTAATGGGTTTGCTCGCCGCGTATGCCACGCTTTTCCCAATGCGTGAGATCACCATTTTTGTTTTTTTCTTTCCCGTTACTTTAAGAGCGCAATATCTGTTCTGGCTGGCTTTTGCCTTTTCCTTTTACCGCACGATTGTTCCGTCCGGCAACGTGGCTGATGCGGCCCATCTTGGGGGTCTCTTGATGGGAGTGGCCTGCCTCCGTTGGGGGAACCATGCGCAACGCCAACTTGCGCGCTGGCGCCCATTCCAATCCCGCCAACGCAAACTGGAGCTGGTTAAAGCCGCCTCTTTTCGATCTTCGCCTGTACGCCGGCCTAAAAAAGGAGTAATCTTGGACTTGCCTTCAGAAGAATTCATCACCAAGGAAGTGGATCCCATTCTGGATAAGATTTCAGCCCATGGCATCCAGAGCCTCACCGAGCGCGAACGCCAGATTCTTGAAGCCGCCCGCGCCCGGATGGCCAAGCGTTAAGCCGTCCCAGAGCCGCGGCGCTTTCCTGGAATTTTACCTTTTGCCCCCGGCGGTTTTCCTCTTTAATCCCTTTCATGATTCAACGTTATTCGCGGGCGGAAATGCGGGAAATTTGGAGTGAGCAGCGCAAGCTGGAAATCTGGCTGCAAATCGAATTGCTCGCCAGTGAAGCCTTGGCCGCCCAGGGATTGGTGCCCAAAAAGGATTTCGCTCAAATGAAGTCTCGGGCGGCCTTCGCACTGGAACGCTGCAAGGAGCTAGAACGGACGTTGAATCATGACGTCATCGCTTTCACGACCAATGTCGCCGAAAACATCGGCGCGCCCGCCAGCCGCTGGCTCCACTTCGGCCTCACCAGCAGCGACGTTGTCGATACGGCGTTTGCCGTCCAGATGGTCCAATCGGCGGACATCCTGATCACCGATGTCAAAGCGTTGAGGAAAGTGATCGCGGCGCAGGCGCGCAAACATCAATTCACGCCCATGATCGGGCGCAGCCATGGCATCCACGCCGAGCCCACCACGTTCGGCATGAAAATGGCCTTGATGTATGATGAGTTTGGCCGCGCTTTGCAACGACTGGAAGCGGCGCAAAAAGCCATCGCCATCGGCAAGCTCTCCGGCGCGGTGGGCACCAGTGCTCATCTCTCGCCCAAGGTCGAGGCGTTTGTTTGCCAGCGGCTTGGTTTGCGTCCGGCGCCAATCGCCACTCAAGTTGTGCAGCGGGACCTGCACGCTGAGTTTATCGGCACGCTGGCGCTGGTCGGCGCAAGCATCGAGCGGTGGGCGACCGAGTTCCGGCATCTGCAACGCACGGAAGTTTTGGAGGCGGAGGAATATTTTGCCGTCGGCCAGAAAGGCTCCAGCGCCATGCCGCACAAGCGCAACCCCATCACGGGCGAACGACTCACCGGGTTGGCCCGTGTTCTGCGCGGCAACGCCGTTGCCGCCTTGGAAAATGTCGCCCTCTGGCACGAACGCGACATCAGCCACAGCTCGGTTGAACGCATTATTTTCCCCGATTCCTGCACGCTGCTGGACTACATGCTGGTGACGCTCACCAAGCTCACCGAGGGCCTCATCGTTTACCCGGAAAACATGAAACGCAATCTGGCGCTCACTCTGGGCATGTGGAACTCCCAGACGGTGTTGCTGGCGCTGATTCGTAAAGGATTGACTCGCGAAGAGGCCTATACGTTGGTGCAGCGCAACGCCATGAAGACTTGGCAGGCCAAACACGAGGGCAATGCCCAGGCCGATTTCAAAACCCAACTGCTGGGCGACCCGGATGTGGCCAAACATCTCTCCCGCGCCGAGTTGGACCGTTTGTGCAATCTTGAGTTTCATTTCAAACAAGTGAAGGCCCGCTTCAAGAAACTTGGATTATAAGCGATCTGGTTGTTCAAAGCCCGCTTTCCCTGCCGGGGATGCGACATTGACGTTAGGCGGAAAGGAAGATAGCTTCATTACTGCCTGAATATGATTACTGCAACCGTGAACCCAAAGGCGTCCGCCCCCAATTTTCGAATTGGCGATGAGCGCTTGATCAAAGTTTCCCCTAGCGCCGCCACCAAGGTGGGCTCCTTGCTAGCCCGACAGGGCCGCGCCCAAGGCGTGCTGCGTGTCGCCGTGGTCGGCGGCGGCTGTTCCGGGCTGCAATATAAGATGGATCTGCAGGACGGCCCGGCCAATCGCGACATCCTCGTGGAGTCCGGTGGCATTAAAGTCGTGGTGGATCCCAAAAGCGCTCTTTATGTCACAGGCAGCGAACTGGACTACGTGGACGCTCTGCAGGACGGCGGGTTTAAGGTGAAGAACCCCAACGCCGCCACGAGTTGCTCCTGCGGCGAAAGTTTCAGCGCTTAACCGCCCAAGGCGCCACGCCGGATGAGCGATAATTTTGCCCTGCTCAACGAACCACGGCGGCCCTGGATTGATGTCGATCAATTAAAGCAAAAATTTCTCGCCCTCTCCACCGGGATTCATCCCGACCGCACCCATAACGCGCCGACAGCAGAACGGCAGGCAGCCGCCCAGCGCTATTCAGACCTGAATGCCGCCTATAATTGTCTGCGCGAACCAAAGGAACGACTGCGGCATTTATTGGAATTGGAGTTGGGTGAAACGCCGGTGGATATCCAACGCATTCCCCCGGGAATGATGGACGCCTTCTTTGAAGTCGGCCGGTTGTGCAAGGAAACCGATGCTTTTTTGGCTGAAAAAGCCGGTGTCACTTCGCCACTCATGAAGGTGAAACTGTTTGAGCGCGGCCAGGAATGGACCGAAAAACTCATGGCCCTTCAACAAACCATCAGTGCCCGTCGCAATGAATTACTAGCGGAACTCCAGGGCATGAACCCGGCATGGGAGTCCGCTCCCCAAACCAAATCACCGCATGGCAACCTTCCGCTCAAGCGGCTGGAGGAAATTTATCGGTTATTGAGTTACTTTGCCCGCTGGTCGGAACAACTTCAGGAACGGATTGTGCAACTGTCATTTTGATGCTTATGCGCCTGCTGCTTAGCCTGCTTGTTTGCCTTGCGCCGCTCGGAGTGCGCGGCGCCGAAACCTGGCAAACGGCCCTCAGCCGGATGCCGCTCAACACCCATGTCACCCGGCTGGTCCGGACGAATTGCGTGCAGGTGATGCTCAATTCATTTCAATCCAATGATGTGGTAAAGGCGTTGATCTTCATGCCGGGCGCCACTGATGAATTTTATATGTTTCGGCGCGCGGAAGCGAACTTGACCAACGCCTCCCCTTCCCTGTTGGATGCCGTCAATGCGTTGACAAATCAGACGTTGATTCGCGTGACATTTCATCCACCCTTGTTGCTCTTGCATACCGACGAGGATCCGCTCGATCCAGTTTTTACCATCAAACATCTAGCCACCTTCGACAAGCTGGAGCAGACATTATTCGCGCCGCATGTGGTTTATAATGATCGGGATTGGGATTTCCTGATGCCAATCCTGACCAAGACCTACCATGTCCATTTCAGCCCCAGGTTTCATTCCCGACAGTCGTGGCATTTCTACCGGCATAGCTTCGCCGCCTGGAATCTGGGTGGCTGGGAAGCCTTGCAGGCAATCACCCTGGCAGGCAAAACCTGCGTCACCATTGAGCGCAAGCACTTGATTTTTGAAGGAGATGAACGAGTCCGCACCACGCCAAAACTGGATCGGTTCCCGCGATAATTTAACCAACTGACTCCGGGTGGGCGTGTGTGAATTTTGGACAGCGGCTGCGCCGTCGGAGGCATCCCCTTTCAATCACTGGTTGACTCCCACAGAAAACGGCCCAAATCAAGGCCTTGTGATGGTTGGTATGAACCCTGCTTTCAATCTCGCATGCAGCAACTACGAATCTCCATAACAAGAGACTTTGTAATACTAACCGCCTTCATCATCATGGTGAAGGTGAAAAGACCCCTCTTCCACCCGCGAAAAAGCGCCGTGCCGTAAGGTTGGGCGTTCTTCAATTAAGTTGTTTTTTTCCTGGTGCTCTGTGCAAGCAGAGCACCAGTTTCATTTTCAGAAACGTCGCAGAGCCAAAAGTGGATTTGGCCTCAACTGACTCACCGTTCCGGCTGAAACACCAAAATGCTCAAGGGCGGCAGGGTGAACTCCGCCGAATAGGATTGATTGTGCACATTATAATCCTCCGCCGTCACGCCACCCAGGTTCCCCAGGTTGCTGCCCCCATAAACCGCGGAATCGCTGTTCAACACTTCACGCCAGCCGCCGGGACGCGGCAGGCCCACACGATAGCGGCTGCGGGGAATCGGCGTAAGATTCATTACCACCACCAACTCACTCGTCCGGTCCTGATTCCGACGCGCAAAGGAAATCACGCTGTTGTGGTGATCAGCGCAGTCGATCCAGTAAAAGCCGCCCGGATCGTAGTCCGATTCATAAAGCCCCGGCTCGGCGAGATAAAGTTTGTTCAGGTCTTCAACGAAGCGTTGCGTTCCCCGATGATACGGCCCCTGCCCCAGCAACTCCCATTGCAGGCCGCTGTTGGCGTTCCATTCGGCGCTCTGACCGAATTCACAGCCCATGAAGAGCAGCGGTTTGCCGGGGAAAAGCCACTGATACGCCAGCAATACCCGCAGATTCGCAAATTTCTGCCAGTCATCCCCCGGCATGCGCGCGAGCAATGAACCCTTGCCGTGAACCACTTCATCATGCGAGAGCGGCAGCACGAAATTCTCATGATGATGATACAACATCGCGAAGGTCAGGTCATTCTGATGGTACTTGCGATGCACGGGATCATGGCTGAAGTAGTTCAACGTATCGTGCATCCAACCCATGTTCCATTTGAGCGAGAAACCAAGCCCACCCAGATACGGCGGCCGGGTCACCTGCGGCCAGGCGGTGGATTCCTCCGCAATAGTCACCACGCCCGGATGTTCCGTGTGCGTGAGATAGTTAAACTTCTTGAGAAACTCAATGGCTTCAAGGTTTTCACGACCGCCGTACCGATTCGGAATCCACTCTCCTTCCGAGCGGGAATAATCCAGATACAACATGGACGCAACCGCATCGACCCGCAGGCCGTCAATATGAAACCGTTCGCACCAAAAAAGCGCATTGGCAGTCAGGAAATTGCTCACTTCGTGACGGCCGTAATTAAAAATCAAGGTTCCCCAATCCTGATGCGCTCCCTGGCGTGGATCTTCATGCTCATAGAGCGCCGTGCCATCAAAGCGCGCCAGCGCCCAATTATCCCGCGGGAAATGGGCCGGCACCCAATCCACAATCACGCCGATGCCGGCTTCATGCAGGGCGTTAACCAGAAATTGAAAATCGTCGGGCGTGCCAAAGCGGGCGGTGGGCGAATAAAACCCAGTCACCTGATAGCCCCAGGAAGGATAGAAGGCATGCTCCGAGACCGGCAAAAATTCAACGTGAGTGAAACCCAGTTGCTTCACATACGGAATCAAAAGGCCCGCCAATTCCCGATAGCTGAATGATTCGGCGACCGACTTCTTTTTCCAGGAACCGAGATGAACCTCATAAACGCTCATGGGCGCCTTTAATGCGTTCCAATCCTGGCGTCGCTTCAACCAGGCTTCATCTTTCCACGCAAATTTTTTTGTGTTCCAGACGATGGAAGCGTTCTTAGGCGCGGCTTCAAAAAAGAAACCGTAGGGATCCGACTTGATTACGATGTCACCATGAGCATTTTTGATCTCGAATTTATAATGGGTCCCCTCACCTGCGCCGGGAACGAACAATTCCCACACCCCGGAAGCGCCCAATAGACGCATCGGATGATAGCGGCCATCCCAGCCATTGAAATCGCTCACTACACTGACCCTTTGCGCATTGGGAGCCCAGACCGCGAAACTGCTGCCATGCACCCCGTCAATGGTGCGTAATTGAGCGCCCAGTTTATCATAGATACGCCGCTCGTCGCCTTTGCCAAAAAGATAAAGATCGGTCTCGCCCAAGGTTGGCAAAAATGAGTAGGAATCCCGCGTCTGCCGGACCTTGCCCTGGTAATCCGTGATAACCAGATCGTAGGCATAGACGTGCTTGGCCTCGTTGGTCACCCCTTCGTAAAGTCCGGCCTTGTCCAACTGTTTCAATTGCAGGCGCGGTTTGTTCTTTTCGTGGGTCGGCACCACTTCGACCTTGGCGGCGTTCGGCAGGAAGGCCCGCACCACCACTCCCGAACCGTCGCCCAGAGGATGCATGCCCAATAGTTGATGCGGTGAGCGGTGCGTGACTTGGGTTAAGCTTTGCAGTTCTTCGTTGGTTAGAAGCATTACGCTGGCAATTTAGCAGGGCTGGGCATAAAAGACACGGAAAATTCCGAACAGCCGTCGCTCGTAAAACGCCCCCGAGACCGGGGTAGATCAGGGAATGACACGCAGCAACTGCTCCGCATGCGCCTCGATACCGCCTTCGGTCCAGATGACATAATTGGACAATTCCATCTTCTTCTCGACCGGCCACTGAGCCCGGTTTCGCTGCTCAATCTGATCCAAATTAAGACCGCGAGTCTGCAGACGCTGACGTTGCGTGACAGCGGAGCAGGCAACGCAAACGATTGCATCAAAATTTGGCGCCGCCTCCGTCTCAAACAACAATGGGATTACCACCACGCCACGGGATTGTCCTTCAGCGCGCCATCGCTTTAATTGTTCCTGCCAGAGCTGCCGAATTCGGGGGTGAAGAATGCCTTCCAATTGTTTGCGCGAAACAGCATCACCGAACACACGGCGCGCCAGTTCATCGCGGCGCAAGCGGCCATCCAATCCAATCACGTTGGCGCCGAAGTTTTGGCGAATCTCCTCCAAGGCGGGCTGTCCGGGTTCCACGACCTGACGGGCCAGGACATCAGTATCCACCACGGGCACGCCTCGCTCACGAAGCAATTTGTCCGCGACAGATTTGCCCATGCCGATGCCACCGGTTAGCCCGAAGACTTTCATCTATAAATTTGCCAGTTTTCCATCCCATTACCCCAAAGACTGTGGCAAGTTAGCGGCCTATTTACCCCGGCGTCCAATCCAAAAATGAGTGTTGGGCATCCGGTATCAGGTCAAAGTTCCAGTTGTCTTTAAAGGCTGGAAGCTATGGATGACAAAGCAGGAATTTTATGGCTGCAAGCCCTGTCGCCCGACCGCAAAGGCGATCAACCTTTCCATGGTTTGAATGCAAAATGAATCGGCCCATTCATGGATGCCTTACCAGCACTCGTGTAATCACTGGTTAAAACCAGGCTGAAGTCAGTGCGGATCTACACGGAGTTGATAAAAGACCGGTCCGCTTGCTTTTACTGGATCTGCCACCGTGATATTCCCCTTGACTGGTCCTTGAACAAAATTAGTCACCACCGTCAAATTCGTGCTAAAGAGGTTAGTTCTGGAAAACAGATAGTTGGTCGCGTAAGCGGGAGCCTGCCAGGAAATCAGCGTGGTGAGTGGCGGCAGATTTGTAATCGTCATCGACAAGGCAATCTGGTCCGGCAGAATAACAGGCGCTGGGTCAACGTTGTTCTTAATACCATCTCCATTCGAGTCGATGTTAGTGCTGGTAACAAGCGCACGATTAAGCGTATACGTTTTCCCGGACGGATAGGTGACATTTGTGGAACTGTAAATGCCCGCATAATTGGACACCCAGCATAAACGACCGCCGTTGGCGCCGTTTAATTTCTCGGAGACCTCCACGCCGCCTATTTGCGCATCGGCATAATAAATCATCATGTTCGGGTCCACCTGCAAGGCGGGGAGGTTCGCAATAGGTCCATTGGTGGCAAAGTTGCTCAACTCCAGCAAATCCACGTAAATCGCGTTATTGGTGCCGGCACCGGTGAAAACGTACAAACAACCATTAACCTGGCCATCCAGTATCAAATGACCAATGGC
>JAQGPA010000075.1 GCA_028293325.1 Pedosphaera sp. | reverse complement strand
GATTCGCAGAAAAGGCGGTGCTCACATTTTCGTTGTGGCGCATTTTTATTTTTGGTGAAGGTGATGCGGACCACTTTTTCGCTCCCCAAAGTGCCGCTCGGGGAGTTTTCACACAAGCTCGCGCTGCAGCGAATCCGGCGTGAGCGTCGTGGTTGCAATTCCTGCGTCCCGCGGGCCAAGTGGCTGAGCGTGGGTCGTTAGGTGCCCTCGTGCAATGGCAATGACTTATGAAAACATCAGCTATCCAACGGGTCATGATTCTTGTCGCAGTGCTGCTGCCAATTTATCCGCTTCGAGCCGATCCGGGCACGCTGGACACTTCCTTCGACTCTGGCACGGCTTTGGGCACGGCCTGCTGTACCGCCCCGTTTGGCGTGTATTCCATCGGGTTACAAACCAATGGCATGATGGTGGTGGGTGGGTATTTTGAGGGCTTTATTGCAGACAACGCCACTCGCAATTTTCTTGCCCGTCTCAACACGAATGGGTTTCTAGACACATCTTTCAATGCGAAGTTGGGCACGAACAATGGCTTTAGTGGCTCGGTCGGAGCAGTGGCGCTTCAACCAGATGGAAAAATCGTCATCGGTGGCGGCTTCACCAACATCAATGGTGTGACGTGCAACCGCATTGCACGACTTAATGCTGATGGCAGCCTTGACACGACTTTCAATCCGAGTTCGGGTGTAGATGGTAATGTCAACGCGGTTGCCAGACAGAAGGATGGAAAACTCGTGATTGGCGGTTCGTTTGCCAACGTGAACGGTGTGCCACGCGCTCGCCTTGCTCGACTAAACTCCGACGGCAGCCTCGACACTGATTTTAATCTGGGCGCGGGCGCGGGCGCGAACAATACTGTTTCCGCGATCGCATTGCAAAGCGATGGTCGTGTGCTTGCCGGTGGTGTGTTCACCAATATCAACGGCACGAACCAGAACCGGATCGCGCGGCTGAACGCCGATGGCAGCCTTGACACGACGTTCAATCCTCCGTCGGGCATTGATAATGGTAGTGGCGCGGTGAGGCGCGTTCTTTCAATCGTGGTTCAGCCAGATGGAAAAATATTGGTTGGCGGCTGGTTCTCAAGCGCGAATGGACAGCCATGCACGGGTATCGTGCGGTTGGCCACCGACGGCACGACCGACACCAACTTTAGTGTCAGCTGCCTGCACCAGTCTGGATTGGGCGGAGATCTCGGATATGTCAACGCTATCGCTTTGCAATCCGATGGAAAGATCATTGTCGGTGGAAACTTCTTCATCAACGGAGGTGCGACCAACAGCGGTATTTCGCGTCTGAATCCCGACGGAAGTTTGGACATTAGTTTCAATCCCGGCAATGCTGGCAGCTACATCAACTCAGTCGCTATCCAGCCTGACGGGAAGTTAGTGATCGGTGGCGAATTCACATCATTCGCTGGCGTAGCCCGTTACCACTTGGCACGTCTCGATGGAGACCCAGTGTTGCAAGAGGTGCTCATAGGGAACCAACTCGTGTTGTGTTGGCCTGCCACTTACACGAACTTCATTTTGGAATCTGCGACAGATTTGAATCTTCCACTTGACTGGACAACGAATCCCAATCCGGCCGTAATCTCCGGCGATCAGTTCGTCGTTACGAATTGGATAGATGGGACAAGCGGCTTTTATCGACTTAAGAGATAGCATATTCTTTCTTAACAGAAAGAAAAGGAAATGACAGAGATACATACACCTAACAAACCGCTGGAGCCAATCGCCGTTGGCGCTGGCCGTTCCGCTGTCGCGGCCAATGTCGCTGATACGGCGTGGATCAGCTTTTTTCGTTAGGCAAATCCGTTGCGCTGGTCAACGTGATGGAGGATCGCTCGACCACATGGCTGCTGTTGTTTTCGGTCCCCAAACTGGTGGTTACCGGCGACGTGGTGGAATTTGGCGACGAGCATAATGCGCCGGTGCTACCCGTTCAGAATGTGACTTCGCAATAGCAATCCCGTTTCCCGTTTTGGTGTAGATGGACATGCGCGCTCCACCTTCAGCCGGGGAGGATGTCGGCGATGCTGTTCAGAAAGTGTTGTTCTCCGTTTGGCAGGGGCAGGACGGGCGGGCCGGAATGGCGGCTGACCACTTCTACTTCAGTTTCCGTGGGCGAGATGTTCCTGACCCAAATCGAAATATTCTCTCCGAAGGTGGTTGTGCCCATCGCACGTCGGACGGAGATGTAGCCGGCATATTCGTCCGAGTCGAGGATGCGCAAGTCATCCAACTGGGCGGCGCCGATGGCAGCGTTCCAGACGGGATTGTAGCCATCATTAAAAACGCGGCGGGTACCCCGGCCTTCCATTTTGGCAACCGAGCCCGGAGTGGAACAGCCGGCCACCAGCAGGAACAAGAGCGCGGCAAGAAAGAGAGGGATAGTTTTCATGTATAATGTGACGAAGGTGAGGCGATTCATGGCATAACAACTCTCACCTTTTTAAGTTAGTTCACCCAAACGCTCCGCCCATGGGGTCTTCACCTCGCGGGTGAATCACCCGGCGATAAAGGCAACCATTTAGGCAGCCATTTCGGACTGTTCAATGATATTGATGCCAAAGTGCCACGGTATATACGGCCGTATAATAGGCCCACAGCAAGCTAAACAGGATGTGCATGACGGTATTGAATTGATGACCGCGCCACAGTTTTGAATCGTAAATAAAAAACTGGATGCAGAGGCGAGCGGCCCAGAAAATTACGAGGCCACATAAAACCGCCCGGGCCAGCGGGCTGGGTTGCAACAAGGGTGCCGTGTAGAACAGGGAAAGAAGACCGCACAAGACCAGCACCAGGACAATAAAGAAACAATGGACCAAAAAAATCTGGCGGTTGAGCAGTGAGAGCTTTGCCAACTCCTCCCGCCAAGCAAAGCGCCTGGGAAAGTACAAATGAGCAAACGCCAGCGCCAACATCAAGCTGCCGACAACTTTAATGTGAAAATTCAGGTTCATAGCGGTTTTTGAAGGACAAAAATCCGGACAAAAGGGGTAATGCTGAATTCCTGCCGGATAGCAAAGCCAGCTTGCCGTGCGGTTTGAAGCCACGTTCGGCGGGAATGGAAATGGAGGAAGCCGGGACCGAAGGCGAGAAAGTTGGGCCAATCGCGCAGATGCTCCACCAAAACGACACAGCCCGATGGTTTTAACGCCCGGCTCAATTCCATAAAAAACTGCCGACGCGAATCGGCGCGGCGTATTTCGTGCGCGGCAAATATCAGGAATACAGCATCCATGCCGCTGACAGCCAGAGGGAGAGAACGAAAATCTGCGGACGTTGCGGAAAGCGGATTGGTGGTTTGGGAGCGCGCGGCGGCAATCGACGGTTCGGTCATTTCCCTGGAATCAAAGATGTCGAGGATTGTCCCGGCAGTGCCGGGAAACAGGCGGTGCAAGGCCGGGCTGCTTTCATCGAGCCCGGCGTGGATGTTGGCCCAATGCCGGGGCGGTTGCGGCAGGGTTTCTGCCAGCCAGGTCCAGTGATAAATCTTTGAGCAATCGTAAACCCAGTGCGAGACCACGAGCGAAAAGATCATCCAGAAAGCGGTCAGGGCCAGGCATGCGGCGAGGGCGATTTTCCAGACAGGCTCGATCGCCAGCCAATTTAAGGCAATGCCGGCGAGCACCAACAGGACAGCCCCGGCAACATACAAGCGCTGATTGAAGGCGAAGATTTGCAGCATGCCCTGATACTTTCCACGGGGGACATCAAGCTGGTTGGTGGTGTTCATCTTCAAACTTTGGGCAGGGCTTCCCGCACACCGCGCCGCCATTGGTAGTCAATGTTTTCAACGTGGAATGCATTGGCCAGAACGGGCGACACCTGATTAAACGGGGCCTGCTGAAAGAACGTGTTTTGCAGGACTTCAACATGAATCGATTGCGGTTTCCAGTTATTCCGCACGCCTTCAATCATGATGATGGAATGGGTTTCCTTTTCATAATCAAAGGTAAACGGCAATGGCCCGGCAAAAAGCCGCGCCTCGTGCAAATCCGCGAAAGGCGAACCGGCGGGCAGGGGAGCGGGCCGGGTGTTCAGGTGGGCGATGAGATGCAGGTCGGCTTCCGCACCGGGGGTTTGCAGCTTGATTTCCATGAGTTCTTGGCGCACTGCAAAATCTACTTTGGCCAGTCGGTAATTGTAATGGGTGAGGCGGTTGCCAAAGGCGGCCATCAACTGGCGATTGGTGTCGCTGCGCAAAATGCGCAAGCCGCGCAACGTGCGACCGGAGGCGGTTTTGAAACGCGCAAAAATGCGATAGCCGGTCAGAAAGAATGACTGTCCGAGGAATTGCGGGCAAAAAGTCGGTCGTAAGAATTGGGTGTCCACCATGGCGATGGCGACGAAGCCATGATCTTGATGGGTGTCGAGGAGCAATCCGGGCGGCAGGAGTGGTTCGAGCAATGAGCGTGGAAACGCGTAGGTCAGGACCAGCGAATGGCGAAAATGCGCCCGGATGGGAAGGGGATGCCGTTGCAACCAGACCCGTGGATTCATCGGACATACTGGAGGCCGCGCAAACATAATTTCTGTTATTTCTGTCTATTCAGAAATTACAATAATGGTGGGCTTTTGTCAAATGTTTACGGGCGGCAAGCAGGGTTGACCGGGCGCTATTTTCGGCTTTGTCGGTCCTGTCGGCGAGCTTTTCGCCGGCGCGCGGCACGGTTATTTCTTGAACTTCTTGATGACCCGTTCGAGGGCGTCCAGGCCGGTTTCGAGTTTTTTTAATTCCGGACCGAAGCTGATGCGGCAGTAGTTTTCGTAACGACCATGGGCCCGGCGGTTGCCGGGGTTCACGTCGAAAAAGACGCCGGGGACGATGATGACAGATTCCTTGAGTCCCTCGCGGAAGAAACTCATGCCGTCGTTCAGCGGTTTGGGCAGGTGAGAAAGATTGGCCCAGACGTAGAAGGCACCGGCGGGTTCAGCATCCACACAGATGCCCATGCATTTGAGCCGGGCCAGCACGTATTCGCGTTTTTTGCCGAAGTGCTTTTGGATGGCCAGGGTTTCCTGCAAGGCGAGCTGTGGGTCGAGCAGTTTGGCGGCGATGCTTTGAAAGGGATGGTTGGCTCCGCCATCGAGGAATGAGCCGGCACTGGCGATAGCTTCAATCACGGCTTTGGGTCCAAGCGTCCAACTAATGCGCCAGCCGGGGTAACGCCAATTTTTGGTCAGACCGTCCACGATGATGATGGGGTCGGTCTCGACATCTTCGACGAAGGCGGCAGCGGAAACCATTTTGCAGGAGCCATCGACCGCAGCGCCATAAAGGTAGTGCGAGTAAAATTCGTCAATGATGAGGGAGCACTGGCATTCGCGCGCCAAGCCGCACCAGGCGCGCAGTTCATCGCCTTCGATCAACTGGCCGGTGGGGTTGCAGGGATTGCTGACGAGCAGGGCGCTGAGGCCGCGTCCGAGAATTTCCTTTTTCAATGCGGGCAGCGGAATTTTGTAGCCAGCCTCGGCATCGAGCAAAATCGGGATGGAGGTGAAGGCCTTGAAGACGCTGAGCAATTCCTCGTAGGCCGTATAATCCGGGATGAAGTGGCCCATGTTGATGTTGCCCAGGGCGCTGGCCAGTCGCGTCAGGGCGAGGCGGCCGCCGCTGGCGATGCTGACATTGTCACGCGTGTATTGGGATTTTTTGTCGCGGCGGAAAGTGGTATTATAAAAATCGGCGACGGCCTGGCGGAGATCGCGATTGCCGGCGACGGGGCCGTATTGTTGCGCGGCGGCAGGGATGGTCAGGCTTTCGACGCGGGCGGGGGCATCGGGAATCAGGCCGGTTTCGGGGGAGCCTTGGCCGAGGTTGGCCCATTTGGGGTCGTCATAACTGAAGCCATGATGCATCGCCTCGTGCATCACGTAAATGACGCCCGTTCGCGGGACGAACCTAAAGCCGGGGATGGTGGATTGTTCCGTGCCGTTCAACTGTTTTCAATCTTTCTCAAAATGGCGATTCCGCTTTGCCGCAAGGGGCGAGTCACCCGACTTCGCCGAAACCACACTGGCGGCGTGCGAAAAATGCGCCTAATGAAGCTACCCGACCCAAGCGCCACTGGCCATGGGAAAATGCTCGTCGGTAACGGGATGAAAGTAGTTGTTGAACCGGAAGTGTCGGGACAGAATGTCGTTAATTATGAATTTAACCCCAAGCAAGCGGGCGCGATTTCTAGCCGGGGTATTTCTCCTGTTGATTTGTTGCGGGAGCTGGGGTTGTCGCTCGACGCAGGAGGGTTCTCCATCGGCGTTTGCGTCAGTGATCATCAAGGAGCGCCCGCTGACGGAAATTCGGGATGTGACCTGCAAGGTTTTTGAAAAGCACGGCTACATGAACGTTACGGCTGGCAAGAAGCTGGATTTCGTTTTTGAAAAGGAGGGGACGAAAATGAACACCCTGACGTACGGCGGTTGGATGGGGAAGGTCTGGGTGCGGGTGAAGGTTTATGTTGAGCCGCAAGAGGGTGACGCCTGCCTGCTGGGTTGCGATGCCTACATGGTGGGAGAGCATGGCGACGCTTTTATGGAGGAGGAACATAAGCTTACACGGATGAAGCGCGGGCCTTATCAGGATTTGATGGCGGAAATCAAAGCGACACTGGGTTTGCCGGTGATGAAGTAATCGGTGACTGATTGAGGGGGGGCCAAAATTTTCCGTGCACTTCCAGGTGGCTGATTTAGGATGAGGGGGATGTCGGATGAGTACCACCAATTGCTGGATGCCGCGATTCAACACCTGGAAGGTTTGAAGGCGCGCGGAGTGCGCTTTGTGCCCGTGCAGCCCGAGCATTTGGCGGCTTTGGCCGGGGCGCCGCGTCCGGTGGCGTCGCGACCCGCGATGGCAACGGCGGTTGCCGCGGCTCCCAAACCAAGCGAACGTGCCGCTCCCGCTGGCGCTCTTTTTTCCGTGCCGGTGGAACCGGTGGTGGTTTTGCCGGCGTTGAGTCCCGAAGCAAAAGCAGCGGCGTTTGAGGATTTGCGCGCGCGGGCGATGGTTTGCGTGAAATGTCCGAACCTGGCGAGTTCGCGCAAGAACGTGGTGTTTGGAGTGGGGAGCATTGATGCGGAGTTGATGTTTGTGGGCGAGGCACCGGGGGCGGATGAAGACGAACAGGGCGAACCGTTCGTGGGCAAGGCGGGGCAACTGTTGACGAAGATCATTCAGACGATGGGCTTGCAACGCGGGCAGGTTTATATCGGCAATATTTTGAAATGCCGGCCGGATACCCCGGGAGAGAGCGCGGGAAATCGGAAGCCCACGCCGGCGGAGATGCAGACCTGCATTCCTTATTTGCATGAGCAGATTGATTTAATCCGGCCCAAGGTGCTGGTCGCGCTCGGCGGAACGGCGGTGGAAGGTTTGCTGGGCAAGACGGTGGGCATCACGAAATTGCGGGGCCAATGGCAGACGTATCGCAACATCCCGCTCATGCCGACGTATCATCCGGCTTATCTGCTGCGCAACCAGGCGTTGAGCGAGAAGCGGCGAGTTTGGGAGGACATGCTTTCCGTGATGGAAAAGCTCAACATGCCAATCAGCGAGAAGCAGCGCAGTTTCTTTCTCAGGGCTTAATGTTGCTTGCAGCCCTTCGACTTTCCCGATAAGCAGAGCGGATGTTTAAAGCTTTGCTGGATTGGTATACGAATGCACTGGAGACGGGTGGTTATCCGGTGATTGCGTTGATGATGGCGATGGAAAGCACCATTCTGCCGTTGCCGAGCGAGTTAATCATCCCGCCGGCGGCGCACCTGGCGGCGACGGGCGCGAATGCAAAGTTTACGGTGCTGGGCATCATCATTGCGGGAACGCTGGGTTCCTGGGTGGGTGCGACGATTATGTATTGGACGGCGCGCGTGGCGGGACGGCCGCTGCTGCTGCGTTATGGCCGCTATGTTTTGGTCACACCGGAAAAAATTGAAGGAGCAGAACGGTGGGCGGCGCATTTCGGTCCCATGGGGGTTTTTATCTCGCGGTTGCTGCCGGTGGTGCGGCATTTGATTGGCATACCGGCGGGAATTGTCCGGATGGATTTCAGATGGTACTCACTCTTTACATTGCTGGGTTCGGGGATTTGGTGTGCGATTCTTGCGTGGCTGGGGATCCGCATTGGGCAGGATAAAATGGCGGGCGAATATCATCGCATCGTGATTTTGGTGGGCGGGGCGATGGTGGTGTTGGGGGCGGTTTATTATTTCTTTGTGCATCGGCATATGAAGGTGGCCAAGAATTAAAGCCGCCATTGGTAATTCCCCAAAGTTTGAGGAGGATAGAGCGAGGACGACGACGATTGGAGAAAGATTTGAGGACCCTCACCCCGGCCCTCTCCCGTCCGACGGTAGAGGGTGAGGGAGGCTGTTGAGTTGATTGGAGGGTGGGTGGTGGGTTTGGCGCGCTGGGGGGAGATGTCAGAGCCTCCTTACGTCGGGCTCCTACCCAATTTGGTGGGGTGCGGTGGTTGGTTCTATGATTGAACTTGCAGCTTTCATTCCGTCAAAACCCTCTGATCCCCAAACTTTGGAATGTGATCAAATTATTCCCGGACGCGAATCAAGGTTTTGACGGCGCGGTTTCCGGCGGTCATGGACTTGAACAATTCGGGCAACTGGCTTAAGGCACATTCGCCGCTGACAAAATCATCGGAGCGAATGACTCCGGCCTCAATGAGCGCCAACGCGCGGCGGATGGTTCGCGGGGTGTGGTGGAAGCTGGCACGGAGGGTGAGATTTGAATAATGGATTAGCGCGGTGTCGAGGGAGACGGTGGTGCCGGTGGGACAGCCGCCAAAGAAATTAACCAAGCCGCCTTTGCGCACGAGTCGTGCCGCCGCTTCCCAGGCTTCCGGTTTGCCGACAGCTTCAATTACCACATCGAAGATGGCATCAGGCTGGCTCTGGATGGCGGGGACGATGTCGGGTTGGCCGGAGACATCAATGACTCGTTCCGCGCCGAGCCGCCGGGCGGCTTGCAAGCGGATTTCGCCACGACCGGCGGCAGTGACATGGCAGCCGATTTCATGGGCCAAGGCCACGAACATGAGGCCGATGGGGCCGGTGCCGATCACGAGCACGCGCTGGCCAGCGCGTAATTGAGATTCCTCGACACCCTGCACCACGCAGGCCAAAGGTTCCGTGAGCGCGGCATCCTGGAAGCGGGTTTCCAGTTTGAGACGGAGCAAGTTTTTTTCAACCAGCCGCGCGGGAACGGCAATGGATTCGGCATAGGCACCGTTAAGGAAGAGCAAATCATCGCAGAGACTTTCCTGGTTGTTCTGGCAGTAGAAACATTGGCCGCAGGGAGCGGAGTTGGCCACGACCACGCGCTCACCCAGCCGCCAACCGATGACGGTGGGATGGATTTCGCTGATGACACCGGCCAGTTCATGACCGAACACGGCCGGTGGGACGATCATGCGGGCGTGGTAACCGCGCTTGAAAACCTTGAGGTCGGTGCCGCAGGTAAGAGCGGCTTCGATCTGAATGCGCACCCCCCCGGGTGAAAGGGGCGGGAGCGCCACATCTTCGACGCGAATTTGTTCCTGACCATAGAGCACGGCGGCTTTCATGGCACCGACTTTAGGCGGAAAAGGACAGAGGCGGCAATCGAATGTTGGGAGCCGATTTGCGAGGAGAGGTATCCGGCGGTAAATTAACTAGGGAGGTTACCTACGGCCAAATTAAAGGGCGGCGAGTGATTCGCCGTTAGAAAATATGAACATGAAGCGATTAAAGGATGTGCTAATGTCTCCACTGGTAATAGCTGCGATGCTCTTTTTCCTGAACGGGTGCGCGACGCAGGAGAAAACGGCGGCGGTTCACGACCATGCGGCGATGATGCCCGCCGTGGTGGAGGAAACCGATCCGAAGCCTTTTCCCACGGCGCAATGGGTGCAGGGTTATTGGGCCCGTCTGGATGATCATCATTGCGTTTGGGTGCATGGTTATTGGATATAAGCGCTGATGCCGCAAATGGGGCTCATTCCCCAGATGCCGGAGTTGTGCCTCGCAGGCATCCTTCCAACGGAGGCTTGGAAACGGTTGACGAGTTCACGGAGAAAGGAGCCATCGCGTGGCAACTCCATACGACGCCATTATCATCGGAACCGGACAAGCGGGGCCGTCCTTGGCGGACCGGTTGAGCCGGGCCGGCATGAAGGTCGCCGTGGTGGAGCGCGGCTTGGTCGGAGGCACGTGCGTCAACACCGGATGCACTCCCACAAAAACGATGGTGGCCTCCGCCTACGCGGCGCACCTGGCGCGCCGGGCCGCCGATTTTGGGATCGCCCTGGACGGTCCGGTGCGTGTGGACATGAAGCGGGTCAAAGCCCGCAAAGACGCCGTCTCGGGCGCGTCCCGGCGGAGTATCGAGCAATGGCTGCAGACCATGCCCAACTGCATCTTTTACCACGGCTCGGCCCGCCTCCAATCCCCCCAGGAAGTGAGTGTGGGCACCAGTTTGCTCACCGCGCCGAGGATCTTTCTCAACGTCGGCACGCGTCCGCGGGTCCCCGCCATGCCCGGGCTCGACCAGGTGGAGTACCTGACCAACTCCTCGATGATGGGCGTTGATTTCCTCCCTCCGCATTTGCTCATTGTGGGCGGCAGCTACGTGGGCCTTGAGTTTGGGCAGATGTTCCGGCGCTTCGGCAGCGAAGTGACCATCATCGAAATGGGGCCGCGCCTGCTCCAGCGCGAAGACGAGGATATCTCCATGGCCATCCAGGAGATCTTCGAGCGAGAAGGTATCCACCTGCGCTTGAATGCCGAATGCATCAGCGCCGCCAGGCAGGGGAGCCAAATCACCCTCGGCCTGAGCTGTCAGACGGGTGCTCCGTCGGCCACCGGCACGCATCTGCTGCTGGCGGTGGGCCGCACGCCCAACACCGACGACCTCGGCCTCGACCAGGCCGGCGTGGGGCGGGACAAACACGGCTACATCGTGGTGGACGATCAACTGCGCACCAGCGTTCCCGGCATCTGGGCCCTGGGCGACTGCAACGGCAAAGGCGCCTTCACCCACACCGCCTACAACGATTTCGAGATTGTCGCCGCCAACCTCCTCGACCACGAGCCGCGCCGGGTGAGCGACCGCATCCAGGCCTATGCGCTTTACATCGATCCGCCCCTGGGCCGGGCCGGCCTGACCGATGCCCAGGTGCGGGCCACCGGCAAGCCCGCCCTCACGGCGAAACGACCTATGACCCGGGTCGGGCGCGCGGTCGAAAAGGGCGAAACGCAGGGCTTCATGAAGGTGGTCGTGGACCGGGAGTCGAAACAAATTCTGGGCGCCGCGATCCTCGGGACCGGCGGCGACGAGGCCGTTCACTGCCTCCTCGATATAATGTACGCCCGCGCGCCCTACACCGTGCTGCAACGCGCGATGCATATCCATCCCACCGTTTCGGAACTCATTCCCACGCTGTTGCAGGACCTCAAACCATTAGGAGGCGGATGATAGGCCGGCTGCTTTCGGCGAACGTGGGTCTGCCGCGGGAGATCGCCTGGCGCGGGCAAAAGGTCCGGACGGCCATTTGGAAGGAGCCGGTTCAGGGCAAGTGCCGGGCGCGGCAGTGACGAATTTGGTTTTCGGATTGAAGCTGTACTTCAAACGGGCAAGGCTGTCATGCCTCACGACGCACGACATGAACGGGGAGATCTGAGCAGTTACTTTATTGCTTCGCGGAGGCGGATGGCTTGCGCGTGAGGTAATAAGCTCCTGCGCCCAGGAGGACCAGGATTAATCCCGAGAGTAGCCAGCGTTGTTTGATTTGGTCGGCGGCGGATTGGGTATGGGCGCTTGGGATGGGAGCGGCAGGAGTTGTGGTGGAGGAAGCAGCGGGAGCCGAGGGTGGTGGTTGGGAGCCAGGGCGATTGGTCAGGCTGCCATCGATCACGGCGGTGGCAGTTGGGAGAAAAAGGGCAAGGCTGAGGAGAACGCAGGTCCAAACGAGAGCCCATTTGGAGATGCGATTTAATGATGGGTGCATACGATGGTGGCGGTTTGGATTTATTTGACGGGCAGGATACGAAGCGGCGGGGCTTTGACGAAGGATGTTTCCCGCAGGTAGATCGGTTCGAGTTTTTCTCCGGAGACAAAATTTGTTTGGTCGGCGGCGAGCCGGCCTAACATGGCCGCGGTGGGAAAGAGGACGCGTCCGGCTTCAAACCAGCGGTTCACTTCCGGCCCCACCATCAGTTCTCCAGCCAAGGCGCGGGAGCGGGCTTCGTCCAGGCTGGCGAGTTTGAGCGGTTGCACTTCGCGGCAACTGGTGGCGGTGATTTCATAACCGGCCAAATAAAATTCGTTGCGCTGGGCGTCGATGACGATGTTTACCATGCCGAACCAGCCTTGGGACTGGGCTTCCGCAGCGAGGCAGGCAACGCTGCTGAGGCCGAGCAATTTCATGCGGCTTTCGCCAACGGCGAGTTGCCAGCCTTGGGCGAGCGCGATGGCGCAACGGATGCCAGTATAGGAACCGGGGCCAAGGCCGAGGGCGAGGCATTCGACGGCTTCGCGCTCCAGCCGGGCTTGAGCCAGCGCCTGAGTTACGAGGGCGAGCGCATGGGTGTCGCGGGTGGCGGTTTCCACGGCGGCGCCAAGGACAGAGCCTGCATTGAAGAGGGCAACGCTCCGTTGGTCGGAGGAAAATTCAATTGCCAAAATCTTCATACGTGATGCGGCGTTCAGTTTCATTGATCGCTTCCAGGCTGACGCGGCGATAATGACATTTGGACTTTGCAAATTGTATTTTCAATTTATCCGTGCTGCCAAACCAACGTTCCGCCCATTCTATAACTGTGACACCCGGGGGCTGAAAATATTCCTCCAGACCGGCGGCGATTATTTGGTCGGGCGTGTCGAGGCGATACAAATCAAGGTGGAACAAGGGCAGGCGGCCGCCGGAGTATTCGTTGACGAGGGTGAAAGTGGGGGAATGAACGCGGCCGGTAATGCCGAGGCCGAGCGCGATGCCTTTGGCGAGTTGCGTTTTGCCCGCGCCCAAATCGCCGGACAAGCCGATGACCAACCCGCTGACTGCGGTGCGGCCCCAGGTTTCGCCGAGCGCGAGCGTTTCGTCGGCACTATGTGAAATGTATATAGCCATGCGCCGCCAATTTCCTGGCCCCGTGCTGATCCCGGAGCGTGATGCCTTCGCCGGAGGTTATCTTGCCGATGCAACTAAGCTTCACTTTTGGAAACGCCTGTTTCCAGGCGTCCAGCAGTGGCACGGCATCGCGACTGGCCACGGTGAAGAGAAGTTCGAAATCCTCCCCGTCGGTCAACGCCGCCAAGAGAGGTGTTTTGGCGGACGATTCCGCCTTGGAGGCGGCGCGCGCGCTACGGCTGACGGGAATGGCCGTGGCGAGCAATTCGGCACCGACGTGGCTCGCTTTCAAAACGTGGCGAAGATCGCCGGCGAGACCGTCGCTGAGATCAATCATGGCGTGGAGGGAAAAATGATCGGCCAGCCAGCGGGCTTCGGCCAGTCGCGGTTCAAATTCCAGATGGCGTCCGGCCAGTGAGCCGCCCAATTCACCGGTAACGTAAATGGCGTCACCGGCGAGCGCGCCGGAGCGGAGGACGCATTTGCCGCGCGCGACGGTGCCCAGCAACGCCACGGAAACGAGCATGCGTTCGGGATTGACGGTGGTTTCGCCGCCGACGATGGCTACGTCATATCGTCGCGCGAGGGCGTTCATACCGGCATATATTTTTTCCACGCGGTCGGAATCAAATTTACGGGGCAGGGCCAGGGTGATGAGCGCGGAATTGGCCGTGCCGGCCATGGCGGCGATATCGCTCAGGCAACGGGCGAGGGCTTTATGGCCGATTTGTTCGGGCGGCGTATCGGGCGTAAAGTGGATGCCTTCCACGACGGCATCGGTTTTGAACAGCAGCAAGCGGTCGGGGAGGCCCAAATCGAGCACGGCGCAATCATCGCCCGGGCCGACCACGACGGATTTGTTCGTGGGCAACGAGCGGGTCAACTGGGTGATTAATTCAAATTCATTCATGCCGGGGTGGATCAGTGGGGCGGGTGGAAGCCGGGATCGTTCACGTATAGCAACACCACGTTGGCGGCGTTAAAGGCGGCATGGGCGACGATGCAGGCGAGGAGATTGTTGGTCTTTTCGTACAGGAAAGTCAGGGCGAGCGCGAGGACGGTCAGCGGCACAAAGATTGGGGGATTAAAATGGATGAGGGCAAACAGCAGCGCGGTGCCCCAGAGCGCCAGGCGTGGGTAGCCATATTGCTTGATGGTGGGATAGAGGATGCCGCGGAAAAACATCTCTTCGGCCGGCGGCGCGATGAACACGGTGAAGATGATGAGAGAAATCCGATCCAATCCGGGACCGGCGCTCTTGAGGATTTGCACGGCTTGTTGTTCGGGCGTGGGCAGACTGAACAGACCCATGGCCTTCAAGGAAAGCCATTGCAGGGACATTCCCAGCGGGATAAAGGCGATGCCCACCACCAGGCCAAGCAGGATGGCGAATCCCAGTCCGGGCGTGGCAAAACCGAAGGCGTCCCGCCAGCGGATGTGTTCCAGGCGTAAAAAGACAGTGATGGCGACTAAAATTGAAGCATGCAAGCCGAGGTTGGCGATGAGGGTGAAGAGCGGGGAGGCTTGGGGCAATTTCCCCTGGTCATGAAAATGTTGTATGAGCGCCGCCGCAAACTGGACGAAACAAATGCAGATGGCGATGCCCAGCAACAGGCGGACAATCGCATCCAACTTCCATGGTCTCTCCGATAACATGCCCAAACGTATAGCATTTCGGGAAGAGGTGACGATGGAAAAAGAGCGGGGAAGAAAATAGAATTCAGGAGTCAGCAGCAGTGGCGCCACGATTTTGATTTTTTGGCCTGGCATCGGCTAAGAACCCATAACAAAACCTAAAAAGCCATTTGAGCAATGGGACGAGCGTTTGGTACCCCTCACCCCGTACCCTCTCCCCGCTCGGGTGCTTCCGCACAGGTCACCAAGGGCGAGGGAGACGAATGGTTGGCAAATTATCCGGTCAGGGTGCAATTGTGTTTTGCTAGGTGCCCTAAAACTCCGCTGTCACGGGCGCGCATTCTTGTTGCCAACAAATCGGATTGCTTGCAGTGTTGCGATTACACACATCCGCCGGCGGGCCTGGCTGCGTCGGTGGTTGCAAAATGTTTATTGTAACATGAAAAAATTTCTATTTCCGATCATTATTGGCTTGAGCGTGGGATGGACGTCCTGGGTATCGGCGGAAGGCGTGATCGCGCCGGGCGCGAAACTCGAAAAGTTGGCGGGAGAGTTCCTGTTCACGGAAGGTCCCACCAGTGACGCGAACGGCAATGTCTTTTTTACCGACCAGCCGAACAATCGCATCATGGAATGGAGCGTGGAGGGCAAACTTTCCACGTTCATGCAACCGGCCGGTCGCGCCAACGGCATGTTTTTTGATGCAAAAGGAAATTTAATCGCCTGTGCCGATGAGAAGAATGAGCTTTGGTCGATTGCGCCCGACAAGAAAGTGACCGTGTTGGTGAAGGACTACCAGGGGAAATATCTCAACGGGCCGAATGACGTGTGGGTTATGCCGAAGGGTGGAATGTATATCACTGATCCGTTTTACAAACGCGAATGGTGGGATCACGCGGCAATGGCACTGGAGACGCAGCAAGTTTATCACGTTGCAGCGGACGGCAAAACCGTGATGCGCGTCACGAGCGATTTGAACAAGCCGAATGGAATTATCGGCACGCCGGACGGCAAAACGCTGTTTGTCGCGGATATCGGAGCGGATCGCACCTACCGTTACGAGATTGGAGCCGACGGTTCGCTGACCAACAAGACGCTATTTTGCAGCAAGGGTTCCGATGGCATGACGCTGGACGAGAAGGGTGACATTTATCTTTCCGGTAAAGGTGTGACCGTGTTCGACAAGTCGGGCGTGCAAATTGAGCATATTGATGTGCCGGAACCGTGGTCGGCCAATGTCAGTTTTGGCGGCAAGGATCATCGCACGCTTTTCATCACGGCCAGTAAATCGCTTTATTCCATACGGCTGGAAGTTAAAGGGGCCAATCCGGCGAAGTAGGTGCTGGCGCGGTTATTTTAGACGGGATATGGATAGGGATTCGGTGACTTGGCGGGTGACGTATCTGGTAGTAGGGCTGGGGTGTCACTGGGCGGGGCGTTGGTTGCGGGAGTGGTGGGGGAAACGTCAGCGGGTAAGGAGTCGTTAGTGGCGGGGGCGTTGGTTTGGCTTGTGTCGCTCTCGCTCGTGTCCGGTATTTGCAGGTTCAACAGATCGTCATCGGTGGGTTCTGTTGATGTGGTTGGCGCGGTCGGTGTTGATATTTGCGGAGCGGGAGCGGCGGACGAAGGCGTGGGAGCGGGTAGCGCTGTTCCACCCGTGGTGGCGCCGGGGGAGCCGAGAATGGGGAGCTTGGTTACGGGCGTGATGGGTATGGAGTCAATGTGAACGGGGGTTTGGGGCACCGGAATGGGCAGTATCGGTGTCTGCGATATTGGATCTCTTTGGATGGGCGTGGGTTGAACCTTGGGCGAATCAATGCTTGGGACTTCGATGGGCTGCGCGACCAACGAGCCGATGGAGACGCAAGCGAGCCAACAGGCCAGAATGAGGGTTCGCACACTGAACACAGTCTGGCACGCCGAATGAAAAAGGCGTTTCATAAGGATTTTAATGTAATGGCTGAACCCTGGATAAAGCAAGTTGTTGATGGGGGCGGGGACAAGCTAAAGGTTGAACACCGAACCAGGAGGGAAGTTGCGGGCGACGGTTTTCTTTGCGGGATTGGGGGCGGCAGTCTATGGTTTGGTAGTGGTTTGCGTAAAGAATCTCGCGGGGCTGGCCGTTTTAATCATCGGCTTGAGCGCCTGTAAGCCAACGGTAACCCAATCAAAAAATCAATTGCTCGTGACAACCTCCACTCCTGTTCCCACTACAACTCCTGCGCACGCGCATACGAATCGACTG
>JAQGPA010000004.1 GCA_028293325.1 Pedosphaera sp. | reverse complement strand
AATTAGTCCGCCGCCACCGCATCGGGTACGAGCGCGAGGGCTGCCTTCGCGCAATCGACGTCGTTCTTCACCGTGGGTGCCCCGCTCACTCCGATCGCCCCGACAACTTCTTCGTCCACCTTAATGGGAAACCCTCCTCCCCACGCCGCCACACGTGCAAGCGTGGGAATGCCGGCCAAAAGCGACGGGTCGCCCTGGATAAAGTTGAAAAAGTCCTGCGTGGAGACGCCGAACAGAGCTGTATATGCCTTATTCTGCGCAATCTCGATTGAAAGGAGGGGAGCCCCATCCATCCGGCTGAACGCCTTGAGATTGCCCCCGTCATCGAGAATCGCTACGTTCTCGGCAACGCCAAGTTGTCTGGCTTTCGCCACCGCTTCATCCACCATTTTCTGTGCCAGCTCTGAAGAGATGCTGTGTTTCTTCACCACGTAGTCTTGAGACACTTTCCTCCCTGCCAACTTTTGTCCATCGTTATTGCGCATATGTTTTGTTCCTTTTTTTGTTGTGTTTGTCCGCCAGATTTGCGCTCTGCCTCCATCAACAAACATAGTCCGATGCCGGGCCTTTGCAAACTTGATGGTGCGTGATACAAAAATCTTCTTTGTTTGTTGGTTAATCGAGCATCAGATTTTTCCGGTCGTTTCTGTCTTGGTTTTTACGACTCTGTTTTCTCAAGCGGGAAAGATTGCCCCCACATGGGCAGCCCACTCTTTGAGGAGGCTTTGGAAGCTTCATCCTGGATGACGTCCCAATGCTCCTTTAGCTTGCCGTCCTCCAGACGAACTATATCCACCACGATCCAGTTGACCGGCAGCCCAATCCCTGAAAAGCGGCCGTGCAGCAGGACATAGTCGCCCTCCGCGACGACAAGTGTGCTCTCGTACTTAAGCGCAGGAGGAAGGCTTTTTACCAACCTGAAAAGCCCGTCGCGGCCCGGTTCGATATGGGCGCTGTGCTGGATGTAATCCGTTGACCAGAAACGTTCGGCGGCGGCATAGTCACGCTTATTGAACAGCGTCTCGAAAGCCTCCCGAACGAATGCCTTGTTTTTGTCCAGTGTTGTCATCATTTTCAATTTCCTCGAATGTGTTGTTTAATGCGGTTCGGTAAGTAAGAGCTCGTTTCGGGGTGGAGGTGGTGTCGCGGTTTGGAAGGTGGCAGCGAGGCCTCCAGCATGCTCGACAGATTGTCACCTACCAGTGGTTGCGCCATAAAACATGTCCTCCGACCCCAACCAACCACGGAACATTGCCCGGCGCTAGTTTTCATTTATTAACGAGCTCTAAATGTGTAATCAGTAACCTTCGTCCGCCCGGCATACTCACGGCACCCAAACGTCTGTTGCCGACAAAAACATCGAGACGTGATTCACAAAGAGTTCGGGATACTGGTATTGCGAGCCGTGCGCGGCGTCCGGGTAGAGAATCAGTTGCGCGTTTGGCAGGAACTGTTGCAGTGAAAGGGTCAGTCCTAGAAAAATGACACTTTTGGTTCTCAGGCATTCTGTCCCCCCGCTTTCAGAAGCTGTCACGTCCTGAATCGCAGGAACCGGCGGAAATCAATCTCCTAAAACCGGTCATCTATTAGGAAATTAGGGAAACAGAAAAGGTTATTGCCCCCATTATCTCCTTCTGGACTCACGACCTCCGCAACTTGTCTCCGCGGTTAAATTCCGCACTCCGTGGTGACCCGTCCGGACCTGTCCGCCGACTTGTCCGCCATAGCCTTGACGGCGGCGGAAGCCTTGGCGAAGGTGGAAGGACCCACACTCCGAATTTGAACCGCATCTGCGTTCATCTGAGTGAATCTGCGGTTAAACTCTCCCCTGAGTTTGTTCGCGTATTTCGATTATTTCGCGGTTAAAAATTCCTTCCATTCCGATCTCCGTTCCAATCCCAATCCATTCCCAATCCTGTAAATCCTGTCAAAAAACTCCCTCAGTCAGTGTCTTAGTCCCCATCATGGCCGTGCGCAAGCACCCTCCGCGTCTCTGCGTGAGAATTAAAATCCATTCCCAATCCACTCCCAATCCTGTCAAAAAAATCCCCTCAGTTAATGTCCTTATCCCATCATCCCCGCCCCAATCCAAGCCGCCAATCCTGTTAATCCTGCTTGCCGCATCATAGTGTCTTCGCGAAGGCTGGTCAAAAATTCCCCTCCGGAATCAGTGTGAATCTGTGCATCCGTGGTTAAAACTCCCCATCCGCTCAGACCCTGCAAACGTAAGGGCGCTACCGGCTTGCGTAGTGGCAGGCATCTTGCCTGCCGTAGAGCCGTGGCTGTGGTGACCCGTCCGGAAGGACCCGGCGGAAAGGTCCTTCCGGACGGGTCACCATGGGGAGAAGGCGTTGCGTTCCTGGAATATGCGGCGCGCGAGCTTGACTTTGGGTGGGGTTTGGCCGCTAATACCCTGGTCAAGCAGGGCGTTTCATTATCTACCAAAAGGGGTTTGTTGTTTCCCGCCGTTGTGACGCTCCATCAGCCTAGGGAAATTATGAGGACACTAAAATCTATTATATCGGGAAGCTTAAGGGCGTTTATTGCATGAAGTGGTGTCTTGGGGGTGCTGACCTGCTGCACGGGGTTGGCCCAGGTGAATAGTTGGACGGGCGCAGGCACCGGGAATTGGGAGGATTTGACCTGGTCTCTGGCAGTGCGGCCAGCCAGCAATCAAACCGTGCTGGTGACGAACGCGGGTTTCAAGGCAGTGGCGGTGGGGGCGGTCACGCGCGATTCGTTTCCGAGCACCATGATCGTGAGCAATCTCACTGTTTCAGCACCGATCGGTTCGTTCAATACGTTTTTGCTTAACTTCGT
Source organism: Pedosphaera sp. (assembly GCA_028293325.1). Taxonomy (GTDB): domain Bacteria; phylum Verrucomicrobiota; class Verrucomicrobiia; order Limisphaerales; family Pedosphaeraceae; genus JAQGOT01. Next base: position 2,004 of record JAQGPA010000004.1, on the reverse strand, counting down.
GGGCACGGGTTCCCCGGTGCGCATCCGGAACATGCTGACGGTGGGAACCAACGGCGCCATCGCCTGCCAACTGTCGGCTTTGCGCGTGGAGGCGGTGGCGGTGGGGAGCATACGGTGCGTCATTAGTGGACAAGTGGATTTGGAACAGGGGGTCTGGGCGGTGCCGGATTCCAGCACGGCGATGTCGAACGGAGTCGTGACGCTGAATGGCGACAGCACATTCCGGGAGTTTGATTTATTTAATGGAACGGTGAATCAAATCGGGGCGACGACCGCGATGACGAATTTAAATATTTTCCAGGGGACCTATAATTTGAGCAACGGGGTGTTTCAAGGGGCGGTGGCTATTGGGCCGCTGGTGAGCGGCGGACGGTTCAACCAATATGGCGGGACAAATAGCGGGACGGTCTTGCCGCAGAACGGCACGTATGACCTGATCGCCGGGTCGGTGTTCGGGACGGTGGCGGTGGGAGCGAGCGGCGGGAACTTTGGCGTTTTCCATCAAGGCAACGGGTTGGTGAGTGTGAATTCACTGGGCATTGGCGGCGCGCTCGGCTCGGGAAAATATTATATGACCAATGGAACCGTTTATGACGGGTCCATCAACATGCTCCAGGGCGGCTTTTATCAATATGGCGGCACGCATCTGATAACGAATGGATTTATGCTGTATGGGTTCTTTGATGATTATCCGAGTGACACCCGGCTGTGCAGTTATTTTCTGTACGACGGAATCCTTTCGGAACCATTTCTCCAAATGGGGATGCTTGGAAATTTCTTCCAGTATGGCGGGACCAACACAGTGGCTGGATTGTTATCCACGGACAAGACAACCTACACGCTGCAAGGGGGAACGCTTTTAACGGCCAATACTTATGTGCTGCCGCCCGGCACGGTTTCAGGCGGGAATCCGGCCTTTGCCACATTCCTCCAGAGCGGAGGATTGCATCAGGTGAGTAATTTATTGTCGAATGCGGATGATTACGAACTGATGGGGGGAGATCTGATTGCGGGATACATCCTCCAGAATGGAACGAATTCGTTTAATCAAGGGGGTGGAACCGCCACGACCCCAAATTTGAGCATTTTGCAGGGATCGTACAATCTGACCAACGGAATTCTTCAAGGCGGGGTGGAGGATATTGTTCATGGCCAGTTCAAACAATATGGCGGGACCAACATCGGGACCATTCTGCCGCATAACGGATCGTATTCGCTCATCAACGGTTCGTTGTTTGGAGCGGTGACGGTGGGGCCCAGCGGCGGCGACTTTAGCAACTTTTATCAAGCGACCGGCGTAGTGAGCGTGACGTCGCTTCAATTGGGCGGGGTCAGTTTTGGCATTGGGAATTATTGGATGACGAACGGAGTTATTGCGAGCGGATCGATGAGCTTGAGGCAAGGCAACTTCACGCAATATGGCGGCGTCGTCACGGTGACCAATGGCCTGGGCGTTAACGGATTTTTCGATGATTACGGGAGCTCGAGCCGGTTCTGTACTTATTCCCTCAACGGCGGAATGCTGTCGAGCGCGGCGATTAACATGAGCTATTTGGGAAATTTTTACCAGGGGGCAGGAACGAACACGGTTGCCGGCGGAGTGGATATCTATAGGGCGACTTATTCGCTCTCAGGCGGAACGCTCTCGAATGCTTCTGTGGTGGTGGAAGCGGTGACGCCATTGAGTGATGGCACTCCATTCGGTGGGGATTTTGAGCAGAGCGGTGGAATTCATCGCTCGGTGCTGGGGTTGACGAATCGCGGGATATACACTTTCACCGGCGGCAGCCTGATCGCCAGCAATATTAATTTGAGCGGGACGATGACGATTAATAACGCGGGGTTGACGCCGGTGGTTTCGAACAGCGGGCTGTTCACGACTTCCGGCCGGCTCACACTGCAAAGCACGACACAACAATTGGGGCAATTGCTGGTGGCGGGCAATGCGAGCATTGATTTTCTTTCTGGCGCAACGGTGTTGAAGTTTACCGGCAGCAGCGGATT